>JBJMMQ010000001.1:0-3591 GCA_045804705.1 Chloroflexota bacterium
TCGCCGGCCGTCGGTCCGGCCCTTCGGGACCGGCTGACCGACGCTGCGCTGACGCTCGCCCGGGCGGTCGGCTACGTCAGCGCCGGCACCTGCGAATTCCTGGTCAACGAGCGGGGCGAGCCGGCCTTCCTGGAGATGAACACTCGGCTCCAGGTCGAGCATCCGGTGACGGAGCTCGTGACCGGGCGCGATCTCGTCGCGGACCAACTTCGGATCGCTGCCGGCGAGCCCCTCGGCTTCGAGTCGGTCGTCGCGACGGGACATGCCGTCGAGGTGCGCCTGTACTCGGAGGACGCCGAGGACGGTTTCCTGCCGGCGACGGGCCGCGTCGAGGCGCTTCGGTGGCCCACCGGCGACGGCGTCCGGGTCGATGCCGGGATCGAGACAGGCAGCGAGATCGGCGGTCTCTTCGACCCGATGCTGGCGAAGATCGTGGCGTGGGGACCGGACCGCCAGCGCGCCCTTGAGCGGCTCCAGTCGGCCCTCGACGAAACGGTCGTCCTGGGTGTCGTCACGAATCTGCGGTTCCTTCGCTGGCTCGTCCGTCAGCCCGTCGTCCTCGCCGGCGACGCACGGACGGATACGCTCGACCGCATCTGGCCTCCCGACGACTGGGCGGAAAGGGCGGCGATCCCGGACGAGGCATGGTCGGCTGCAGCGGGCCTGCTGACGGCCGCGCCGGACCCGGCCGATGTGTGGGCCGGCGGATGGCGGATGAATGCGCCGCGAACCGTCAGGATCGCCGCCGAGGGCCGGCAGCGAACAGTGGTGCCCGCGACGACGCCGGGATTCGAAGCCGTGTGCGCCGGAGACGTGGCCCACGTCGACGTCGCGGGCCGAAGCGTCGCGTTCATCCTCGCGCCACCTCCCGATGTCGACGCTGCGGCGCGAGCTGCCGTCGCCCATGGAGTCGCCGGCGCGACCGGGCCGACCGATGTCGTCGCTCCGATGCCGGGCGCCGTCCTTCGCGTCCATGTCGCGCCCGGCCAGTCGGTGGAGGCGGGTGAGCCGATCGTCACCCTCGAGGCGATGAAGATGGAACACATCGTGGTCGCCACCGTGGCGGGGCAGATCGGCGACATCCGGGTCGCGGCCGCGGACCAGGTGACGCGTGGCCAGCTCCTGGCGGTGATCGAGCCATGACGATCCCGTTCGGGTACGCTCAGCGCATGGCCCACGAGGAGAGTGCCCCGACGCCCCTTCCCCAGACCCGCGAGGAGCTGCTCGCCCTCCATCGGGAGACGCGCCGGAAGCGGAATGCCGCGAAGCACGGCAGCCCGGATCACGTCGCTGCGATCAACCTCCTCGGCCGGATCGAGGTCGAGGTCGCCCGCATCGAGCGGGCGATGGACCCGCCGCTCGTCTGACCGCGGCCGCGTCCCGTGACTGAGACGGTCCGGATCTACGAGGTCGGGCCACGCGACGGCCTCCAGAACGAGGCGACCGCGATCCCGACGGCGACGAAGGCCCGATTCATCGCCATCCTCGCCGCCGCGGGCCTCCGCGAGATCGAGGCGACCAGCTTCGTCGCCCCGCGTGCGATCCCCCAGCTGGCCGATGCGGATCAGCTGATGGCCGGCCTCGACCGTGCCCCCGGCGTTCGCTATCCCGTCCTCGTCCCGAACGCGCGCGGCATGGACCGCGCCGAGGCCGCCGGCGCCGACGCACTCGCCGTCTTCACGGCGGCCACCGACGCGTTCACCAGCGCGAACATCGGGATGACCGTGGAGGAGTCGCTCGCCGCCTTCGCCCCCGTCCTCGAGCGTGCCGGTGAGCTCGGGTGGTGGCGCCGCGGCTACGTGTCGACCGCCTTCGGCTGCCCCTATACCGGTCGGGTCGACCCAGAACGCCCTGTGGAGGTCGCGCTCCGCCTGCTCGACCTGGGCGTGGATGAGATCTGCTTCGGAGACACGATCGGTGTCGGCGTGCCCGCCCAGGTCGCCTCCCTCACCGGGTCGGCCGTCGCCGCCGGCATCCCGCTCGAGCGAATCGCGTATCACTTCCACGACACGCGGGGCACTGCCCTCGCAAACGTCGCGGCAGGCCTCGACGCCGGGGTCCGCTGCTTCGACTCCGCGGCAGGTGGTACCGGGGGCTGCCCCTACGCTCCAGGGGCGGCCGGCAATCTTGCCACGGAGGACCTCGTCTACTTCCTCGATGCCTCCGGCTGGGAGTCGGGCGTTTCGCTCGATGGCGTCCTGGCTGCCGCTCGGTTCATCGGCGACGCGCTCGGCCGGCCCCTCGTGACGAAGGTCGGCCAGGCGGGCGGCTGGGATCCGTCCACGGGAGCGGCGACCGGCCGGGCCTGACGCCAGCATCTTCCGGACAACCTGCTATCGTCCGGCCAAATGGACGGTGTCGTGCTCGTTCTGAACCAGAACTACGAACCGCTCAACGTCTGCAACCTGCCTCGCGCCTTCCGTCTCGTGTTCGGCGAGAAGGCCGAAGTGATCGAATACGACCACCAGGTGATCCGGACGCCGCGGACCGAGTATCGCGCGCCTTCCGTCATCCGCCTTCAGCACCTCATCCGCCGACCGCGGCCGCGAGTGAAGCTGTCGCGCCGAGAGGTCTTCGTCCGCGACCGGCATACCTGCCAGTACTGCGGCCGGCAGGCGCATGACATGACCCTCGACCACATCGTCCCGCGTCATCGTGGCGGTGGCCACACCTGGGAGAACCTCGTCACCGCGTGCAAGCCGTGCAATCACCGCAAGGGCGGCAAGACGCTCGACGAAGCCCGGCTTCACCTCCTGCGGCCACCATTCGAGCCGCGCAGCGACATCTACTCCCTGTTCACGCCGTATCTCGGCGACGATCGCAACGAGGCGTGGCGCTCGTATCTCTTCCTGGGTCGCAACTGACGGCGGCGATCGGCCGGCCGGAGGCGATCGAGGCCTCGATCCCGGCCGCCGTCCGCGCCCTGCTCGAGAGTCTCTGGTCGAACGGTCAGGCGGCATACGTCGTTGGCGGGTCGCTTCGCGACGTCCTGCTCGGCCGGCGGCCGGCGGATTGGGACCTCGCCTCGGACGCCCGTCCCGAGCGGGTCATCGAGCTCTTCCCGGGCGCCGTCTACGAGAACGCGTTCGGGACCGTGGCTGTCCGGCGCGACGGCGAGACCTTCGAGATCACGACATTCCGCAGCGACCACGACTACGCCGACTTCCGACGGCCACACCACGTCGAGTTCGGCGACTCGATCGAGCTCGACCTCGCCCGGCGCGACTTCACGATCAACGCCATGGCATGGGGCGCGCGAGCCGGCGGACCGGCAGCGTTCCTCGACCCGTACGACGGCCTCGTCGATCTCACAGCCGGCGTCCTGCGCGCGGTCGGCGACCCACGCGCACGGTTCGAGGAGGATGCCCTCCGGATGGTCCGGGCCGTGCGACTCGCGACGACGCTGGAGTTCGGGATCGAGACCGCAACCCTCGCCGGGATCCAGGCGCGGGCCGCGCTCGTCGAGCACCTGTCGGGCGAGCGGATCGCGATCGAGCTCGACAAGCTGCTCGCGGCGCGGGCACCGTCCGTCGGCCTTCGGCTGCTCGGCGACACGGGCCTGCTTGCACCGATCTCGGCTGATCTCGCGGC
>JBJMMQ010000002.1:0-23018 GCA_045804705.1 Chloroflexota bacterium
GGCCGGCCGGCCGACCGCGCGTCGTACGGCAGACCGCACGCGTCGCGGCACCACCCGCCTCAGTCGCCGCCTGGGACCGTCTGGAGGAGGGACCGGCATGGGCGAAGGATAGCGGTCACGCATCCGCATCCCGTCACGGGCTAGACGAGGCGGCGCGGGATCGATTCGCGCCATGAGCGGCGGAAGAACGCCTCACCATCCACATCGACTTCGAGGTCGATGGTCAGGTGGAATGTCTCGGCGTCGCTCGTCTGGACCGAGTGCGCACGGATCTCCGTCTCGAACGAGTGGTCGTACCAGCGGTAGACGACGTCGGCGTCCATGGTCGTTTGGGCAGGATCAGCGTCGGACGCCGTCATCGTCAGCGTCTCGGCCGAGTACAGGCGGCGGCCGTCATCGAGGATGTCCTCGCCGCCGTCGTGGACCGTCACTGTCGTCGTCCCGGCCATGACGTCGTTCGTGATCCGCCAGACCGGTTCGTCCGCGGCGCCCTCGCTGCCGACTTCCCTAAGTCCGGGCGGGGTCGACTTGAAGGACGGGACAGGGACGTCGCCTGCGCTCCCGGCGGGCGGCACGACCGGGAGGACGACGCGGGATGGCGTCGCCGGACCGCTGTGGAGCTCGAACTCGGCGGGGTGGGGCGACGGCCAGATGACGGGCCATGCGGACGATGCGACCGAGACCCGGACTCGGTGGCCCGGCACCCATCGATATCCGGCCGGCCGCAGGTCGACGACGACCTCCTCCACGGCGCCCGGGATGAGAGGCGCCGGGTCGAGATGCGACCTTCGGTGGGTCAGGTTCAGGATGCCGGCCGAGACCTGCGCCGAGGTCCCGTCGGGTGCGACGTCGGTCAGCCGGACGACGGTCGTCGCGATCGGCGCCGAGACCGCGAGGTGA
The DNA here is from genome assembly GCA_045804705.1 of Chloroflexota bacterium. Lineage (GTDB taxonomy): Bacteria > Chloroflexota > Limnocylindria > Limnocylindrales > CSP1-4 > SPCO01. The sequence continues at coordinate 901 of JBJMMQ010000002.1, forward strand.
AGGACGACCCGGGCGACCCCGAGGATCTCGAGCGCGCCATCGAGCGGCTCCGACGTGAATGTCGGACCGAGCGCCTCGTCCGGACGAAGGTCGCGGGCGAGGCCGTTGGGTGGGCCGCCCGCGCCCCACGACAGTGCGGCGCGTGTCCCGACGGCCGGCCGGTGCTGGTAGCGACCGACGACGTTCTCCAGGTCGCCGTTCTCGGTAACGAGGCGGCCGACGAGGGGAGCCGGGCCGCCGGCGAACCGGAGGTCACGCATGGTCGCGGCTGGGTGCGGGTACGCGCTCGCCGCGCGCCAGCGCCCGGGGAGGACCTCCGGGAATGGCTCGGGGTCGGCGTACTCGCGCTCGAACCAGGTGATCGGTGGTTCAGCGTCCGCTCCGTTGTCGATGCCCTTCAACCATCGATCGAAGAAGCGGACGACCTCGTGGAGCTCGTCGATGTTCGGTCCCGGGTTGGCCGACGATGGCCAGCCGTGGACCCAGTTGCCGACGATGGTCCGGCTCCGCACGGTGAGGCCACGCTGCATCCGTAGAGCGGCATCGACGTACGAATCCATCCAGCCGCCGATGTTCAGGACAACGGCCTCGATGGCGTCGTAGTCGGGGGCGAGCGATCCCGGTCGCCAGTACGGGCCGTCATGCTGCTCGCGCAACCAGCGGATGAGCCACGGGGGCGTCGCCTCGAGCCGCGCAAGCCACTTCGCGCGCCAGTCGTCGCCCGAGAACGCCGGTTCAGGCGGCATCGCGTTCATCGCGACCTGGCTGACCGCGTACTGACTCAGCTCGCTGACTGTCACGCAGCCACCGATGTAGTGGACGTCGGTCCTGTAGCGGTCGTCCGTGCCCTGCACCGGCACGATGGCGCGCAGATGCGGCGGTCGGAGCTTGGCGACCTGGATCGACGTGAATGCCCCGTAGCTGATGCCCCACATCCCGACCGCGCCGCTGCACCATGGCTGCGCCGCAAGCCACTCCACGGCGTCGTACCCGTCGAGGGTTTCCGCCTCGGTGTATTCGTCGAGTGCGACGCCACCAGAGGAACCGGTCCCGCGAACGTCGACCCGGCACAGGGCGTACCCGCGGTCGGCGAAGTAGGTGCCGCGCGCGATGTCCGCGTTCCGGCGCCAGTTGTCCTTGCCGTAGGGGATCATCTCGAGGATGGCCGGGACGGGGTCGCCCGTCGGCAGCAACGGAAGCCAAAGGTTGGCCGACAGCTCGATGCCGTCGCGGGCCGGGATGCGCACGTCCCACGCGGTCTCGACCTCGTGGAACCGTTCGCTCTCGGCGGTCATGCCCGGGAGTCTAGAGGTCGACCGCGCCGTCGGGCGCCCGCAACCGCCCCATGCGACGATGCCGGGATGGACGACCCACCGAAACCGATCGGTCCCTGGATCCGCAACGCCCGCCGCGTCGCCTACGAGAACGCGTGGCTGACGATCTGGCATGACGACGTGACCCGGCCCGACGGCGCGCCCGGGATCTACGGCGTCGTCCATTTCGCGAACCTCGCCGCGGGGGTGCTCGTCCTGGACGACGACGACCGAGTCCTCCTCGTCGGACAGCACCGCTACGCTCTCGACGCCTACTCCTGGGAGATCCCCGAGGGCGGCGTCCCCGACGGCGAGACCGCGCTCGACGGCACGCGCCGGGAGCTGCGCGAGGAGACGGGCGTCGAAGCTGCCGACTGGCGCGAGCTCGCCCGCGTCGAGCTCTCGAACAGCGTGACCGACGAGGTCGCCGTCCTGTTCGTCGCGACCGGCCTGACCCACGGAACCGCGACGCCTGATGGGACCGAGGACCTCGTCATCCGCTGGCTGCCCTTCGACGAGGTCCTCGCCATGACCCTCGACGGGCGGATCCGTGACGTGATGACGGTCATCGCCGTCGAACGCTATGCGCTCCTGCGGTCACGCGGCGCCACGACACCTCCTCCTGCGCCCTAGCATCGACCGATGGACGCGACACGCCGTGATTGGGACGCGGTCGTCATCGGCCTCGGCGGCATCGGATCCGGGGCGGCGTACTGGCTGAGCCGGTCGCTCGGCACGGGCGTCCTCGGTCTGGAGCGCTTCGAGATGGATCACGTCAACGGCGCATCGGCCGATCATTCCCGGATCATCCGCCTCTCCTACCACCGGCCCGACTACGTCCGCCTCGCGAAGCGCGCCTACGAGACATGGGCGGAGGTCGAGGCTGAGGCCGATGGACGCATCGTCACCAGGACCGGCGGCCTCGACCTGTGGCCGGCCGACCCGGCGATCCCGAAGGCCGACTACACGGAGAGCCTCGCCGCCGAGAACGTGCCGTTCGACCTCGTCGATGCCGACGAGATCCGGCATCGCTGGCCGCAATGGCACGTCGACGACGACGTCACCGGGATGTGGCAGCCGAGCGGCGGACTGGCCGACCCGTTCAAGGGCAACGCCGCACATCGACGCCTCGCCGTCGCCCACGGCGCGACGCTCCTCGATCGCAGACCCGTGACGGCTCTCCGGGACGCCGGTGGCGGGGACCTCGAGATCGTCACACCGAATGCCACCTATCGGACGCCCCGCGTCGTCATCGCAGTCGATGCCTGGACGAACGAGCTCCTCGCCTCCTTCGATCGGCGCCTGCCCCTGACGATCACCAAGGAGCAGGTGACCTACTTCGCCAGCCCGACGCCCGAAGCGTTCGCCCCGGATCGCTTCCCGGTCTGGATCTGGATGGACGAACCCTGCTTCTATGGCTTCCCGACCTACGGCGAGGCGGGGCCGAAGGCGGCCCAGGACTGCGGCGGGGAGCCGGTCGACCCCGACAGGAGAACGTTCGCCCGGGATGATGCCGCGTTCGCGCGCGTCGACGACTTTCTCGGCCGTCATCTCCCCGGAGCGCTCGGGCCGCCCATCTATACCAAGACCTGTCTCTATACGTTGACACCGGACCGCGACCTCGTCGTCGACCGATTGCCAGGACAGCCGGGCGTCGTCGTCGCACTCGGTGCGGCGCACGGCTTCAAGTTCGCGTCCGTGATCGGCCGGATCCTCGCGGAGCTGAGCGTCGAGGGTGAGACCCCGTCCGCCCGGGATCTGGCGCGATTCGCGATCGATCGACCCATCCTGCTCGAGACCGATCCAGCCACGTCATGGATGGTCTGAGGCTCGACCGGTGCGTAGAGTGGGTCGGGATTTGCGGGAACGCCCTGCCTATGCCACCGTACCGCCAGTTTCGGGCTGGAGGCTCGACAGGAGGAGAACAACCATCATGCAATCGCCCGTGCGGCGCCGCCTGACTCGTATCCTCGTCGCGCTCGGACTCGTTTCCCTCATCGCGCTCCCCGCAGCAGCGCCGGTCGGTGCCGCCGACCCCGTCGTCCTGCGTGTCGGGACCGTCCAGGATCTCGACGCGATGAACCCGTACCTCACCGAGTACTACGTCGGCTGGGAGGTGTTCGGCCTCAACTACCAGGGCCTCGTCGACTTCGGCGTCAACGCCGAGCCGATCGGCGGGTTCGCAAAGTCGTGGACCCAGGATGGGAACACGTGGACGTTCAAGATCGACCCGGACCTGAAATGGTCCGACGGGAAGCCGGCGACCTCGGAAGACGCCCGCTGGACGTTGCAGAAGCTCCTCGACATCCAGAAGGGCGACCGCGGCTACGTCGGTGTCGGCTATCTCGACCTCTACCTGACCTATGCCGCCGTGAAATCGGTCACCGCCCCCGATGCACAGACGCTCGTCCTCACGACCGAGTATCCCAACACCCAGATCCTGACCTCGTACCTGCCGATCCTCCCGAAGCACATCTGGGAGAAGCGCGACATCAACACCGACGCCAACAAGGTCCCCGTCGTCGGAACAGGGGCGTACCAGGCGGTCGAATGGAAGACCGGTGAGTACGTCCGGTTCGTCCGCAACCCGAACTACCAGGGCCCGACCCCGAAGTCGTACCAGGACGAGACCTTCATCCAGTTCTTCAAGGACGAAGGCGCGATGACCGAGGCGCTCAAGTCGGGCGACATCGACTACGCGCGGAACGTGACCTCGGACCAGTTCGAGTCGCTCAAGACCCAGCCGAACGTCGTCGTCGCCGAATCGACGACCGCCGCTGAGGCGAACGCCTTCACCCACCTCGTCTTCAACACCTACAGCAAGCCCATCGAGGGCGGCGGGGCATCGACGACGGCGACGCGCGACCCTGCCTTCCGCGATGCTCTGGGCTACGCGATCGACAAGCCGGCGCTCGTGGACAAGGTGCTCGGCGGCCATGGCGTCGCCGGCAGCACGATCATCCCGCCCGCGATGTCGGGCGGACTCTGGCACCTCGACCCGGCCAGCCCTCGCACATTCGACCTCGATGTCGCGCGCCAGAAGCTCGACGCCGCGGGCTACAAGCTCGACGCGAGCGGCAAGCGGCTCGACCATGAGGGCAAGCCGATCAACCTCAAGATGGTCGTCCCGTCATCGTCCACCACGTACACGCAGAGCGCCGAGTTCATCTCGGCCTGGTGGAAGGAGCTCGGCCTCGGGGTGACCGTCCAGTCGCTCGATGCCGACGCCGTGTCGGCACTCCAGAAGCCGCCCGAGGCGGATCCACCGGGCAAGGCGTCGTTCGACGTCGTGATCTGGAACTGGGCGGGCGACGTCGATCCGAACTCGCTCCTGAAGAACGCCACGACGGATGCGATCCCGACGGGCAACAGCGACAGCTTCTTCTCGAACGCGCGCTACGACGAGCTGTTCGCCCTCCAGGGCAAGGAGAACGACCAGGCGAAGCGCAAGACGTACATAGACGAGATGCAGCAGATCCTGTACGACCAGGCGCCGTACCACGTCCTGTTCTACGACGCCGCGCTGTCGGCGTGGCGCACGGACAAGTTCGGCGGCTGGCCGCTGTCTCCCAAGGAGGGCGGGCTTCCGTTCTTCGCCTACGGGACGGCTGGCTACGACTACCTGACCGCACCACAGGCAGCGGCTCCGTCCGCGGAGGCTTCGGCGACCGCGTCGGCGGCGGCCTCGCCCGGCGGATCCCAGGCTGCGGTCGCCACCAACAGCCCGGCGCCAAGCGCGTCGACCGACAGCTCGACGACCAGCGGGAGCAGCAACACCCTGCTCCTCGTCGGCGGGATCGTCCTCGTCATCGTGGCGGTCGTCGCGGTCGTCGGCCTGAGCAGGCGACGGAGCGCCGCCGGCGAGGAGGAGTGATCGGGATGCGGCGCTCACCCGGCGTCGCATCGCGATAACCGGGACCGACCATGGCGTCGCGTTACCTGCTGCGCCGCATCCTCCAGGCGATGCTGACCATCGCCGGGATCGTCGTGCTCAATTTCATCCTCTTCCGAGCCATGCCCGGGTCTCCGGAGCGGTTGTCGCACAACCCCAACCAGTCCGCCCAGGCGCGAGCCGACCTGCGGGCGCGCTGGGGCCTCGACCAGCCGCTCTTCCCGGATCAGTTCGCCCGGTACGTCTCGACGACGATCCAGGGCGACTTCGGACAGTCGTACAAGTACAAGGGCCAGGACGTGACCGAGGTCATCGCCAACCGCGTCTGGCCGACGCTCATCCTGTTCGGCCTCGGTGAGCTGATCGCCATCGCTGTCGGCATCGTCCTGGGCGCCTACAGCGGCTGGAAACGCGGCGGTGTCGTCGACTACGCGGGCAACGGCATGTCTCTGATCCTCTATTCGATGCCCTACTTCCTGCTGGGCATGATCCTGCTCGTCGTCTTCGCCACGGCCCTCGGCTGGTTCCCGACCGCGGGCATGTTCACTCTCGGCGAGACCTACTCGTCCTTCGCCGACCAGGTGCTCGACTTCGCGCACCACCTGATCCTGCCCCTCGCCGCCGTGAGCCTCGGGCTCATCGGCCAGTACTCGATCCTGATGCGTTCCTCGGTCATCGAGACCCGGAGCGAGGACTACGTCACGACCGCGACGGCCAAGGGGCTGTCCGAATCGCGCGTCCTCCGTGGCCACGCCGTCCCGAACGCCCTGCTCCCGACGGTCTCGCTGATCGGTATCAACCTCGGCTTCATCATCGCCGGAGCGATCACCGTCGAGGTGGTCTTCAGCTGGCCGGGGCTCGGCACGCTGACGCAGGAGGCGCTCGAGGCGCGCGACTACCCGGTCCTCCAGGCGATCTTCCTGATCCTCGCCGTCACCGTCGTGGTGGCCAACCTCGTCGCCGACATCGTCTACGGCCGGCTCGACCCGCGGGTTCGGACGTGAGCGCGTCGCCGGTCCTTCTCGGGCCGACCGGGGGCCGGACAGGTCGCATCGCGACGCGCGTCTTCGGCTGGCGGTCGTTCCTGGGTCGGCTCGTTCGCCGGCCGGAGGGCGCCATCGGACTCGCGATCATCGTGTTCTTCGCGGTGCTCGCCCTCGCCCCGAGCCTGTTCGTGGGCCCGCTCGAGACGGTGACGAGCTCGAGCGGCAAGCGGCTCGAACCTCCGTCCCTGCGGCACCTTCTCGGCACGGACAATCTCGGCCGCGACGTGCTGAACCTGACCGTCCATGGCGCGCGGATCTCGATGCTCATCGGGTTGCTCGCGACTGTCGTGACGCTCGCCATCGGTGCCGTTCTCGGGATCGTGTCGGGGTTCGTCGGCGGCCGGACCGACACGGTGATCATGCGCATCACCGACTTCTTCCTCGTCCTGCCGACGTTCGTCCTCGCCCTGATCATCGCGCCGATCGTGCTCGACATCATCGGCACGGGCGAGATCCTGGGCATCCGGACGACCCTGTTCGTCATCGTGATCGTCATCGGCATCACGAGCTGGGCGACGACCGCGCGGATCATCCGCTCGCAGACGATGTCGGTGAAGGAGCGTGCGTTCATCGACCGGGCCCGCGTCATCGGCTCGGGGCCGTGGCGGATGATGCGCGTCCACATCCTGCCGAACGTGACCGGGCTCATCGTCGCCAACGCCGTCCTCATCTTCGCCGGCGCGATCCTGACCGAGACGACACTCGCATTCATCGGCCTCGGCGACCCGTTCGCGCCGTCATGGGGCCAGATCCTGGGCTCGTCTCAGGATGCGGGCGCACCCGGGCTCGGGGCGTGGTGGTGGTACGTCTCGCCGGGTGTGTGCATCGTCCTCGTCGTGCTCGCGTTCACGCTCATCGGCGGCGCCCTCGACGACCTGCTGAACCCCAAAGCACGGCGGCGGCGATGACCGTCACGACGCCGCACCATCGGACGCTCCCGAAGCAGGCCGACCCGAACGCGCCGCTCCTCGTCGTCGAAGACCTGAAGACCTACTTCACGCTCGAATCGGGGACGGTCAAGGCCGTCGACGGCGTCAGCTTCAGGCTCGACCATGGCGAGGCGCTCGGCATCGCAGGCGAATCCGGGTGTGGCAAGACGACGACAGCGCTCTCGCTCCTCCGCCTCCTGCCGTCGAACGCGGCGATCGTCGGCGGCAGCGTCAAGCTCATGGGCATCGACCTCGTGCCGAAGTCCGACAACGCGCTCCGGCGCTACCGCTGGCGCGAGATCTCCATCGTGTTCCAGGGCGCCATGAACGCGCTCAACCCGGTCCAGCGCGTCCGTGACCAGATCGCCGAGCCGATCGAGGAACGGCTCGGCGTCTCGGCGGCGGACGCTCGCAAACGCGCCGGCGAGCTTCTCGAGCTCGTCGGCATCCCGAAGGCACGCGGCCGCGGCTATCCGCACGAGCTCTCGGGCGGGATGCGCCAGCGGGCGATGATCGCCATGGCCCTTGCCTGTGACCCGGCCATCGTCATCGGTGACGAGCCGACGACCGCGCTCGATGTCATGGTCCAGGCGCAGATCCTCGCGCTGCTCGAGGACCTGCGCGCCAAGCTCGGGCTGTCGCTCATCCTCATCACCCACGACCTGTCGGTCATCGCCGAGACCTGCGACCGGGTGATGGTCATGTACGCCGGGCGCGTGGCGGAGGAAGGGCCCGTGTCGGAGGTGTTCACACGTCCGCGCCACCCATACACCCGGAAGCTGCTGGCCGCTTTCCCGAACATCCACGCCGATCGTCGGACGCTCGAGGTCATCCCGGGCTCTCCGCCGGATCTGCGCGACCCGCCGCCCGGCTGCCGGTTCGCCCCGCGCTGCTCGTTCGCGATGGATGTCTGCTCGGTCGAGGTGCCGCCGGACGTCACCTTCGGCGATGTCCGGGTCGCCTGCCACCTGTTCCCGGCGGGCAGTGACGGGCCCGCGCGGGATGACGAGGCCCGGGTCGCCTCGTGACCGCTGTTCCTCGCGACGAGACCGCGCCCGGCGTCCCGATCATCGAGCTGACCGATCTGACCGTCCATTTCCCGATCTACGGGGGACTCTTCGACCTCATCCGGCGCCGGCCGCGGGGAGTGGTCCGGGCCGTGGACGGCATCGACCTGACCCTGATCCAGGGCGAGGTCCTCGCACTCGTGGGCGAGTCGGGGAGTGGCAAGACGACGACCGGTCGGGTCATCGTCAAGCTCACTCGGCAGACCGGCGGCCGGATCGAGTTCGAGGGGACGGATGTCAGCGCTCTCTGGAGCCAGAGGCAGCTCCGGCACTACCGCCGCCGGGTCCAGCTGATCTTCCAGGACCCGTACGAGACGCTCGACCCGAAGCAGACGATCCGCGACTTCGTCGCCGAGCCGCTCGTCGTCAACGGCATCGGCACGCCGGCGGAGCGTGAGGCGAAGGTCATCGCCGCCCTCGAATCGGCCGGCCTTCGCCCCGGCGGTGACTTCGCGGCTCGCTTCCCGCACGAGCTGTCAGGCGGACAGCGCCAGCGCGTCGTCATCGCCGGCGCTCTCGTCATGGATCCCGAGGTCATCGTGGCCGACGAGCCAGTGTCGATGCTCGACGTGTCGATCCGGACCGAGCTGCTCAGGCTCATGCTCGACCTGCGCCGCGAGCGCGGCCTGACCTACCTCTTCATCACCCACGATCTGTCGCTCGCGTGGGTCATCGCCGACCGGATCGCGGTGATGTACCTCGGCAAGATCATGGAGATCGGCCCCGCCGAAGCGGTCATCCGCTCGCCGCGGAACCCCTACACGAAGGCGCTCGTCTCGGTCGCGCCATCACCCGACCCGCCCGACGCGGGGACCCGCGCGAGTCGAACCATCCTCGAGGGAGAGACGCCCGACGCCGCACACATCCCGACCGGCTGCCGGTTCCATCCCCGCTGTCCGGTCGCGTTCGATCGGTGCCGCGTCGAGGAGCCGCCCCTGATCGATGTCGGTGGCGGCCAGTCGGCTGCGTGCTGGCTCGCCGAACGAGGAGCGGCGGCCGTCATCCCGACGGCCGCCACGAGCGGCGCGGAGCTGCCGGAGTCGTCGGGGGCCTAGACGAGCGGGTCTTCGGCGCCGCCGTCCATGAGCTTGTAGACCCCGTAGCCGATGATGCCGCCGATGACCGGGCCGACGATGTAGATCCAGAGCTTGTCGAGGTCGCCCCCGACGAGCGCCGAGCCGATCGAGCGGGCGGGGTTCACCGACGATCCCGAGGTCGTGGCGATGGCGAAGTGGATCGCGACGAGCGTCAGCGGGATGGCGAGGACGGCCATGGTCCCGTTCCGCTTGGAGACGATCAGGATGACGGTCAGGAAGATGGCAGTGAAGATGATCTCGATGACGAGTGCACTGAGGTCGGAGATGTCGGCGGCGGGCTTGGTGATGCCACCGGCCACGGCGGCCTGGCTGACCGTCAGCAGGACCACGACCCCGGCGGCGATGGCGCCGATGATCTGGGCGACGATGTAGGCCACACCCTCCACGAGGGGTGCGCGCTTGTCGAGGATCATGGCGATGGTGACGGCCGGGTTGAAGTGCCCGCCCGAGATGCCTCCGAAGGCGAAGATCGCGGCCAGCAGGCCGAGCCCGAACGCGAACGGCACGACCAGCAGGTTCGACGCTGGGGGCGCCGAATGCTGGAACGCCGGGATCGACATGTAGCCGATCATCATGAACATGAACGTGCCGAGCAATTCCGCTAGGTACTTCCGGGCGTTCATCGTCCCTCCTCTATGCGCGGCCCTGGGCTGGGGCGCGATGCGTCCACCATACCGAGTGCCGCCCGTGCTGCGCGAATCGAGATCGCATCGCGCCACGTGCGGCAGAGCACCTCGACGAGCTCGAGACGGTCGACCGCCTGGCCGGCGTCCGCGCCGACTGCGCATGCACCGTGACGCTCGAGGAGGACGCCGTTCGCGAGAGGTTCCGGCGGATCGGTCAGGGCGCCGGCGACCCGCTGCGCCAGCCGGTCGCTGCCGGGCGTCTCGAGTGACAGGAACGGCAGCCGCGGCAGGAGCAGCGCCGTCTCCGGCAGCGCCGACGGATCGGGGATCTCGCCCGCGAGCGTGAGCGCCATCGCGGCCGGGAGGTGAGCGTGGACCATCGCCCCGATGTCCGGCCGTGCTGCGTGGACGGCGAGGTGGATGGCCAGATCGGACGTCGCGCGGCAGCCGGTGGGGGACTGTGCCTCTCGATCGGGGTGTCCGAGCCAGATGACGACGAGGTCACCCGGGTCGAGCTCATCCTTGCGAAGACCCGTCGGTGTGATGAGCAGCCGGTCGGCATCGAGGCGGACGGAGATGTTGCCCTCGCCGGCCGAGATGAGACCGCGGGATCCGAGGCGTCGTCCGGCGCGGAGGATGGCCTCGGTGGCGGCGTTCGTGCGGGCATCCATGCACGGCCATCCTACGATGCCGGCCCATGCGGTCGACGCACCGCGACGTACCATCGGCTGATGCCCGCTGACGTGGTCGAGGAGCCGCTGGGGGCGAACCGCGACTTCAAGGTCCTCATCGTCAGCCAGGGGATCTCGGCCCTCGGCGACGCCGTCAGCTTCACAGCGCTGCCGCTGCTCGTCCTCGCCCTGACCGGCTCGGGTCTCGCGATGGGCGTGGTCGGCGCACTGCAGACGATCCCGGACTTCTTCGTCGGCATGTTCGCGGGCGCGATCGCCGACCGCAGCGACCGCAAGAAGATGATGTTCCTGGCCGATCTTGGCCGTGCCGGACTCACCGCACTCATCCCGCTGTCGGTCGCGGTCGGCGGCCCGACGATGGGCGTCATCCTGCTCGTCGCGTCACCGATGGCCATCCTTCGGTCGTTCTTCCTGGCGGGCTACACCGCGTCGATCCCGACGCTCGTCGGCCGAAGCCTCGTCGGGCGGGCGAACTCGTACTTCGAGGCCATCTACTCGACCGGCTACATCGTCGGCCCAGCTGTCGCCGGCATCCTGGCCGCCACGATCGGGCCCGGTCCGACTCTCGCCATCGACGCCGTGTCTTTCGCGGCCTCGGCGCTCGGGCTCCTGCTCGTCCGGCGGGATCTGCGGGCACCGATCGACCGGCCGCGACAACGTCTCGTGACCGACATCCGTGAGGGCATCGACTACATCCTTCGGAGCCCGGTCCTGCGCACCGCGATCCTGTTCTGGGGCGGCATCTCGATCATGCTCGCGCCCCTCGTCCTGGCCTTGACCGTGCGGATCACCCGCGACCTCGACTACGCGCCGTCCGTGCTCGGGCTCATCCTCGCGGCGTACGGCGTGGGCACGGTTGCCGGGGCGTTGCTCACCGCGCGCTGGATCGGCCGGTGGCACGTCGCGTCGGTGCTCATCGGCGGGAACCTCGTCCTCGCCGTGACGCTGATCCTCGTCGCCGTCGCGGTCGAGATCCCCGTGCTCCTCGGTGTCGCCGCGCTCTCGGGGGTGGCGCAGTCGGTGATCCTCGTCACGTACATCACCCTCCGGACCGCGTACTCACCCGATGCGCTCCTCGGCCGCGTCGGGAGCACCGCGCGCAGCATCTCGCTCGGGCTCCAGCCCGTCGGCCTCCTCGTCGGGGGAGCGTTGACCGACGCGACCAGCGGCTCGACCACGGTCGCTGTCATCGGCGTCGGCCTGGTGCTTGCCAGCCTCGTCGTCCTGCCGGTCCGGGCTCTCCGCAGCGCGACGCTCACGCCGCGCTGACAGGTCAGGCCGCGAGGGCGACGGGAACGGCGACTGGGTCGGCTGCCAGGTCGACCACGATCGAGCACGCAGGGCAGGCGAGGGCGTCGCCGACGTGGCTCTCGGTCGCGGCCTCCATCGGCCCCGAGCACCAGGGGCAGTCGATGTCGAAGTGGGAGGCGGTGTTCGTGTTCATGGGCACACCATGACCCCGGCCTGTGACACCTAGCGTGTCACGACGGCCCGCGGTACCGGAAACAGCCGGGCAGGTGATCGTCGACGAGGCCGACGCTCTGCATGAAGGCGTACACGATCGTCGACCCGACGAACCCGAAACCCCTCCGTCGCAGATCCGCCGACAGCGCATCGGAGACCGGTGTCGTGGCCGGGATGTCCCCCGCCCGCGCGGTCGAGGGCAGGCGCCGCGGCGGCGGTGGGACGATACCCGCGAGGTACGCATCGAACGATCCGGCTTCCGTCGCGGTCGCCAGGAATGCGGCGGCATTGCCGATCGTGGCATCGATCTTCGCGCGGTTCCGGACGATCCCCGCGTCGGCCATGAGACGCGTCCGGTTCTCGTCGTCGAACCCGGCGACGACCCGTGGATCGAACCCGCGGAACGCCTCGCGAAACCCTGTGCGCTTGCGACGGATCGTCGACCACGAGAGCCCGGCCTGGAACGATTCGAGCGCGAGGCGCTCGAACAGCTCGACGTCGCCGTGGACAGGCGAGCCCCATTCGTCGTCGTGGTACGCGACCATCAGCGGGTCCGGGTTCGGACCGGCTGCGCCGGCCCACGCGCACCGTTCCCGCGGTTCGATCATCGATCCGCAGGATAGCGGGTCAGGGGATCGGCGCCGTCGCGAAGAGCGTGCTCCGGAGCATCGGGTCCCCGGCCGGCCGCGCGGCGTTGAAGACCGACCGGAAGACCGCGCTGGACACCTTCTTCGTGCCGGCCGAGCCGATCAGGCGCACGCTGATCAACCGGCCCGAAACGCCGCGGTCTCGCAGGTCGAGTGCCGTGAGCGTGCCCACGTTCGTCCGCGAGTCCGCAGCGAACCAGGCCGACAGCTGCGCCCGGGAATAGGCACGTGTCGTCCAGGTCGCATACGGCGACGCGGCGTCGTACGAGCTGCCGTCGGGCGCACGGTCCATCGAGCCCCGCAGGTAGCTGACGACACCGGCGACCCTGGCGCCGGTCGCCGAGGTGTAGACGTTCTCGTTGTTCTCGGTCCCGCCGCCGCCGGCCGAGTGGTAGAGCGTGTTCGCGATCGCCGTGCCGCTCCGCAGGACGACGCCGGCGCTCGTCCGGATGATCGCGTTGGTCGTCGCCTTCTCGCCCTTCGCGCCGTGATAGACCTGTGCCACGGAGGTGTCGACGACGTCGTAGTACGAGACCCCCGGCCGGAGGTGTCGCGCCGCGTACGAGCGCGACGCGATCGTCTGCGCCTCGAGAGCAGCCGGCGGCCATGCCGAGGACATCTCGACCGGGACGACGCCCCGGATGTAGGTCTCGAGCGGCAGGTCGTTGATGACCGTCGCGAGCGGCGCCGACGATGCCGTCTTGACGCGGAGCAGTCCCCGGTACTCGTCGTACGTCGAGGCCTTCGATCGGAGCTCCAGCCGGGTCGCCCCCTCCGCACCGCGGATGACGAGCGACGCAGGCTTCGGTCCGGCGAACAACACGACGCCGGCGGCGGATGTCACACGGATCCGCCAGGTCGTGGTCGCCCCCGACGTCGCGGGGATGACGCGCAGAGCGGCGTCCGGCGGGAAGGTCGCCGCGACACGATCGATCGTCCACGTGCCGCGCCGGCCGTAAACGAGGAGCGGCTTGGTCGACGTCGCCCGGTAGCGATACAGGACCCGGACCCGGATCCGTGTCGTCGCCGGGACCGAACCGAACGTGGCGCCCCGGTAGTAGTGAGCGAGGATCGTGGCGGCATCCTCGCCGGCCAGCGCGCGCCCACGGGCGCCGTACTGGGACATCCCGACACCGTGGCCGTAGCCGCGGCCGAAGAAGGTCACCGTCGAGCCGAGGACGGTCGGCCCGGGCGCGGGCGTCGGTGTCGGTGTCGGTGTTGCTGTGGGAGTCGGGTCAGAGCTCGGCTCGCCACTCGGTGGGGTGTCGCTTGCATCGGCGCCGAGCGCCGTCCCCGGGCCGCCGCCGAGGCTCGCGACGAGCACGACGAGCAACATCGCCACCAGGCAGATGGCGACGGTCGATCGATCTTTCGGGGCGCGGCTTGTTCGGGGCGTGAGCGGCACGGGTCCCTCCGGTGGGGTCGGAGGCGGATGATGCGCCCGCCCGGTCCCACCCGGCCATGACCCGACCGAGCCATGACCGATGTACCCCGCCCGTGCCTCACGGCTACCCTTGGCACATGGCCATCAGGTGCTTCCTGGGACACGGTGCGAGCGGCACGGCGGCCAGCATGGCCCCGTTCGTGGACGGCCTCCGCGCCCGAGGTGTGGCCGCGACCGCCATCGACCTGCCGAAGCGGAAGGCCGAAGATGCCGTCTCCGCGTTCCATCTCGTCGTCCCGGCCGAGACAGACGTCGCGGTCGGTGGCCATTCGTACGGCGGCCGGGTCGCGAGCCTCGCAGCAGCGGAACCCGATGCTCCCTACGCGGGCCTCGTCCTGTTCAGCTACCCGCTCCATCCGCCCGGGTCGCCCGAGCGAACCGAGGCGAGGATCGCGCACTGGCCGGCCATCCGATGTCCGGTCCTGCTGCTGTCGGGCGAATCGGATCCTTTCGCGCGGATCTCGCTGCTGCGGGCCGTGGTCCCTCGACTGGCCCAGGCTGAGCTCGTCACCTATCCAGGTCTGGGGCACACTCTCAAACCCGTGCTCGAGGACGCGCTCGATCGTGCGGCGGCCTTCCTGACCGGCCTGCGGATCGGCTGATGCCGCCGCCAGCGGGTTTCCCGTCGGTCAGCGCGCGGCAGTGACCTCGATCTCGACCGAGTAGTCCGCGGCGAGCGCCGTCACGCCGACCGTCGCCCTGGCCGGCGGATCGGTCGGGAAATACGTGCGATAGACCTCGTTCATCTTCGCGAAGTCGCCGAAGTCGCGGAGATAGACGGTGCAGCGGACGACGTCGCCGTAGTCGAGACCGACCGCGCGGAGCAGCCGCCCGACGTTGTCGAGCATCGCCCGCGTCTCGGCCTCGATCCCACCCGGAACGGCGCCGTGGCCACCGGGGACGTCACCGACCTGCCCGGCGACGAAGACCAACCCGTTCGCCTCGACGACCTTCGAGAACGGGTAGGGGCCGGGCTCGAGCTCGGGGCCGGTCGGGACGGTCTTGGGCACGGGTGTTCCTCCTCGGTGGGGTCGCAGCTGTCGCGTGGCTAGGGTAGGGCACCCGATGCGCTCGGAGGCGGCGAGCCGCTGCCTCGATAGAGCGGCCGCACGGGACGAGGCCGACCGTGGCGGGCGCGGATCGGAAGCTCGGACTAGCGGCCCGACCGCCAGGCGTCGCGGATCCTCATCCGGCTGCCGAACTGGAGGACGGCCCCTGCGTAGACGCGCGCTCCGATCGTGAACAGCACATAGATCCCGACGAGCGTGATGATCGCCGACAGGCCGATCTGCCAGGCCGGGATCGCGTCGAATGCGGCCCGCAGCGGCACGACGAAGGGCGCCGATGGCGGCAGGAACGTTGCGACGTTTGCGACGAGCCCGTCCGGGTCGTCGATCACGGCGAAGATCGCGACGAAGTAGCTGAGCATCGCGACCATCGTCACGGGCGTCGACGCGTTCGAGGCTTCCTCCTGCCGCGACGCGAGCGCGCCCAGGAACCCCAGCGCCGTCGAGTAGAGCAGGTAGCCGAGCACGAACCAGACCGCCAGAAGGACCGCTGCTCCGGGCGTCGTCGTGGGGAGCTCGAGACGGTTCGTGACGAGCGCGGCCACCAGGGCCGCGACGATGAACACCGCGAGCTGGCCGATCCCGAGGACGCCGATGCCGAGGACCTTGCCCATCAGCAGATCACGCGCGCGGACGGTCGAGAGGACGACCTCGACGACACGGCTCTGCTTCTCCTCCACGACGCCGGTCAGCACCGCGTAGCCGAAGCTGAAGATCCCGACGAGGATCAAGACAGCGCCGATGTTGGCGACGAGGAAGCGCGCCTGGTCCTGCTCGGTCTGGGCCTGGAGCGACTTCGTCTCGGGCGGTCGCTGAGCGTTGGCGAGGGCCGTCTGATCGACATTGCTCTCGCCGAGGATGGCCTGGACGCGCAGCGCGACCGTGGCGGCGGCGATGACCTGCGCGGTCGCCTGGTCCGGCTGCCGCTTGACCCGGATCTCGCCGGGGCCCGACAGGTCGGCCGGCATCTCGATGACGATCTCCGTGCCGCCGTCCTGGAGGGCGGCGTCCGCTGCCGCGCCGCTCGGGTAGCTGGTCACGGCGACCTTGCGGTCGAAGCGCTGTGCGGACTGCTCGATGGCGGCCTGGAGACCGGGCGGTGACGGCTCGACGACGCCGACCTTCGTCGGGTTGTCGCCGCCAAGGAAGATCGCGGGCAGCACGAACGAGCCGATGACGATGAGCGTCGTGAACGCGACACTGAGGAGGAAGCCGCGGCTCCTGCCTCGTTCCAGGATCTCGCGCCTCGCAACCAGCCAGATGCTCCGCCAGCGAGGCATCAGGCGACCTCTCGGACGCTGTCAGCGGGCTCGGGCGTCACTGCTTCCATGAACAGCTCGGACAGCTTCGGAGGCTCATAGGAGAAGGTCCGGACCTCGCCTGCGGCGCGGGCGCGAGCGAGGATGCCATCGAGGTCGACGTCACGATCGACGAGCAGCTTGAGCCTGCCGCCCGTCCGCTCGAGGACCTGGACCCGGTCGTGACCGTCGAGCCAGTCGCCGTTCGAGCCGGCGACCTCGATCTCGAGATGCTGCCGGCCCGATGCCGCCTTGAGCTCGTCGATGGCGCCGGAAGCGACGATCCGGCCGCGGGCGATGATGACGACGTCCTCGCAGACGTCCTCGACCAGATCGAGCTGGTGGCTGCTGAAGACGACGCCGGCTCCAGCCGCCGCCTGCTCGCGGACCACCTCGGTCATCGTCGCGATGCCGATCGGGTCGAGCCCCGAGAAGGGTTCGTCGAGGACGAGCAGCTCGGGGTCGTGGACGAGCGCGGTCGCGAGCTGGACTCTCTGCTGGTTGCCGTGAGAGAGCTCCTCGAGCTTCGACCTGGCGCGGTCACCGAGGCCCATCCGCTCGAGCCATCCGGTCGCCGCAGCGCTCGCTGCCTTGCCAGGCATGCCGTGCTGCTGGCCGAAGTAGCTCAGCTGCTCGGCGACGCGCATCCGCGGGTACAGCCCGCGCTGCTCCGGCATGTAGCCGAAGCGCAGGCGCATGTCGCGATCGACCGGCTTGCCCTTCCAGCGGACGTCGCCGCGGTCCGGCACCGCGAGGCCGAAGACGCAGCGCATGGTGGTCGTCTTGCCGGCGCCGTTGGGCCCGAGGAAGCCGACGATGCGGCCCGGCCGGGCGGTGAAGGACGCGCCGTCGAGCGCGACGACGGGACCGTATCGCTTGGTGAGATCGACGATCTCGAGCATCGGAACAGGCTACCTCGAACAGGTCGAAGCCCCCGGCAGGACCGGAGGCTTCGAGTGTGGCGGAAGGCGAACCGATCACTTGGCGGTGATGGTGCCCTTCATGTCGGGATGGACGTCGCAGATGAACGTGTAGGTGCCGGCGGCCAGCGCCGGGACCGCGTACGAGACCTGCGTGCCGGAGACGATCTCGCCCTTGAAGACGTGCGCTCCGGACGCATCCGAGATGTCGATGTTGTGCGGGGCGCCGTCGCGGTTGTCGAAGGCGATGGTGAAGGGGCTGCCGGCGGTCACGGCGACGGCCGGGGTCGTGAACGCGATGTCCTTTGCGACCACGGTGGCCGTGCCACCGGCCGGGACCTGCGAGCCGGCCGAGGCCGGTGCCGCGGGAGTCCCGGCGGGAGCTGCCGAGGCGCCTGAACAGGCGGCCAGCACGGCGGCCAGCGCGATCGGGCCGAGGACGAGGGTCAGGCGCTTCATGTCGGTCGGACTCCTGGTGTCGATGGTGTCTGGCTGGTCGGGATCAGGCGCCGGCGGCGACGACGCCGCGGCGAGCGACGAGCTGTGTGAAGGCGGCGAATTCGCGGCGGACGACGGAGAACGGGCTGCCGTCGTGGCGGACGAAGTCGATGGCGACGAGGACGATCAGCGCGACCTCGATGGCCTTCGCGACATACGCGGTCGAGTAGTACGGGCCCATGATCGCCCAGCCGAGGATCGCGGTCGCGGCATAGCCGATGAGACCGATGCGGACGACCCAGCGGAAGCGGACGGCCAGGGCGAGCGGGATGACCATCGCGGCGGCGGCGACGACATAGCCGACCGCGTTCAGCGTGAAGAGCAGGCCGCCAAGGGTCGAGTGGATGTAGGCGGTTCCGAGGACGAGCGCGACGATCGCGGCGCGGACGACCACGTCGCTGGTGCGGAGGGCGGTACGGGTGGCGAACATCGTGGATGGACCTCTCTGGACTCACATGCCGGACGGGGTGCCGGCGTCGGGCCGTATCGTCGGTCGTGATCCGCGTCCGGCTCGTTGGGCAATCGCCCGCTTCCTGCGGGGTCGCTCGTCGGCAACGGGGACGTGCCATCCGACGATGGTGGCATCGGCCGGATGACGTAGACACCCTCGGCGAGCGGCGATGCCGTCGTTCACGGTTGCGTCGTATCCTCGGCTCGTGACCACGCCGACACAGGCCGGGGACGCCGCGGACGCGGTCCTCCCGGACACGCCACCCGTCGCCCATGATCCCGATGGCGGCGCAGGCGACATCCACGAGCTCCTCATCGCGGCCGTCGACGAGGCCGCCCGCCTGCTCGAGGCCGACGGCGCCATGGTCTACCTCGTCGACCCCGCCACCGGCCATCTCCGGTTCGCGCACGACGCCGGGATCCGGAGCAAGCGCAGTCGCGAGTGGGTGCGCTCGATCGACCTGCCGGTCGGAGTGGGCATGTTCGGGCTCGCGGTCGAACGGCGCGCGGTCGTCCTGACTCGGGATTATCTGGAGGATGAGGCGTTCGACCATGCGCCCGATCCGGACCGTGTCGTCCGTGACATCGGCATCCGCTCCATGGTCGTTGCGCCTCTCGTCGCCGGGGACGAGGTCTTCGGCGCGCTCGGGACCTTCTCGGCGCGCGATGACGCCTTCAGCGAGTCGGACATCAGGCTGGTCCGCGCGCTCTCCGACCACGCAGCGGCGGCGATGGCCAATGCGCGCCTGATCGAGGCGCTCGATGCGTCCCGCCGCGAGGTCGCTGCCCGGGCCGACATCGAGCGGACGTTGCGCGAGATCGCCGCCAGGATCAGCGCTGCGACGGACCTGCCCGCCCTTCTCCAGCTGAGCGTCGAGGAGGCGGCGCGGCTGATGCAGGCCGACGGCTCGCGGATCGACCTCATCGACCCCGTCGTGGGCCAGCTTCGCGCGGCCTACGCCGCGGGGACCCTCGAATCCAAGGAGCATTTCGTCCCGGGCGTCGGCGAATCCGAGACGCTCGACCAGGGAGTGGCCGGCCAGGCCGTCGTCTCGGGCAGGCCGTTCTGGACGGGCGACTACGTCGCGGACCCGCGCTTCCCGCACCTGCGCGTCGTCGACGAGTACATCGCCGGCGTCGGGATCCGCTCGGTCATGGCGGTCCCGCTCGTGGACGACACGGGCCCGTTCGGAGCGTTGCTTGTCGCCGCGGGCCGACCCGACGCGTGGGCCGAGGATGACGCGGCCGTCCTGCAGACCCTCGCGGACCAGGCAGCCATCACGATCCGGACGACCCGCCTCATCGACGCGCTTGGCGACTCTCAGCGGGCGCTGACCCGGCGGGCACGCGCCGAGCAGGCCCTCCGCGAGATCGCCGCGCGGATCACCGTCCTGCGCGAACCGGGCGACATCCTGCGCGACGTGGTGACCCAGGCGGGCCGTCTGGTCGGCGCGGACGGCGTGATCCTCGATCTGCTCGACCCGGGCACGGGCAACCTGCACTGGGCGTACGACGACGGGCTGGCGGACCTGTTCAGCGCCGAGGAACGGTCGCAGCTCTGGATCTCGGTCGGGGTCGGTGCGACCGGGACGGCGGTGGCGGAGGGACGTGTCGTCCTGGCCGATGGCGATCTCGCGGCGCAGTTCCCGCCGTCGCCCGAATCGACCGAATTCTACGAACGGACAGGGTTCCAGGCGATGATCGCGGCCCCGATCACCGGCGACCGTGGTCCCCTCGGCGTCATCGAGGTCTATTCGAAGAGGCTGGGGGCGTTCGACGAGACCGACGCGAACCTCGTCGGTGCTCTTGCGAGCCAGGCAGCGATCGCGATCACCAACGCAAGGCTGATCGAGGAGCTCGACCACTCACGTGACGAGCTGGCACGCACCGCCGACGCCGAGCGGACCCTCCGCGAGATCGCCAGCCGCGTCAGCGCGACGCACGATCAGGAGGAGATCCTCCAGGCCGTCATCGATGCGTCGGTCCGGCTTCTGGGCGCGGCGGGAGCGATGATCGATCTTGTCGGGTCGTCCGCGATGGCCGACATCTGGACCGATCGCGACTCCATCGACAGCCCGGCCGCGCACCTCGACCTTCTGAGCCATGCGAGCCTGACGCCGGGCGCGGGCTTGTCCGGTCGATCGATGCAGACCCGGCAGGTCGAGTGGACCGGCGGCTATCTCGAAGACGACAGGTTCGCCCACACTGACGAGCGAGACGCCTTCGTTCGAGCGAGCGGCGTCAAATCGGTCATCGCGGCGCCGCTCATCCATCGCGACGTCGTGGTCGGGGCCATCACCGTCTACGGCGACCGGGCGGACGCGTTCGACGGGCAGGATGCCGAGCTCCTGTCGGCGCTCGCCGACCAGGCGGCCGTCGCCATCGCGAACGCGCGCCTGATCGAGGAGCTCGAGCGATCCCGCGCGGAGATCGCCCGGCGCGCCGATTCGGAGCGGACGCTGCGCGAGATCGCCGCTCGCGTGTCGGCCATCCTCGAACCCGACGAGGTGCTCCAGCGGATCGTCGACGAGGCGACCCGACTGCTGGAGTCCGACGGCGCGCGGATCGACATCTACGACCCCGAGATCGACGCCCTGCGCTGGTCGTACGCCGCCGGCGACGCCATGTCCAACATGCCCGACTGGGCGGTCACCGGCGGTCTCAAGCCCGGCCAGGCCGTCGCGGGGACCGCGTTCGTGGAGCAGCGGCCCGTCCGCACCGACGACTACGTTGCCGACGACCGGTTCGTCCAGGACGACGCCGCCCACGCGTTCGTGACCGACAGCGGCATCCGATCGGTCATCGCCGTGCCGCTGGCGGGCGACGTGGCGCCGGTTTCGGGTGAGGCGACGCCGCTCGGGACGCTGTCCGTCGTGTCCCGGCAGGTTGCCGCCTACGACGAGGCCGACGGCGAGATCCTGACCGCGCTCGCGACCCAGGCGTCGATCGCGATCCGGAACGCCCGCCTCATCGACGAGCTGGCGCGGTCCCGCGCCGTCATCGAGCGGCGTGCCGAGGCGGAGCAGGCACTCCGCGAGATCGCAGCCCGGATCACCGCCATCCGCGAGCCCGGCGACCTCCTCCAGCGCATCGTCGACGAGGCATTCCGGCTGCTGCGTGCCGATGGTGCGGTCATCGACGAGTACGACTCGGAAGCAGGTGTCCTCGTCTCCGCCTACGACGCGGGATTGACCGACGAGCAGCGCGCCTCGGTCAAGACGACCCGGTTGCGGATGGGCGAGGGCCTGTCGGGCCGGGCGATGTCCGAGCGGCGAGTCATCGCGGCGGGCGACTACCTGGCCGGCGAGTTCACCCACATCGCCACGACCGACGAGCTGGCCAGGGCGACCGGCATCGGCGACCTCATCGTCGCGCCGATCATCGGCGACGAAGGCCCGCTCGGCGCGATCGAGGTGTACCGCCGCGACCGACACGCGTTCGACGAGATGGACGCCGCGGTCCTCGGCGGCCTCGCCGACCAGGCTGCCATCGCGCTGACCAACGCGCACCTCATCGGCGAGCTCGAGCGATCGCAGGCCGCCGTCGCCAAGCGTGCCGAGACCGAGCGGGCGCTGCGGGAGATCACGGCCGGGATCGCCGCCCTGCGCGAGCCGGAGGTGATCCTCGATCGCGTCGTCGAGGAAGCCCGCCGGCTGCTCGGCACGGAC
>JBJMMQ010000003.1:0-17906 GCA_045804705.1 Chloroflexota bacterium
GCGGCCGGCTCGTTGATCGGGAACTTGACCCGGCCGTTGCCGTTGGTCATGACCTTCGACATCAGCGCGCTGTAGTCGGTGTGGATGACCTTGTCGTCGTAGTGGATCAGCTGGGCGAACCCGAGGACGTCCCGATAGAACGCGACGAAGTCGTCCATCTGCCCGAGCGCGACGTTGCCGACGCAGTGGTCGACCTCCAGCAGCGACAGGCCACCGGCCGCCGCGGCCCTCGACTTGACCGCGCGATACCCGGGCGCGAAGACGCCGCCATAGTCACGACGGTCGACGAACGAGTGGAGCACCTCGCCATAGGTGTGGATCGAGGCGCGGCGGAGCGGGCCGTCGTCACTCTCGAGCTCGGTCGGGGCGAGGGCAGACACCGCGCCACGCGACGTCGTCTCGCGCCAGGCCGACTCGACATCGTCGACAAGGAACGCGATGTCGTGGACCCCGTCGCCGTGCTCGCGCACGTGCTCGGCGATCTCGCCGTCGGGTGTCAGCGGCGCCGTGAACACGAACCGGATGTCGTTCTGGACCATCACGTAGCTGGCCCGATCGCGGACCTTCGTCTCGAGCCCGCTGAACGCCACCGGGGTGAAGCCCCACAGGGCGCGGTAGTAGGCCGCGGCCTGCCGGGCGTTCCCGACCCAGAATTCGACGTGGTCGATGCCTCTGAGTGGGAGGAAGTCGGCCGCCTTGTCATAAGCGTCCTTGTCGATCCGGGCGCCCGCCTGGTTCGCGGCCCCGGTCGAGATCGTGTCCGTCATCGCGGATCTCCCCTGCTGCGTCGGGGTGGTCGTCGCGGACGAGCCGCGTCGGCCGGTCAATCTGGCCTCCAATGCTACGCCTCGCGTGCCACACTTGGCCCATGGACACTCCCCTCCTCGACCGTCTCCATGCCGCTCGCGAGGGGCTCGCTGCGACCCGCCGGCGTGTCGAGGCAGGCGCGCCGTGGCCGATGGCGGCGGTGTACGACGACTCCGACGAGGCGCGCTGGGGGCCGGGGGAGGTCCTCGCACACCTCGCCGAGATGGCGCAGTACTGGCTGGGCGAGATCGAGCGCGTGCTGGACGGCCCGTCAGATCCGGTGCCATTCGGGCGGATCGCCACAGATCAGGTTCGGATCGGCGTGGTCGGTCGTGATCGGTCGCTCCCGCCACGCGAGTTGTACGACCGGATCGACGACGCGCTGACCCGCTTCGACCGCCGGTGGCGAGGACTGGGCGAGGCCGACCTCGCGCGGCGGGGCGTGCATCCGACACGAGGCGAACTGGCCGTTGCGGAGATGCCCGATCGGTTCATCGTCGGCCACCTCGCCGACCACGTCAGCCAACTCGAGCGGATCCTCGCGGGCACCGACACCGCCGGCTGATCCCGAAGCGACCGCCGACGATGTTCATCCTCTACGCGATCCCCATCGGGATCCTGATCGGGATGCTTTCCGGTGGCCGCCTCGAGGGTCTCGCCGCACTGCGCCTGCGGTGGGTCCCGTTGATGCTGCTCGGCCTCATCGTCCAGGTGGCGATCTTCACGGACGCTATCGGACGCGTCGTCGGCGACGCCGCACCGAACATCTACGTCGCATCGACCGCCACCGTCCTCATCGCGGTCCTGCGGAACGTCTCGGTCCCGGGCGTGGCGGTCATCGCCGCTGGCGCAGGATGCAATCTCGCGGCGATCGTCGCGAACGGCGGCTGGATGCCGGCCGACCCCGCGGCTCTCGCATCGATCGGTGGCCTCGACGACGGGTACACGAACAGCATCGTCGTCGCGGACCCGGCCCTCCGACCGCTGACGGACGTCTTCGCCCTGCCTGCATGGTTACCGCTGTCCAACGTCTTCAGCGTGGGCGACGTCCTGATCGGCATCGGCATCGGGGCCACCATCGCCATCGCGATGCGACGGGCGCGAGATGCGGAAACGGACGCGGCGCGGGCTGCAACACACCTGTAATCGGCCACGCCGACCGACCGCACTGGGTCACACGCCCTCCTCGCCATCATCAGCCGGCCATGCACGACGACCGACCGCCGACCGGCACGCACACGGTCATCGGGGTGACCGCGGACGACGACCGTTTCAACACCACCCGACGCGCCGCGATGTCGCTCGCGAAGGACGAAGGCGCCGAGCTGATCCTGTACGACTGGGATGCGGCCTCGAAGTTCGGCAACCCTCTCCCCAGTGTCTGGTCGGCTGAGGGCACTGACGAGGACGTCCCGGACCGCCTGCATGAGCAGGAGCTCGAGGCGGCCGGTCGCGACGCGATCGCCCGACAGGTCTCCGAGGCACGTGCCGAGGGACTTGACGCGAGCGCCTGGCTCCCGTCCGAACATGGGCCGAAGGCGCTCGTCCAGTACGCGAGAGACCACAACGCTGTCGGCGTGGTCGTCCCGGAGGAGCTTCGCGACGTGGCCGATGGATCCGCCAAGGAAGCCGAGGACGTTGGCGCGCCGCTGCGCGTCGTCGTCGCTTAGTCGGACGCCCGCCGCCTAGTCGGGCGGCTCGTCGAGAACGTTCGCCTTCAGGAACGCAAGGATCCGTTCGAAGGCATCGCGCCTGGTCTCGCGCTTCTCCCAGCCGTGGCCTTCTTCGTCGTACCACTGGACTTCGTATCGCTTGCCCTCGATCTCGAGCGCCTCGACCATGCGCTCCGTCATGAGCGGCACGACCCGCTTGTCCTTGCGACCGTGGATGAGCAGGACGGGCGCCTCGATCCGTTCCGCCCGGTAGACCGGGGAGCCGCGACGATACGACTCGAGGCGGGCGTCGTCGTCGGGCGAGCCCATCATCTTGTGCAGATCGAGGCGGCCGAGCCGATCGCCGTGCCGATAGCTCTCGGCGATATCCGAGTCGCCGTACAGGTCGACGCCCGCACGCCAGAGCGCTGGCTCCTCGACGAGCGCGCAGAGGACCATGTAGCCGCCGTACGAACCGCCGTAGATCGCGAGACGTCCATCCGCCCAGGGCTGCTCGGCTGCCCACCGGGCCGCATCGATGAGGTCCTGGACGTCGGCGTGTCCCCATTCGTCGTGATTGGCCATGCGGAACGTGCGGCCGTAGCCCGTCGACCCTCGAAAGTCCACGTCGAGGACGGCGAATCCGGCAGCGACGAGGACCTGCTTGAACGGGATGAACGAGCGGAACGCCTGGGCGGTCGGTCCGCCGTGGGGCGAGAGGATGACCGGGACACGGGTCCCGCCACGCCTGCCGGTCGCGGTATTGGGCCGCCACAGCGTGCCCTCGATGCGGAGGCCGTCCCGAGCGGTCACAGCGATGCGCTCGGCCTTTGGGATGCGCGACGGCGACATGGCGTCGCGCAGGGCGACGGGGAGCGATTCCGTCACCTGCCGTGGACGAGCATCGTCGGGGGCGACGCCCGGGACAGGGAGCAGCCACAGGTCGGCCGGCGAGATCTCGCGCTCGCCGGTTGCCGCGACCCAGGCGCCGTCGGCTGTCCAGCCGATGGATTTCCAGACGCCGTCCCATGGATTGATGCGCGCGCCGGCGGTCGCCGCCGACACCGTGCGCGGGACCTTCGGTGGACGACCGCGGCCGCGTTTCGGGGCCGTACCGGCAGCGATCTCTCCGACGCGGAGGTCCTGGAGCCCGTCGTGGATCTCGACGTGGACGAAACGGCTCGCATCGGGAGAGGGCAGCGGCGCTGAGCCGGCGCCGAACATGATCCCGCTCAAGGGCTCGCCGTGCTCGCGCTCACCTTCGGTCAGCACGATCCGGTCGCGGCCGTCGGCGGTGAGCCGGACGACCTGGAACCAGCCGTCCGCATCAGAGACGTACAGGAGTGAACCGTCACTCGCCCATCGGCCTCCGACATCGACGCTGCGCTCGCCGGCGACGGTCCGCATCGTCCGGTCGGCGACGTCGACGAGAGCGATCTGGGCCGTCTCATCCACATCGGGACCGAAGTGGCCCATGACCGCGAGTCGGGTCCCATCAGGCGACCACTCGAAAGCTTCGACATCCAGCCCGGTCGCTGTCAGAGCCACGGGCCGCGGCGGCTTCGGCTCGGTCGCCGGTCGGCCGCGACGCGGGACGGGAGCGTCGATCACCCAGACCTGCGTCCAGCCGCGGCGTCGCGACAGGTACCCGAGGCGATGCCCATCTGGAGACCAGCGTGGCGCGCGGCCGCCAGCGGGCTTGCCTGCGACCATCGTGACGCGCGACCCGTCCGTCTCGAGGACCCACACCTCCTCGTCCCGGACGAACGCGAGGCGGCGTCCGTCGGGCGACCACTGCGGATCCGACACCGGCTTCGCGGACGCGGTCAATTGGACCGGGTAGCCACCTCGCAGCGACAGCGTGAACAGCTGTCTCGCGCCGGCAGCCTCTGCCGTGTACGCGACGACCCTGTCGCGTGGATGCAGTCGGAACTCGCGTGGCGCCTCGACGGCGACGATGGCCTCGATCGTCAGGTGCGGTGATGGCGTGGTCGGGGGCGTCGGCATCAGTCGGGATCGTCGCCGCGGCCGGGAGTGGGCGCGCCGGCGACCTCGCGCCGAAGATCGTCGGCCCACGGCTCGATGACGGGCAGATGGTCGAGGTAGTGGCCATGAAGAGCCGGATAGACCCAGTTCCAGGCCGGCTCCTCCCGGATCGCCTCGGCCGTGAGACGGTGAGCGATCGGCAACATCCGCTGACGGGCCTCCTCGAGGCGGCGCACGATCTCGTCTCGAGACATCGACGCCCAAGGCTCGCGACGGCGCTCGTTGTACGTGTCGAAGTTGCCGTCGTCGTAGTCGGCGTCAGAGGGCCACATGCCGGTCGTCATCGCTCGCGTCGTGTAGTCGATGGCGAGCTCCATCCAGTCCGCGATGTGGCCGACGTGCTCCGCGAGCGACCAATCCGGGCCGCCGGCATCGGATCGAGCAGCGCCGGGCAGGTGCCACGCCTCGTCGTCGAGCCCGGCCCATGTCGCCACCAGCCGATCCCAGAGTGCGGCCTCGTCGGCCCAGAGGTCACGTTCGGGGCGGCGCAGGTCGCGTGAACGGATCGTGGCCAGCGGCGCGCTCCGCAAGTCCGCGGTCTCGACGGTCATCGACCCCCGGTCCGTGCGTCGGGCTGAGCCACCGACGCCTCGAGCTGGTCGCCAAGCTCGACCGTCCGCCGGTAAGCGGCCCACACGGCCTCTGACAGGACGGTTCGCAACCGGCCCGACTCGAGCTCATGGAGCGCCGCCGCCGACGTCCCGCCGGGTGAGGTCACCATGTTCCGCAGCTCCGCGGGATGCATCCCTGATTGTCGGGCGAAGAGCGTCGAGCCCTCGAGCGTCTCGATGACGAGGTCATGGGCGATGTGGCGCGGAAAGCCGAGGTGGACGGCCGCGTCGATGAGCGCCTCCATGACAAGGAAGACGTAGGTCGGTCCCGTGCCGGACACCGCCGTCGCCATCGCGACCATCTTCTCGTCGTCGACCTCGAGCTGGTGGCCGAGGGCGCTGAGCAGCGCCGCGGCCTGCGCTCGCTGGTCGTCGGTCGTCTCGGGAGTCGCGTACCAGACGGTGACGCCCTTGCCGAGGCGGGCCGGCGTGTTCGGCATGCTTCGCACCACCTGGTCGTGGCCGAGGAGACCGGTCAGGGCCGCCGTGGTCGCCCCGGCCAGCACGCTCAGCACGACCTGCCCACGCCCGAGCTCCGGCCCGATCTCTCGCCCGACGCGACTGAGCATCTGTGGCTTGATGCCCAGCAGGATGACGTCGGCTCCACGCACGGCCTCGACGTTCGACGCCACGGTCCGGATACCGTATTCGCGCTCGAGGTGCTCGCGGCGCTCCGGGCGCGGGTGGCTCGCGACCACCTGCTCCGGGTCGACCAGCTTGCCGCGGAGCAGCCCGGCGATCATCGCCTCGGCCATGACGCCGGAACCGACCGTCGCGATCGTGGACTTCGAGAGGGGGGACATCGCGCGGAGTATAGCCGCGAGGGTCTGCGGTCCGACCCTGTCGGCGGGGTGGCTGCTAGTCCGCTGTCGCCGCGCCCGTCACGAAGAAGCGGCCTGTCGTCGTGACCTCCACGTCCCTGAAACCCGCGCGATGGAGCGCGTCCTCGAGCTCGGGCGGCGTGTAGTAGACCTTGACGACCGTGAACTCGCGGCCGTCGGCGAGACGGCGCACGGAAAGGTCGTCGGCGGGAGTCGGGTGATCGGCGGCGCTCGATTGAGGGTCGGGCAGCGAATCGATGAAGGCGAACAGGCCGCCCGGCTTGAGCCAGCGACGGACGAGGGCGAGGAACGCGTCGAACCTGTCGCGGGGAACGTGACTCAACCAGAAACCGGTGAAGACCGCGTCGACCTGGCGATCGGGCTCAGCCCACGCGTCGCGCACGTGGAGGTGAGCGCGCAGGCGATGCGCGACGAGTCGTTCGCGCGCGCGATCGAGTGGTCCGGGGTTCCCGTCGTACATCGATAGCTCGCCCTTGGCGGCCAGGAGCGGCGACCACCAGCCTGTCCCAGCGGCAAGTTCGACGATCTCGCCTGTGATCGGGAGCGCATCGAGCCAACGGCCGGCCATGTCGAGCTCGGCGTTCCAGGCGGCATCATGAACGGGGCCACGTTCGTACCGACCGCGCCTGAGATACCAGTCGTCGTACTCGGGGGCGCGGGCTTCGTAA
The DNA here is from genome assembly GCA_045804705.1 of Chloroflexota bacterium. Taxonomy (GTDB): domain Bacteria; phylum Chloroflexota; class Limnocylindria; order Limnocylindrales; family CSP1-4; genus SPCO01. The sequence goes on from JBJMMQ010000003.1 coordinate 6,627, forward strand.
TAGGCGAGCATCTCGGCGTCGGTGGATGTCGTGACGGTCGCCGTCGCCCTGGCCGTCGCGGTCGCGGCCGCGGCCGTCGTCGCCGCTCCCCTCTCGGTCAGCGCCTGGTGCAGCCGAAAGCGCAGGAACCCGTTGTCGCCGGCCTTCCCGACGCAGTCCGGGCAGAGCTGAGCCCAGCCTTCGAGGTCATCCGGGCCCCGGCAGACATGGGCGGTCCCGCACCAAAGACAGTCGAACGTCGCGCGGAACGGCATCAGCCGGTCGACCCGTGCGCGAGACACGAGATCATGGCTCGACCGGCGCCCACGAACGGAACGGTGCCAGGTCCCGGAACGCGGCCGGGTCGAAGATCTCGGCGAGCAGCTCGATGCCGTCCAGGACCCGCGGTCCGGGCCGGCTGAAGTACGACGACCCGTCGAGCGCGAAGACCTGCCCGCTGCGGACGGCCGACAGGCTCTCGTAGCCGTCAGGGCGGGTCGTCCGGGCCCACTCCGCCTGCGTCTCGGCGAGATGGAACCCGCAGGGCATCAGCAGGAGCATCTCCGGGTCGACTTCGAAGACGGCATCCCACGTCGTCGCCCGCGAGCGGTCACCGTCCGCGCCGAGGAGCTCCCAGCCACCAGCCCGACGGATCTGCTCGGGCACCCAGTGGCCCGACGCGAACGGCGGATCGAGCCACTCGAGCGCGACGACCCGCGGGGAGTGGCCGCCGGTGTCTCGTCGCTCCTGCACCTTGGCCTCGACCGATGACAGGCGCTCCCGCAATGATTCGATGACGTCGACGGCGGCGTCCTCCGCTTCGGTCATGGCCCCGACCGTCGTGATCGTGTTGAGGATGCCTTCGACGGAGGTCGGTTCGAGCGACAGCACGGTGATGTCGGCGTCGATCGTTCGCGCGACCTCGTTGACCTCGCGGTAGCTCACCGCGCAGACCTTGCACAGCTCCTGGGTCAGGATCAGGTCGGGCGCGGCTTCCTCGAGAGCCTTCTCGTCGAGCTCGTACAGGGACGAACCGCCGTGGACCGAGGCGGTCACGAGCCGGTCGATCTCGCGCGATGACGTCGTCGTGAGGTCATTGACGCTGCGCGTCATCACCGGGATGCCGACGACCTCGGGCGGGTAGTCGCATTCGTGGGTCACCCCGACGAGCTCGTCCACGAGGCCGATGGCGCAGACGATCTCGGTCGCCGATGGGAGGAGCGAGACGATGCGCATCGCGGGGTCAAGCGCGCCGGTGCGGCGGAACGCCGACCGGCTGCGCGGTCAGCGCGGCTTCAGCGCGTCGACGGAGGCGCGGGCAGCGGCCTTGTCGGTGAACCAGGTCGCATCGATGGCGGTGTAATTCGCCCACTCGGGCGGCAGCGACTCTTCCGGGAAGATCGCGTTGACCGGGCATTCCGGTTCGCAAGCTCCGCAGTCGATGCATTCGTTCGGATCGATGAACAGCTTGCGGTCCGTGCCTTCGTCGAAGTGGATGCAATCCACGGGACACACGGAGACGCACGACACGTCGAGCACATCGATGCACGGCTCGGCGATCACATAGGCCATTCAGGATCCTCCTCGAGGCTGCCCGTCGCGCGCACCCGGCACGCCGGCTGAGAGCGTACCACCGGCGGCCTCACGAGGCCGAGCGTGCCGCGGCCTCGGTGGGGACCCAGCGAACGGGGATCTGCATGCCGCGCGCCCAGTGACCCGGGATATGGCAGCCGACGACCCAGGCGGTGAGGTCGGTCGCCGCATCTGCCGGCACGCTCCAGACGACGTCGACCCTCTCCCCCGAGTGGACGACGATGCGCAGGCCCGCGACGTCGGGTGGCACGGTGACGACAGGGGTCGGCCCGGGCGGGCGACCGACGGTGGCCGCCTCCGCGACCTCCCACGCCGTCTGGACGGCGGCGTTCCCGATGACCGCCTCGTGCACCTCGAGGCCGCCGTTGATGACATGGAGGAGCACGGTCTCGCCTGTCACGAGGTCGAGGGCGTCCGGGAGGAAGGCGTAGTCCTTCGCGATGATGTTCACCTCGCGGGGCGATGCCGACGAGCCGGCCACGATCGGAGGGGTCGCCGACGGAGCGGCGTCCCCACACGCAGCGACGGCGAGTCCGACCGATGCGAGGACGACCGTGAGCACGAACGCGGGCCGACTGGGGAACACGGCGCGAAGTCTATGACGCGCGGGTCGGAACGACGGTCCCGCGACCTTGACACGCCGCGGGGCAGCACCGCACAGTGCGGCGCACCCGACCCCGTGGTCACCCAGGACCGCCGTCTCGGCCGCTTCGAGGTCCCGTTTGGCGAGCCCGACCCCGACCCCTGATCTCGCGCCCGTCGCGACCCAACCCGCCGCCGTCCAGCTCGAGTCCGTGGTCAAGCGGTACGGCGATGTCGTCGCAGTGGACGGCATCGACCTCGAGGTCAGGGACGGGGAGTTCTTCTCGATGCTGGGCCCGTCGGGGTCCGGGAAGACGACCACGCTCCGGATGATCGCCGGCTTCGAGACACCGACGGCCGGCCGCGTCCTGCTCCACGGAGCGGACGTCACCAAGACGCCGCCGTTCGATCGCGACGTGAACACGGTCTTCCAGGACTACGCGCTCTTCCCCCATATGACGGTGGGTGACAACGTCGCGTACGGCCTGATGGTGCGCAAGGTCCCGAAGGCGGAGCGAGTGACGCGCGTGACCGAAGCGCTGCGGATGGTCCGTCTGCCTGGCTACGAGGCGCGGAAACCTGCTCAGCTGTCCGGCGGGCAGCGGCAGCGTGTCGCGCTCGCGAGGTCTCTCGTGAACCGGCCGCGCGTCCTGCTCCTCGACGAGCCGCTCGGAGCGCTGGACTTGAAGCTCCGGGAAGAGATGCAGATCGAGCTGAAGGCGATCCAGCAGGAAGTCGGGATCACGTTCATCTACGTCACCCACGACCAGGAGGAGGCGCTCACCATGAGCGACCGCCTGGCCGTCTTCAACGACGGCCGGATCGAGCAGGTGGGGGCACCGGCGGAGGTGTACGAGCGACCGGCGACCCGTTTCGTGGCCGGGTTCGTCGGGACGTCGAACCTGCTGACCGGACCGGTCGCGGAAGCGATCGTCGGTCGGGCCGGGACGTTCACAGTCCGCCCCGAGAAGATCCGGATCGCCGATCCGTCGGCGTCCGTCGAGGCGGATGAGAACACCGCCCTCGGCCACATCCGGGATGTCGTCTACCTGGGACCCGACACCCGCTTCATCGTCGCTCTCGAGGCGGGGTCGGAGCTTGTCGTCACTCGACAGAATCTCGCGACGTCCTCCACGGAGGCGCTCGCGCTGCAGGGCCAGGCTGTCCGGCTGGTATGGAAGCGACAGCACGATCTGCCCGTCGCAGACGGGGTCTGATCGCAGGTTTCGTGGAGGAGGAGAAAAGGATGAGGACACGACGATTGCTGGGGTTGATCGCGGGAGTCGCGGTCGTTGCCTCGGCGTGTTCGAGTGGTGGGGCGTCTACCGCTCCGAGCGCGGCAGCCCCGTCGGCGGCTGCGTCCCAGCCGGCGGCGAGCGCAGGGGCCTCGGCCGCTCCGAGCGCGGCGGCGGCGACCCCCGGCCCGAGCCTGCCGACGGCTGCCGACCTCGGCAGCACGCAGGGCCAGACGATCAACGTCCTGGCGTGGCCGGGCTACGTCGAGAACGGCTCGACGGACCCGGCCGTCGACTGGGTGACCGATTTCCAGAAGACGAGCGGATGCACGGTCAAGCCCCAGACGTTCGGGACCTCCGACGAGGCGTACACGCTGTTCTCGACCAACCCGGAAGGCTTCGACGTGATCTCAGCGTCGGGTGACGCCAGCCTGCGGCTCGTCCGCGGCGGCTTCGTCCAGCCTGTCAACCTCGACCTGTTCAAGAGCTACCCGGACATCTTCGAGGCGCTCAAGAACAAGCCGTACAACACGGTCGACGGTGTCGCATACGGCATCCCGCACGGCCGCGGCTCGAACCTCCTGATGTGGCGCACCGACCAGGTGACGCCGGCCCCGACCTCGTGGGCGCAGATGTTCGACCCGGCGAGCGGCTACAAGGTCAGCATCTACGACGCCCCGATCTACATCGCGGACGCGGCCGTGTTGCTGATGGCGACCAAGCCGGATCTCGGGATCAAGAACCCCTACGCGCTCGACGAGACGCAGTTCGCGGCCGCGATCGACCTGCTCAAGCAGCAGAAGCCGTCCGTGACGCAGCGCTGGGTGGACTACCTGAAGCAGATGGACGACTTCCGGTCGGGCACCTCGAATGTCGGGACGACCTGGCAGATCATCACCAATCTGCTCCAGGGCGAGAAGCCACCCGTCGCCGTCGACGTCGTCAAGCCGAAGGAAGGCGCCACCGGCTGGTCCGACACGTGGATGATCAACTCCAAGACGAAGAACCTCGCCTGCGCGTATGCGTACATCGACTACCTGACGTCCCCGGAGACGAACGCCAAGATCGCCGAATGGTTCGGCGAGGCTCCGGGCAACTCGAAGTCCTGCGCGCTGACCGTGGACAAGAACCACTGCACGATCTTCCACGCGGACGACGAGCCGTTCTGGAAGGACGTCTGGTATTGGCAGACACCTGAGGCGAAGTGCGTGGACGGCCGGACCGACGTCCAGTGCAAGGACTTCGGCGAGTGGATCAAGGCCTGGACCGAGGTCAAGGGCTGACCATCGGTCAGACCGGGTGACCACAGCGACCGACCAGCTGCGACCGCCGTCCCCGTCACCGGGGCGGCGCGTCGCGGCGTGGTCGCACCGTCACCCGCGGTTACGCCTCGGCTTGATCCTGGCCCTGCCGCTGGCATGGCTCGGGGTCGTCTACCTCGGGTCGCTCGGGCTCCTCTTCCTGAACGCGTTCTGGAAGACGGACCCGTTCACGTCGCTCGTGGTCCACGACTTCACGCTCGACAACTTCGTCGAGCTGTTCACGACCGCGGTCTACCGGACGGTGACGGTGCGGACGGTCGGGATGGCGGCGCTCGTCACGGCGACGTGCATCGTGCTCGCGTACCCGATCGCCTTCTACATGGCCAAGGTGGCGTCGCCGCGCACCCGGGGCATGCTGGCCGTCGCCGTGCTGATGCCGCTGTGGGCGAGCTACCTCATCAAGGCGTACTCGTGGCGTCTGATCCTGTCCGAGCAGGGCGTCCTCGACTGGCTGCTCAAGCCGCTCGGACTGTCGACGCCCGGGTTCGGCGACATCGCCATCTGGCTGACCTTCACCTATCTCTGGCTGCCGTTCATGATCCTGCCGATCTTCGCCGGCCTCGAGCGGATCCCGAACTCGCTGCTCGAGGCGTCGTCGGACCTTGGGGGCCGCGGCTGGATGACGTTCCGACGGGTGATCCTGCCGATGTCGATCCCGGCAGTCGTGGCGGGCTCCATCTTCACTTTCGCGCTGACCCTCGGCGACTACATCGTGCCCGGTCTCGTCTCGACCAGCCAGTTCATCGGCAATGTCATCGTGATCAACGTCGCCCAGGACCTGCCCTTCGCCGCCGCGTACTCGCTCGTGCCCCTGGTGATCATCGTGGTCTACCTGCTCATCGCGAGGCGCCTCGGCGCCTTCGAGTCGTTCTGATGGTCGGCGGCGGGTTGGCGCGTCTCGGTCTGCGCCTCGCGACCGCGATCGTTCTCGTGTTCATCTACGTGCCACTTGCTCTCGTCGTCGTCTACGCCTTCAACCAGGGTGGCACCTCGGCGTGGCCACCCACGGGGTTCACCACGAAGTGGGTCGGGGAGGCCATCGCCAACACCGGACTCCAGCAGGCCTTCTTGACATCGGTCGGGGTGGCCCTCGTCGCAACGGCCGTCGCGATGGTCCTTGGCGCGCTCGCGTCGCTGGCCGTGTCGCGCTACTCATTCTTCGGGCGCGAGACCGTCTCGTTCGTGCTGATCCTGGCGATCGCACTCCCAGGCGTCGTGACGGGCATGGCGTTGTCGACGACTTTCGGGTCGCTCCACGTGCCGCTCGGGTTCATGACGGTCGTCATCGGACATGCGACCTTCTGCATCGTCCTCGTCTACAACAACGCGATCGCCCGCTACCGCAGGCTCTCGAGCTCTTTCGAGGAAGCTTCGGCCGACCTCGGCGCCGATTCGTTCCAGACGTTCCGCTACGTCACCTTCCCGGCCCTCCGATCGGCCCTCATCGCCGGCGGGCTACTCGCGTTCGCGCTGTCCTTCGACGAGGTCATCGTCACGATCTTCATGGCCGGCGGCCTCAAGACGCTGCCGATCTGGATCTTCCAGAGCTTCCGGCTGGCCAACCAGGTCCCGTTGGTCAACGTCGCCGGACTCGCGGCCATCCTGCTCTCCGTGATCCCGGTCTATCTCGCGACACGGTTGAGTGGAGGGGTCGTCGGCGCTCGCGGCTAGCGCAGCCTCACCACTTCATCCCGTCGGACGAGCCGGCCAACGCCACGGCGAGGACCACGGCATACGTCGCGACCGCGGCGATTCGATCAAGGAACCTGCGCACGGCGCACCTCCACCGACCGTGGTCGGAGACTCACAGCGGTCGACCCCTCCGTGGAGTGCCCGGTCCGATGCCGCCGGGCGCCACTATCGCGCGCGGCGCTTATCTGCGGCTTATCGACCGCCGACGCGCGGCGAGTCAGTCGGGGCGCCGTTGACCCGCCGAGTCGCTGCCAGGCATGGACGGCGTCCGGTCGGAGCCGAGGTACGCCGTGGGATCGTCCTTGAAGTCGAGCAGACAGCCCTTGCCGCAGAACCAGTAGGTCGTGCCGTCGTATTCGAACGACAGAAGGCTGGTCGCGGTGTCGACTTCCATGCCGCAGACCGGATCGATGGCGATGCTCATGCGTGACTCCCGTGCAGTACTCCCATGGAGTATACGGGCCGGGTACCATCGAGACGATGGATCCCCTCGAAACCATGCGCGCTGCCCTTCTCGCCGAGCGTGGTCGCCTGCTCGATGAGATCGGCGAAGCGATCGTCGCGCCGGGCCAGATGACATACGGCTCTCAGGCTGCGGCGGCAAGTCAGGTGTTCGCCCAGCAGCGCGACCTGGCGCTCCGAGATCGTGCCGAGAGCCAACTCGTGCTGGTCGACGAGGCGCTTGCCCGGTTCGACGCCGGTTCGTTCGGTCGATGTGTCCGATGTGGCGAGCCGATCGCGGCCGACCGTCTCGAAGCCCTGCCGTGGGCCGCCCGGTGCATCGACTGCCAGCGGCTCGCAGCCAGGGACCGCTGAGGCGATGTCGACCACCGGGACCGCACCGCTCGTCACCATCGAGGATGTCCGCGCCGCTGCCGAGCTGCTCCGCGGCGTGACCGTCGAGACCCCGCTCGTCGCCTACGGCCGTCCGGAGGAACGCCGGTTCCTCAAGGCGGAGTCGCTCCAGCCGATCGGCGCGTTCAAGCTGCGCGGCGCGTATGCCGCGATCGCGTCGCTCCCGGCTGACGCGCTGGCACATGGCGTCATCTCGTACTCGTCGGGGAACCATGCGCAGGGCGTCGCCCGTGCGGCGCGCCTCCTCGGGGTCCCTGCGGTCATCGTCATGCCGTCCGACGCACCGGCGATCAAGCGCGACCGCGTCGCCGCCGACGGGGCGCAGATCGTTACCGTCGGGACGTCGAGTGACGAGCGCCAGCAGGTCGCCGAGCAGATCTCGACTCAGCGCGGTCTCGCCATCATCCCGCCCTACGACGACGATCGGATCATCGCCGGCCAGGGAACGGTCGGCCTCGAGATCGTCGAGGCGATGACCGACGTGGCTGCCGTGCTCGTGCCGGTCGGTGGTGGGGGGCTCGCGAGCGGGATGGCCGCCGCCATCAAGGCGCTCCGTCCGGAGGTCCGCGTCATCGGCGTGGAGCCCGACCTCGCAGCGGACGCCCGCGCGTCACTCGAGGCCGGCGAGATCGTGCGGTGGCCTGCCGAACTCGTGTCGCGCACGATCGCCGACGGGACGCGGACCCAGGCTCTCGGGGTCCGGACGTTCGCGCACCTGGCCGCCCACCTCGACGGGATCGTGACCGTGACCGAGGCCGAGATCGCGGCGGCTGTCCGGCTGGCCGCAGAGCGGAGTCGCCTCGTCGTCGAACCGTCGGGTGCGCTCTCGGTCGCGGCGATGACGTTCCATGCCGCGGACGCCGGCCTGACCGGCATCGACGGCGCGATCGTGGCCGTGGTGAGTGGTGGCAACGTGGATCCCGATGCCTACCGGGAGTACCTGGAAGCGCCGATCCCGCCCGAGGGCTGAGAGCCGCGGCGACGGTGACACTCGAGTCCTCCGGCTGCGGCCGACCTACCCCGGCCGCTCTCCTCGCTCCTCCGCAAGGCGCTCCGCGAGCCGATGCTCCCGGACCCGGATGCCCGCCAGCTCTTCGTCCGCGCGGCGGTCGTTTCGAGCCTGATCGCGTGCCTCGGCCCGCATCCACCCCCAGAACACCGCGATGATCGCGGTCAGGAAGACGGCGTCGCCCGCGATCCACATGATGCCGGCGGCCAGACGCTGGTCGTCGAGCGCGGCGATGCCCCACGGCCGGACGAGGGTCGCGTAATGGCGATACAGCACCTCGGTCGCATTCAGGATGACGAACGCGAGGAACGTGTTCTGGGTCATCTGCGTGAACAGATAGCCGATCCGAACCGGATGGCTCATGCGGTACGGCGCCGGGTCGAGAGCGACCGCGGGCCACCAGAAGAACAACGCGCCGGTCAGGAACAACACGTGTTCGATGTCGTGGAGCAAGGGGTCTTCGAGCGAGGCGTCGAACAGCGGCGAGAAATGGACGGCCCACATCATCGTGGCGAACATCAGCCAGGCGGTGACGGGATGGGCGAGGAACCGCGTCACGCGCGAATGGAGGACAGGCAGGACCCACCGTCGACGCGTCTCCGGTGAGCTGACCCGCAGGATCAACGTGATCGGCGCACCGAGGGCCAGGAGTGGCGCCGCGACGAGCATCAGCAGCACGTGCTGGACCATATGGATCGAGAAGAGCGTCGTGTCGTACAGCCCGATCCCGGACAGCAGCGCGAACGCAAGAGCGGTCATCCCGCCCAGGAACGCGACCGTTCGGCGACGCGGGACCGGATTGCCCGGATGCGCAGCGTCGACCCGTCGGACGGCCCACAGCCACCAGCCCACCGCGACGACGATGCCGAGCGTCGGCAGCGGCTCGAACGTCCAGCCAAGGAGGAGCGTCGAGGCCGTCGGCGGATCTGTCGGGACCGGGCCGTGGGCCAGGGCCGGAGCGGCGTTCGCGAGCACGGCGGCGATGGAGCCCGCGAGGACGGCGGCGAGGCGGCGGGTCGGGGGGATGGATCGGTGTCCTGCCATCACCGGCATCCTCGCACGAACCGCCACGGATGGCGTTCGGCCTCGGGCGCCCGGCTCGCGGATCCGGATAGCCGAGCGCGCACGAGACGGCCGCGCTCCGGGTTAGAATGGCGCCGTTCGGCCCTCGTGCGGTCGACCACGCCCCTGTTCGCATCGGCCGCCGCACCTCCCCGAGGCGCGACGCCATCGTCCGAGGACCTTGATGTCGAGTTCCCGCAGGTCGCGCTCCTCACAGACGGCGGTCTTCGCCCTCGCGATCGGTGCCCTGATCATCGGGGCATCACTCATCGCGCTGTATTACGGCGTCAACGTGCTGACCGCCGGGCAGGAGGTGCTCAACAGCCTCTACCCGCCTATCGCGGTCACGTCGCAGGGCGCCGAGATCCGGAACCTCTACACGGCGATCTTCCTCATCGCCGTCGTGATCTTCGTCGTCGTCGAAGGCCTGATCATCTGGACGGTCGTCCGCTACCGGCGAAAGCCGAGCGACACGACCCTGCCGCCCCAGACACACGGCAACAACATCGCCGAGTTCGTTTGGACGATCGTCCCGACGATCATCGTGATCTTCATGTTCATCGTGTCCTGGCAGACTCTGAACGCGGTCGACGTCAGCTCACCGACGGCCCAAACCAAGATCCGTGCGGTCGCCGGCCAGTTCCAATGGACCTTCGAATACCTCGACGCCGCGGGCGACAAGCCCGTCTACACCGAGTTCCAGCCACTCACCGCGAACGGCGGCGGGATGTACGTGCCGGCCGGTCGGACGGTCCAGCTCCAGCTGTTCGTCAGCCCCAAGGACGTCATCCACGCGTTCTACGTCCCGCAGTTCCTGTTCAAGAGAGACGTCGTGCCGGGCCGGACGACAGCCTTCGACTTCACGGTCAATGAATCCGATGCTGGTCAGACGTTCCGCGGCCAGTGTGCCGAGCTGTGCGGCACACTTCACGCCACGATGCTCTTCGACGTGAAGGCAGTCACCGCCGCGGAGTTCGACACGTGGCTGGCCCAGAAGGTCACCACCGCGAACGCGACCCCGCCGCCGCCCCCCAGCGGCGCCCCTGCTGCCTCCGGTGCCCCGGGCGCCTCGGGTGCGCCGGGCGGAGGAGCCCCGGGCGAGACACTCAAGATCACGGCCAAGGACATCGCGTTCCAGGAGACCAACCTGTCGGTCAAGGCCGGTGCACCGTTCAAGATCGACTTCGACAACGAAGACAATGGTGTCCCCCACAACGTGGCCATCCACCAGGGTTCACCGACCGGCACCGAAGTCTTCAAGGGAGCAGTCTTCCCAGGCGTCGCGACCCAGACCTACGACGTCAATCAGCTCGACGCGGGCACGTATGCATTCGTCTGTTCCGTTCATCCGACGATGACCGGAACGCTCACGGTCCAGTAAGGAGCCATCGATGGCGACGACCACGCTGACGCCGGCCGCCTCCCGATCCATGAGCTCGCTTTATGCGTGGCTCACGACGACCGACCACAAGAAGATCGGGATCCTGTACATCGCGAACTCGTTCCTGTTCTTCCTCATCGGCGGCCTGCTCGCGCTCGGCGTCCGCACCGAGCTCGCCCAGCCCGGCCTCCAGTTCGTGACGCCCGCGACCTACAACGAGCTGTTCACGATGCACGCGACGTTCATGATCTTCCTGTTCGTCATCCCGATGCTGGCGGGCTTCGGCAACTACCTGGTGCCCCTCCAGATCGGCGCCCTCGACATGGCGTTCCCGCGGGTCAACGCGCTCTCGCTGTGGATTCTGCCGCTGGCCGGGATCCTGCTGTACTCCGGGTACCTGACCGGGGCCGGCGTGCCCGACGCCGGGTGGACCAGCTACGCGCCGATCAGTGAGCGGGCGTCGGGGCTCGGCATCGACCTCTGGGTCACGGCCCTGCTGCTGATCGGGACCTCGTCGATCCTGGGCGCGGTCAACTTCATCGCCACCATCTTCAAGATGCGGGCGCCCGG
>JBJMMQ010000004.1:0-34086 GCA_045804705.1 Chloroflexota bacterium
GGCCACGTGCGGGCAGAGGTGGCGGGGGTCCCGTGCCACGTCATGCGCCTTTCCTTCACCGGCGAGGCCGCCTTCGAGCTCCACCACCCGGTCGACCGCTCGGTCGAGCTGTGGCGCGCGCTCCTCGATCTCGGCGCGGACATGGGCATCAGGCCCCACGGGCTGCAGGCGCTGTTCGGGCTGCGGCTCGAGAAGGGCCATGTCATCGTCGGCATGGACACTGAGCTCGACACGACACCCCGCCGGCTCGGCATGGACTGGGCGGTTCGGATGGAGAAGCCACGGTTCATCGGCCGGGCGTCGCTCGAGCGCACGGCCAAGCTGCCCGATCACCGTCGCTGGGTGGGCTTCTCGATGCCGGGAACGGCCCCCGCAGAAGGCGCCCCGATCTGGTCCGAGGGCGAGGTCGTCGGCAATGTGACCGGGTCCTGGACGTCGCCGCTTCTCGGCAAGGCGCTGATGCTCGGCTGGCTCCGCCGCACCCCCTTCCCGACCGAGGTCGAGATCGACGGCCGCCTCGCCGAGGTGACGCCGACGCCCTTCTACGACCCGGAGGGCCAGCGTGCCCGCGCTTGACCGACTCCATGGGCTGAGGGTCGTCGCCGACCCGGCTGCCCTCGAGGGCGCGCGCTGGCATGGCGGCGCGGACGTCACGGTCCTTCGTCTCGCGCCGGATGACGCCTTCGCGATCGGCGCCGAGAGCATCGACGTCGACGACGAAAACGCCATCGTCGAATCCGAACCGGGGTTCGTCGGCGCATGGCTGCCGACCGAGGTCATCGCCCATCACGCCGAATGGCCACTCCCCCGCGAACGCCCGGCTCTCGCGCAGGGCGCCGTGGCGCAGGTCCCGGCGCGGGTCTGGCTGCCCGATGAGGGCGATGCGCTGCTCATCACTGCCGCCGCGTACGCCGACGATCTGGCGAGCCGTCTCCGATGAGCGCCTACACCGACACGCTCTCCCGTATCCGGTGGCCGGACGGGCCACCGAAGAAGTCGTACGACGTGGTGATCGTCGGTGGCGGCGGGCACGGCCTCTCGACTGCGTACTACCTCGCGACGCGCCACGGCATCACGAACGTGGCCGTCCTGGAGGCCGACTACATCGCGTCCGGGAACACAGGGCGCAACACGACCATCATCCGGGCCAACTACGGCATCCCCGAGGCGATCCGGTTCTACCAGCACTCCCTCGAGCTGTACCAGGGTCTCGAGGCGGAGACCGGCGCCGAGATCCTCCATCAGACGAAGGGCATCTTCTGGGTCGCCCACACCGAGATGGCGATGCGGACCGAGCGAGCGCGGGCCCAGATGAACACGGCCTGCGGCGCGAAGACCGTGATGGTCACCCCCCGCGAGCTGAAGGAGCTGGTCCCGCAGGTCGACCTCACCGGCGGCGGCCGTTACCCGGTCCTCGGTGCCTCGCACCATCTCGAGGGCGCGACCGCCCGGCATGACCGCGTCGCCTGGGCCCTGGCGTCTGGCGCGTCCCAGCGCGGCGTCGAGATCCACGAGCACACGCCGGTCACCGGCCTTCTGCGCGATGGCGACGGCGGCCGGGTCACGGGCGTCCAGACCGCCAGCGGGCCCATCGAGGCGGGCGTCGTCCTGTCCGCGGTGGGCGGTCGCGTGACCCGGATGGCGGCGCACGCCGGCGTTCGCCTTCCCGTGCGGACCCATCCGCTGCACGCGTTCGTGACCGACGACTACGCCCAGGGCTTCGGGCCGATCTTCGCCTCGACCGAGCTGTCGTGCTACGTCTCGCAGACCGAGCGTGGGCAGATGCTCATCGGCGCCGAGTTCGACTCGCAGCCGTCGTACTCACGCCAGTCGTCGTTCGCGGCGTTGCGCGCCTACTCCTACAAGATCACCCGGCTCCTGCCGTTTCTCCGCGATCTCCGGATCCTCCGGACGTGGGCGGGCATCTGCGACATCTCGGCCGACTTCTCGCCGATCATGGGTGCGACCGGTGTCGACGGGTTCCTCGTGACGACGGGGTGGGGGACCTGGGGGTTCAAGGCGATCCCCGCCGGCGGCGAAGGGATGGCCGAGCTCATCGCCACGGGACGGCCGCCCGCGCTAATCGCCCCGTTCGGACTCGATCGCTTCCGGCTCGACCACGTCCTGGCCGACCAGGGTTCGGCGGGAACGCGCTGATGCTCTGGCTCGACTGTCCCCGCTGCGGGCGGCGTCCGATCGACGAGTTCACCTTCGGTGGCGAACGCCGGGCTGTCGCGGCCTCGATCACCGACATCGACGAGCGCGACTTCGACGAGGTCTGGATCTTCGACAACCCCGACGAGGTGACGACCGAGCGCTGGTTCCATGCCTTCGGGTGCCGCCGCTGGCTGACGGTCCGCCGCGATACCTCCACGGACACCGTCCTCGGCGTGGCATGACCGGCCTCGCCGAGCGCTCGTTCGAGATGGTCCTGCGCAACCGCGTCCGCTTCGGCGTCGGATCGATCGAGGCGCTGGCCGACGTCATCCGCGAGATCGGCGGTACGCGCGTCTTCGTCGTCACCGACCCCGGGGTCCGCCGCGCCGGTGTCGTCGACCCGATCCTCGGTCGCCTCGCGGGGGCCGGCATCCCGACGCGCCTGTTCGCCGAGGTCGAACCGAACCCTGCGGCATCCACCGTCGAACGCGGGGCCGAGGCGCTGCGCGACCTCGGGCTTGACGGCACGATCGTCGTCGCGATCGGCGGTGGCTCATCGATGGACGCCGCGAAGGCGATCGACCTTCGCGCGACCAACGATCTTCCCGTCTGGGAGCTCGAATACGACGGCCCGGACCTGGCGCCGGGACGGCCGATCGTCGCAGTCCCGACGACCGCCGGGACCGGGTCCGAGGCCCACAGCTTCGCGGTGATCACGAACGAGGAGCGCGGCCGCAAGGACTACATCGGCCATCCGTCCCTTCTGCCGGTCAGGACGATCCTCGATCCGGGATTGACCGTCGGCTTGCCCTCCGCGGTGACGGCTGCGACCGGAGTCGATGCGTTGACTCACTCGCTCGAATCGCTCCTGTCGGCGAATCCCAACCCGTTCGCCGAGGCGATGGCCCTCGGTGTCGTCCGGACCGTCGGCACGTGGCTGCGGGTTGCCGTCGCGGACGGCACAGACCTCGAGGCACGGTCCCAGATGCTGATGGCCTCGCACCTCGCGGGCGTCGGCCAGGCGAGCGGGACCGGCGTCGGTCTCGTCCACGCGCTCGGCCATTCGATCGGATCGCGTGGCAAGGTCGCACACGGGACGGCGCTCGCGGCCGTCCTGCCCGAGGTGCTCCGCTTCTACCTCGGCACCCGCGATCGCGAGCTCGCACTGGTCGGGATCGCGCTCGGCGTCGCGTCCGATGCGGAATCGGAGTCGACCGCGGCCGCGGTCGCCGTCGGTGCGATCGAGAAGCTGCTCCGCGACGTCGACCAGCGTCGGACGATGCGCGACTTCGGCCTGGGCGATGATGCGGCGATCGACCAGCTCGTCACCGACAGTCTCGACGACGCCGCCATCCGGAATTCCCCACGCCTCCCGACCGCACCCGAGGCGCGAGCGATCCTGGAGTCCGTCGCCGGCTGACGGACGCGCACCGTTTTCTCTCGAGGATCGAACGATTCGTGTCGGTCCCTGAGTCATGCTCCGTGAGGCCCGAAACGCGTATCGGACCCCAAGGGGAGCAGATGCTGCGAACGATCCTGGAGCGGGCAAGGCAGGGCGACGAGGAAGCCTTCGGCGCCCTTGTCGCCGAGGTCGGCGATCGCTGCATCTTCATCGCCCATCGGATCCTGCGCGACGCCAATCTTGCCGAGGATGCGGTCCAGGTCGCCTTGGTCAACGTATGGCGGGATCTCCCGGCCCTCCGAGACCTCGACCGGTTCGAGGCGTGGCTCCACAGGATCCTCGTCAACGCCTGCTACTCGGAAGCTCGTCGCGGTCGACACTTCGCGGCCGGCGTCGTCCTGCTCGAGACGGATGGACCGCCCGCAGCCGACGAGTTCCTCACCGTGCACGACCGCGACCAGCTCGACCGCGGTTTCCGCCGCCTTGCGCCCGAACAGCGCGCGGTCCTCGTGTTCCATCATGCTCTCGGGCTGACCATGCCCGAGGTCGCCGATCACCTCGGCATCCCCCTCGGGACCGCGAAATCCCGGCTGTACTACGCGACCGCGGCGATCCGCGCCGCCCTCGAGGCCGACGCCCGCGCACCCATCACCGACCAGGAGCAGCTGGCATGAGCATGCCTCGCGATCCGGACGCACTCCTCTCGGCCTACCTCGCGGTGGGCATGGAGGTCCTGCCGGATCGGGTGGTCGAATCCGTCCTGGCCGAGGTTCACCGAACCCCGCAGCGGCGAACCATCCCGTGGCGCACTCCCACCACGTTCAGGTCGGTCTTCGCGGCCGCGGCTGTCGTCGTCGCGCTGCTCGTCGGAGGTGCCTTCGTGGTCTGGCAGGGGACTCGGCCGGCGGTCACGACACCGAGCCCGACGGCGAGCACGTCGCCTGTTCCGACGACGAGGTCGACGTCATCGGCGGTCGTGGCACCCGGGGGCGAGTGGATCGCGACCGGGTCGATGCATACGCCGCGCCTCGGCCACTCCGCGGTGCGGCTCCTGGATGGCAGGGTGCTGGTCGTCGGCGGCTACGTCGGCCACAACGCCGACGGCGGCATCTACAACGATCTCGGTCGTGGGGAGCAGACGACGTCTGCAGAGCTGTACGACCCCGAAAGCGGGGCCTGGTCTGCGACCGGGCGCATGATCATGCCTCCACGCGGGTTCCCACCCACACTGCTGCGCGACGGCAGGGTTCTCGTGGGCGATGATCTAGGAGACGGACGGCCGGGCGCCGAACTGTACGACCCTGAGAGCGGCACATGGTCCGCTGTCGCACCCATGGTCGCCGGCGGCGCCACGGCGACGGTGCTGCGGGACGGGAAGGTGCTCGTACGGGGTGATTCAGGCTCCGAGCTGTACGACCCTGACAGGCAGGCATGGACCGCTACGGCGTCCAAAGCCACGCAACGTCACAGCCATGCGGCGATCCTGTTGCCAGACGGGAGAGTGCTCGTCGCGGGCGGGCACGCCCCCGGTGACAAGGCGACTGACACGGCCGAGCTGTACGATCCCGCAACGGGTTCCTGGACGAAGGCCGCGAGCATGAATGATCAGCGCGAGGCGATCGCGGCGTTCCTGACGGCCGACGGCAAGGTCCTTGTGATCGGCGGGTCGTACACTGGCGACCGATTGTCCCCGGAAGTCTACGACCCGGTCACCGGGAACTGGGTCGCTGCCGGGGATATCTCCAACCTGGACCGTCCCTCGGATCCATCCATGACCGAGCTGTCCGACGGCGCCGTCCTCGTCACAGGCGATAGTCTCTTCGAGCTGTACCGCCCTGACAGCGGGACGTGGAGCGCCACCGGGACGATGCTCGAGGTGCATACCGGGGCTACTGCGACGCTGCTGCTCGACGGAACCGTGCTCGTGGCGGGCGGCGGTTGCCCGGGCACCGATGTGGGCTGTGTCGCGTCTGGCTTCTCGGAGGTCTATGCCCCGGCCGGCGTGTCGGCGCCGGCCGATCTTGCCACTCCAGGCCCGACGCCCACCCCGACCCCGAGGCCGTCCCCAACCCCGAAGCCCACTCCCGTCGAGCCCGCAGTCGGTCCTGTCCCGACCGGCGCACGGACGTGGTCCGTCACCGTCTCGAACTTCACCACCGAAGTCGCGACCCTGTTCGTTGCAGAGGACACTTTCAAGGGAATGGGGCGGCTGGTCGGGTCCGTGACGCCGAACGTCGTGGCACCTGGAGCCAAGGTGAAGGTGACGTTCCAGCTCCCGGCCGACGACAAAGGTCCATGGAGCATCTTCGTGAACCCGAGTCCGGAATACGGAGCACTGCTCAGTCCGGGCGACGTCGCCCACGTGGTCGAGATCCTCATCGGGCCGGACGGTCCCTCCTGGTCGAGCCGCTGAGTCCCACTCCCAGCCCTTGCCGAGTTAGATCGGAACGGCGACTCTCACACGTCTACATCGCGAACGGGTCATCTCAGCCAGTGCTCGCATGTCGATGCGAACCACAGACGGGATCCAGCACACGATGAGCGTCGAGGAGGTCGAGCGAGCGATGCGGGGGGACCACGACGCATTCGGCGCGCTCATCGGTGCCTCGGCCAATCGCCTGTACGCCCTCGCGAGCCTGATCCTCCGCGACTCGGACCGGGCGCAGGACGCGACTCAGGAGGCCATCGTTCGTGCCTGGCGCGAGCTGCCCCGCCTCCGCGACCCCGAACGGTTCGAGGCATGGCTGCGGCGGATGGTCGTGAATGCCTGCTACGACGAGGGCCGCCGAACTCGGCGTCGGGCTGAGGTCTCGCTCGTCAACCTGTCCGACCATCACACGGCCGACCCGACCGCGAGATTCGCCGAGTCCGAACGGATCGACCGCGCCTTCCGCCGACTCCCGCTCGAGCAACGGACGACGCTCGTCCTGCAGCACCAGTTCGGCATGAGTCACGTCGAGATCGCCGACACCCTCGGCATCCCCGTCGGCACCGTGAAATCGCGGATCCGCTACGGCACCACGGCGATGCGGGCAGCGCTCGAGGCTGACGACAGGGTCGGCGCGCAGTCCGTTGCCGGGGAGAGGACAGCATGAGCGGCGATCGGTCGGACGTCGACCTCGGCATCGCTCTGAGCGCCTGGATGAACGACGCGGCGCCAAGATCCGTCCCGGTGCCCGTCCTCGAGGAGGCCTTTGCCCGGACGATGTCATCCCGGCAGGTGCGCGTGTACCCATGGGAACGCCTCGCCGGACGCGGCCGACGCGCTCGGGGTACGACGGCATTCGCTCTGGCCGCGACAGCGGCAGTTCTCGTGGCAGCCCTCGCGTTCGGGATGCTTGGCGGCGGCTTCGGGATCGCGCCGGCGCCGGCCCCGACTCCGTCGCCCACCCCGCTTCCGACCGCCACACCGGTTCCGGCCCGTTCCCCATCGCCTTCGCCGCGAGCACTCGTCGCGGTCCCGATCACGCCGATCGCCAGCATCGATGTGGGCAAGCCGCAGGGGCTTGCCTCGGACGGGACTGCTGTCTGGATCCTGACCGAATCGGGGACCGTCCAGCGGATCGATCCGGCGACGAATGCTCTGGGGCCCCCGATCGCGACTGGAGGGACATCGGATTTCTATCAGGGCATCTCGGCCGACAAAAGCGGCGTCTGGGTCACCGAGTGGAACACTGCAACGCTTTACCGTGTCGACCCTGCGGCCTCGAAGCTTTCCGCGACCATCGAATCGGGTCTTGCCCCGAAGGGCGTCCTCGCGACCGACACCGCGCTCTGGGTCGCAGACACCCACGATGGCAAGGTGCTCCGGATCGACCCCGCCACGAACAAGATCGTGGCGACGATCACCGTCGGGCCGACGGGCTCTTCCGGACCGAACTGGCTCGCAAGCGGGCTCGGCAGCATCTGGGTCGACATCCCGAACGACCAGACGGTGGTCCGGATCGACGCCAAGACGAACCTGATCCAGGCGACGATCCCCATTCCGAACGAGGCGACGCCCTGCGGCGGTTTTGCTGTCACCGGGTCCGTGGTGTGGAACATGCCGTGCGATGGACCGCAGGTCATGACGCGCATCGACCCGGTGACGAACACGGCGGTCACCGCCGTGGATCTCGGCGACCAGGGACATGATCCCGCCGTCATCGGTGGCGTGCCGTGGGTCTCGATCTACACGGGCGACGGCAATGCCGGACGTCTCGGCCGGATCTCCGCGACGACGAACGCGGTCGATCTCGAGCTGGCACCGGGCGCGACGTTCGGGGGCGGCGGCGACATGGTCGTCGCGTCAGGCTCCGTCTGGGTCATCGACGGCGGGAACGACCGCGTCCTGCGCCTCCCGTTGGCGGGTTTCCCGCCGGGCTGACCGGGTTAGATCGGATAGCCCCTTCCCGAGCGTCATGGCTCCAACGGCCCGTTCCGTCACCCATGTCGGTCCGCCGCAGCCATCTGGAGGCACTGATGCGTCGCATGCGCTCACTCCTGCTGTCGATCGGACTCGGAGCGGCCCTGGCAGGGCTCGTCCTGGCGCCCGTCTCGGCGAGTTACCCGGGACAGCACAACGGTCGGATCGCTTTCGGCGTCCGCGGCACCGACGGCTCCAACATCTTCAGCATCCTTCCCAACGGCAAAGGCCAGAAACAGCTCACCAAGGGCTCCGGGTTCCACTTCTGCCCGTCCTACTCGCCCGACGGCCGCACCATCGCCTACTGCGCGAACACCAGCGGTTCGTGGGAGATCTGGACGATGCGCGCGAACGGCTCCGGTCAGCATCAGCTGACCCACCTAGGGGGGTTCGCCACGTTCCCGGACTTCTCACCGGACGGAAAGACGATCGCCTTCGGCGGGACCGAGGGGGCGGATGAGCACAACGAGATCTACGCCATCGACGCGAAGACGGGCGGCGGTCTACGCGCGCTGACGAGCTGCGCAGGGCTCGAAGACGGTTGCTTCAACGACCTCCCGGTCTGGTCGCCCGACGGGACAAGCATCGCGTTCATGCATGGCGTGTACGACCCCATCGCGGACGCGGTGGTGGACGAACAGGTCTGGGTGATGGACGCCGATGGCGGAAACCCGCATCCGATCACGACCGACAGCGCGCCCAAGGACCAGGTCCCCGACTGGAGCCCCGACAGCTCGAAGATCGCCTACCACGCCGGCGGCTACGGCAACGGCGGGATCTGGGTCATCGATGCCGATGGTGGGAACAACCACCAGATCAGCGGCTGCATCGCGGGTGACGCCTCGCCCTGCGCCCAGGGCGATGACTGGGGCCCGGCCTGGTCACCGGACGGGAAGAAGATCGCCTTCCTGCGCGACTTCGGGGCCCTCGGCACCGTCGACCGACCCGTTTACGTCATGAACGTCGATGGGAGCCACCAGCATCGCCTGACAGCGGCGCCGGCTCTTCATGCAGTGCCCGCCTGGCAGCCGCTCGGACGCGGCCACTGACGTCATCGGCCCCTCGTCGTTCGATCCCCGCGGGCCTCGGCCCGCGGGGGGCCACCTCGATAGTCGGGAAAGGGAACGGAAAGATGGTCGCGTTCAGTCGGCGTCGGGCGTTCATCGGGGCCATCCTCACTGCCTCGCTCGTCGCGGCATGTGGGTCGGTTGCCCAGCCAGCGTCCCCCGGGACGTCCTCGGCGCCGTCGACGGGGGCGGCCAGCGGGCTCGCCTCGCCGACCGTAGCTCTGCCATCCGCGAAGACCACCGGCAGCGAGGTCTTCGACACCGCGACGATCCCCGACAAGTTCGCACTGCCGATGACGATCGACATCCCAGTCGGCTGGCGTCCGTTGTCGGACGTTCCCGGTGTGCTCACGATGGTCCGCCTGGGGACCCCGCCCGAGGACGAATCCCAATGGTGGGGGCCTGACGTCGCGCTCATCGACGGCGCTCGCGTGGTCGATCCGGCGAGGATGCTGCAGCCCGCCTCCGGTGACAGCGAGCCTGTGCCGATGCCTGCCGACTTCGTGACCTACCTGACGTCGATCCCGGGCGCGGACGTCATCAGTGGACCCGAGCCGGTCACGATCGGCGGAGTCACCGGCACGAAGCTGGTCCTGGATACGCCGCCGCTCCACCCGATCCTCTGGCTCAAGGGCGATTCGACATGGCTGGGAGGAGGTCCGACCGGCCTGGATCCCGCACTGAGGCGGCTGATCATCCTTCTGAAGGTCGGCGACAAGCAGGTCTTCATCCAGCAGGCCGACACTGGCGCAGCCTTTGCCGAGCATGCAGCGGCGGTCGAGTCGCTGGTCGCGACGATGCACTTCGGAGCCGATTGACGGGGACGATGCACGTGTCAGCGTGATGCTTGAATCCCGGGCCTCCTAGGGACGCACTGGCGTTGATGCTTGTATGCGGCATCAAGCCGCTCGAGGACTTTCCGCCGCGGCTCGAGGGATTTCCCAGGGGTTTCCAGCGACGCTCTCCGATGCCGGGCACGCGCCCGCTCTCGGAACGTCCTGATGCTGCATACAGACATCAGGGACAGCAGGTCCCGGCAGCCGCCGGGAAACAAGCATCAGCCGACGAGCGGAACGACCTCGCCGACGAATCGCTCCAGCGTCTCGACGTCGTATGGGGCCGGCTGCTCCGAGATCACCGTCCGGAAACCGAGGTCGACGTAGGGCCGCAACCGATCGGCGAGCTGCTCGGGTGTGCCGTTCCAGAACGTGTCGTCGTCGGCGACGTCGGCCATCGGCGTCCGGTTGTGCTCCATCGCCGCCTTCCAGACGCGGTCGGCTTCGGCCTCGCTGTCGCGGATGGTGAACTTGACGCCGAGGGTGAACTCGATCTCAGAGATGTCCCGTCCGACCGCGTCGCAGTGCCCCTTGAGCACCTCGATCTTGTGAGTCATCTTCTCGATCGAGCCCATCGCGTTCCACATGTCGGCATAACGCGCGACGGTCCGAAGGGTCTTCTTCTCGCCGCTGCCGCCGATCATGATCGGGAGGTGCGGCTGGACCGGCGCAGGAGCGTGGCGCAGGTCGTCGAACTCGTACCGGCCCCCTGGCTCCGACGTGACGGTCTCGCTGTCGAGGACGCGGCGTATCGCGCTGACGGACTCGTCGAGCCAATCCAGCCGCTGGCCGAACCCTGAGCCGAAGTCGATGCCGTGCGCCTGGTGTTCGAGCTCCATCCACGCGCCGCCGATTCCCAGGATCGCGCGGCCGTCGCTCGTGTGGTCGAGGGTCGTCGCGTTCTTCGCGACGAGACCCGGGTTCCGGAACGTGTTCGCGCCGACGAGCAGCCCGAGCCGTGTCTGCTCCGTCTCGCGGGCCCACGCATTGAGCAGCGACCAGCCCTCGAAGATCGGCTGGTATGGGTCGCCGAAGATCGCGTACAGGTGATCCCACGTCCAGAGATGGGCGTATCCGAGGCGGTCGACCCGCTTGGCCGCGTCGAGCATCTCCGCCCAGGACGCTCCCTGGCTCCAGAGCAGGATCCCTGGCTTGACGTCGGACATCGGATGGGCCTCCGGTCGGTCGTGGTGGAAGGTCCCGAGTGTAGATGCGCGGTCAGGGAAGCGTCGCGAGGTCGCCCTCGATCAGGTCGCGGTCGTCCTTGTCGGCGATGCCGTCGAGCGCCGCGATCGCCTTGGCCTTCCACGCAGCCATCTCCGCTAGATCACCGGCGGTCAGGTATGCGCGCGCCATCGCCTCGTAGGCGGACGCGATGTCCCAGTCCGCGTAGCCGCCGGCCTCGTTCAGTTCGAGACAGCGGCGCGCGTGCCACAGCGCGGGCTCGGCGCGTCCGAGCACGGCATACACCCGGGAGCACTGCCACTCCCCGCGCGCGAGGTTGACCGGCTCGCCGACACCGACTTCGCCCCAGTGATAGCGCGAGGCGTGCGCTGAATGGATCATCTCGTCGTCCTCGGCCGCGGTCCGCGGCGCCTTCTCGAGGAGAGTCCACGTGTGGTTGAAGAGGTCCTTTGCAAGCTGGCGGCGCGTCGTCCCGTCGAGCTCGGTGGGGCCGGGCGTGACAGGTGCGTCGGGAGTGGCGGTCATGTCGGTCGGTGCCTCCGTGCTGAGCTGGCCGAGGATGTGCAGGACGCGCTGGAGCCGGAACGTTCGGGCCTCGACCCGACCGCGATGCTCGACGAGCAGCCGGCGAGCCTCGGCCGGATCGTCGGTCGCGAGGTACTCCCGGATCGTCTCCAACGGCAATTCGAGGTCTCGGAGCCGGACGATCGTGCGGGCCGCCTCGAGCTGCTCGCGCGCGTAGAGCCGGTAGCTGGTGGTCGGATCGGTCCGCGCAGGCCGCAGCAGGTCGAGCTCGTCGTAGTGCCGCAGCGCGCCGATGCTCAGCCCCGTCAGCCGGGCGAACCGCCCGATCGTCAGCAGGTCCGGGTCGTCCATGGGGGCCATCCTGGACCCTCGTCCTACCCGAGAGTCAAGGGGTCGGATCAGGCGTTGTCGAGTTCGCGGTCGACGGCCCGCAGGATGAACCGCGCGGCCTCAGCGCTCTTCCCACCGAGCTTCTCGCCTTCGTCCTGCTCGAGCGCCTGCATGAGATCGGCGAGGTACTGGTCCATCGCCGGCGTCCGCACGAGGTCGCCAGCTTCGAAGGCAGCGTCGAGTCGGGCGACGGCCGCACGCGCGTTGTCGACGGTGTGGCCCTTGGCCGCGATGAGCTCGCGGACATCCGTTCGTGCGGCGTCCGCGCCCGGTCCGAGCGTGGTCATCGCCACTTCCCAAGGGTGCGTCGCAAGCGATCCGAGGTCCCCGCAGCGACGGGCTCCACGGGCTCCACGACATCGGAGCCTTCCGCGCGAACGGCGTGGTCGCCTGCGTCATAGGCAGCTCCGCGCGTCGCGCGCCAGTCCGATTCGAGGACGCTCATCGCCAGCTCGTCCCACCAGCGGCCGTCGCGCCAGATCGACTCGCGTGACCGTCCCTCGATGACGAAGCCACAACGGGTGTAGGCGCGGATGGCCCGCACGTTGAACTCGAAGACGTAGAGCGCGATGCGGTGCAGGCCGAGCGTGCCGAAAGCGTGGTCGAGCATGAGCTGGGTCGCCTCTGTCCCGAAGCCCATGCCCCAGACGTCGGCCTCGCCGATGGTGATGTGGTACAGGGCCGACCCGTTCTCGCCGTCGAGCTGGCTGAAGGCGCAGGTGCCGACGAGACGGTTCGTCCGCTTCTCATGGACCGCCATCGCGAGCGCGTCCGGCCCGACGACCCTCGCCGCGAAGAATCGCTCGATCTCCTCGGGCCGCATCGGCGTCGCCTGGTAGCGCGCCAGGCGGGCGATCTCGGGGTCCGCGTACCAGCGCAGGAAGGAGTCGATGTTCCCGGGAACGTGCCGCCGCAGGACGACCTTCGAGCCGGTCAGGACCTCCGGGAACCACGGTTTCGGCGCCATCTCCGGCACGGTATACCATCGATCCATGCGTCGCTGGAGCGAGCTCGCCGAGCGTGTCGCGGCGACCAGTCGGACGTCCGAGAAGACGGCCATCCTCGCCGACTACTTCCGGAGCCTGTCTGCTGACGAGTTGCCGATCGCCGCCGTCTTTCTGACCGGGCGTCCCTTCGCCACGGCCGACCAGCGCGCCGCCGGGCTTGGCTGGTCGGCCATCGCCACGACTGTGTCGGCGATCGCCGACGTACCGCGCTCCGCGCTCGGGGAGGCGTACGACCGCTCGTCCGATCTCGGGATCGCGGTCGCCGACGTGCTGGCGGCCGCAGGGCACGCGCCGTCGCCCGAGCTGAGCCCGACACTCCCGGAGGTGGCCGCAGCGTTCGGGGCGATCGAGGCAGCGTCGGGTCCCGCGAGGAAGTCCGCGATCCTGCGCGACCTGCTCGACCGCTCGGACCCACCCACGGCCAAGGGCATCGTCAAGGTCCTCTCCGGCGACCTCCGCATCGGTCTGCGCGAAGGGCTCGTCGAGGCGGCCATCGCGAAGGCCTTCGACCGGCCGCTCGACGACGTGAAGTGGGCAGGGATGCTCGTCGGTGACGTGGGGCGGCTTGCGGCGCTCGCTCGAGACGATGCCCTCGCGACCGCCGAGCTGTCGCTCTTCCACCCGCTGAAGTTCATGCTCGCGTCGCCCGCCGAGGACGCTGCCGAGATCATCGCCCGGCTCGGACCCGAGGTCTGGGTCGAGGACAAGTACGACGGGATCCGGGCCCAGCTCCACAAGCAGGGGTCGGACGTGCGGTTGTATTCGCGCGACCTCCACGACGTGAGCAGCGGCTACCCCGAGCTTATCGACGCCGCCCGGCCGCTCGCATGGGACGGCATCCTCGACGGCGAGATCCTCGGCTGGCGCGACGGCATGGTCCTGCCATTCATCGCGCTCCAGGCACGCCTCGGCCGGAAGTCGCCGTCGACCGCCATCCAGGCGGAGGTGCCGGTGATCTTCGTCGCGTTCGATGCCCTGGCGATCGGACCGGGCGGGGATGATCCCGTCGAGCCCCTATTGCGGCTTCCGCTGACCGAACGACGCGCCCGCCTCGACGCGCTCGATCTTCCGACGACCCACGCGGGCGGCCGCTTCGAACGGTCGCACCTGATGGTCGCTGCCGACGTCGACGCGCTGGAGGCTGCCTTCACCGACTCGCGCGGCCGACGCAACGAGGGCCTGATGGTCAAGGACCCCGACAGCCGCTATGCACCGGGTCGTCGCGGGCTCGGCTGGCTGAAGATGAAGAAGGCACTCGCGACCATCGACTGCGTGGTCGTCGGCGTGGAGGTCGGGCACGGCAAGCGCCACGGCGTTCTGTCCGATTACACGTTCGCCGTCCGCGATACCGAGACCGGCAAGCTCGTCAACATCGGCAAGGCGTACAGCGGCCTCACCGACGCCGAGATCGCAGAGATGACGCGCTGGTTCGAGGCGCACACGATCGCCCGATTCGGCCGCTATCACCAGGTCGAGCCGACCGTCGTCGTCGAGATCGCCTTCGACGTGATCGTCCGATCCGCCCGCCACGGCTCCGGCTTCTCGCTCCGGTTCCCCCGGATCGCCCGGCTCCGACCGGACAAGACCGTGGACGAGATCGACACCGTCGAGACCGTGACGGCGCTGTATGAGGGCCTGCAGCACGGGTCAGAGCTATTGGTCACCGCCGGCTCCCGGCCGGCGCGCGTCCGATCGAGCGAGGCGGGCGGGGACGGCTGAGCGGGCCCTACCGATCGACCGGCAGGTCCAGCCGGTTCCCCCATTCGGCCCAGCCACCGTCGTAGACCGCGACATCCTCGTGGCCCAGAAGGGTCAGGACGAACGCGAGCTTGGCCGCCGCGATCCCCGAGCCGTCGTAGCAGACCATCCGCCGGCCGCGTGTCACGTTCGCGCGATGGAGCATGTCGCGCAGCGCGGCGCCGTCGCGCAGCCGCTGGTGACCCGGCTCGCTGGTCGCCCCGACCGGGACGTTGACGGCTCCCGGGATGTGGCCGAGTCGCTTGGTGTTGCCCTCGAACCCGTGGTACTCGGCCGGCGCGCGCGCGTCGATGAGGGTCACCTCGGGTGATCCGAGCAGGCCGCGGACGTCGGACGTGGTGAGGCGAGCACGGTTCGGGCCGCGGAGGGTGAACCCGGTGGTCGCCCCTGGGACGCGAGCGTTCGAGACCTCCCGGCCCTCGGCGACCCAGTCCGGATAGCCTCCGTCGAGGATCCGGACGGCGTCGAAGCCGAACGCGGTCAACGTCCACCAGGCGCGCGAGGCGAAGAGTCCCTGCGTGTCGTCATAGACGACGACCGTGGTCCCGTCCGCGATCCCGCTCCGTGCCGCGAACTCGGCGACCCGGTCCGGGCCGGCGAGGACGATCGTCTCGCCGTCGGCACCATCCTCGACGAGCTCACGGCGCCAGTCGACGAGCACTGCGCCCGGGATATGGCCCGCGGCGTGGACCGCCGGCCCACTGCCGTCTGGGCGCCAGCGGAGATCGAGGATCCGGATCGCGGACCGACCGAGATTCTCCGCCAGCCATTCCGTCGTGGCGAGGAGCTCTGGGCGGGCCAAGCCACTCATGGCCGGTATCATACGGGCCGTGGTGGACCCCTCCCTGCCCGATCCGGAGAAGCTCGCGGCGGTCCGCTCAGCGATCCCCTCCCTGGCTGCGGGCATCTACCTGAACACGGGCTCCGTCGGTCCGCTCCCCGCGGAGACCGCGGCCGCGATGGCGGACATGGCCGCGTACGAACGTGACCTCGGTCGCGCGCACATGGACTACTTCAACGAGTTCCTCGACCGCATGAACGAGGCCCGCGCAGGCGTGGCCGCGGTCCTCGGGACGGACGTGGGCGCGGTCGCGCTGAACCACTCGACGACCGATGGCATGAACGGGGCGACGCTGCTGCCCGACTGGCGCGGTGGCGGACGGGCGGTGACCACGGCACATGAACACGCCGGCGCGATCGGGCCGTTGTACGCGCTCCGCGACCGGAACGGCATCGATGTCGCGTTCGTCGACGCGGGTGACGACGGCGACGACGCGCGGACGGTCGCGGCCTTTGATGAAGCCATCACCGCCGACACGAAGCTCGTCTCGATCTCGCACGTCCTCTGGACCACCGGCGCCGTCCTGCCTGTCGGGAGGATCGCGGAGATCGCCCACGACCGCGGCGCCCTCGTCGTCGTCGACGGCGCGCAGGCAGCCGGCGCCATCCCGTTCAGATTCGATGAGCTCGGCGCCGACCTGTACGCCGTCCCGGCCCAGAAGTGGCTGCTGGGTCCGGAGGGGATGGGCGCGCTCGTGGTCGACCCGGCCGTGGTCGAGCACCTGCAGCCGTCCCTCGCTGGCTGGTTCAGCTTCGAGACGGTCGACGGGACCGGCGGTGCAACCTGGTGGCCGGATGCCCGGCGGTTCGAGGCCAGCGGCTACCATCGCCCGTCGGTCGTCGGGATGGCGCGCTCGATCGGCTGGTTGTCGATGTTCGTCGGCCTCGACTTCGTCCAGCGGCGGGGGCCGGCCATGGCTGCCGCCGCCGCCGACCGGCTTGCGGCGATCCCGGGGGTGACGGTCCTCACCCCGCGTCATGCGATGGCGACACTCGTGACGTTTCGTATCGAGGGTTGGCCGGCGCAGGCCGCTCTCGACGAGCTTGGGTCGCGGATCTTCCTCGTCGCACGGACGATCCCGACCCTCGACGCGCTTCGGCTGAGTATCGGCTTCTTTACCACGGATGAGGAGCTCGACCGCGTCGCTGAGGCCGTCGAGCTGCTCGCGACCCACACGCCGGAGACGCTGCCTCCCCGGCGGACGCTCGCGATCTTTGGTCAGGGATGACCGAACGGCCTGATCCCGCGACGGTCGTCCCGCGACGCTCATGGGCCGAAGTGCGATGGCGCCAATTCCGGCGTGCCCCCCGACCCGTCGTCCGGGCGGTGATGGCCAGCCTGAGCGTTGCGGTCGTCCTCGCGATCCTCTATGTCGCCTATGACGTCGCGCTCAGCCGAGGCGCAA
The DNA here is from genome assembly GCA_045804705.1 of Chloroflexota bacterium. Lineage (GTDB taxonomy): Bacteria > Chloroflexota > Limnocylindria > Limnocylindrales > CSP1-4 > SPCO01. The sequence goes on from JBJMMQ010000004.1 coordinate 16,979, forward strand.
CCCTTCCCGGCGGCGACCTGCGCACCCTCGCGATCACGATCTATATCGTCCTCGTGCTGGTCATCGGCAGTGTGGTCACGTATCTGATCGTGCCCCAGCCGACGGGGTCCGGGACGGTTGCGCGTCGGAATGGCTGGAGCGCCGCGCTCGGGTTCTTCGCCGCCGTCCCGATCGCCTACCTCGTGATGGTCGTCGCCGTCCAGATCATCCGGCCCATCCTCGGCTGACTGGTGCGGCGTCGCACCAGAAGACAGGATCTTGTAATGGCACAGGTATGGAAGGTCGCGCCGGACACGGGTATCCTCCCGGCAGTTCTCATCCGGCGGCTGTATCGGCCGCACCATCACAGAAAAGAGGATTCGCTCGTGTCCATGGACGAGCAGCACGTCGCCCTGCCCTCGCTGTACGGCGCCCCTGCGTATGCACGGCCGCCAGGCGCAGCACCGCCGGTGGTTCGCCCATTCGATCCAGACGAGCTTCCGCTCGAGGCCGACCAGACGGACGAGGAGCGGACGTTCACATCGACGCTCCCGGCACGGGCCTTTGCGCCCGGCGGAGCGCGGCTGGATCTCGGAAGTGACGGGGCGACGGTGTCCCCCGGGGGTGGTCGCCGGCGACAGGCGAGCATCCGAGAGGTCGCAGGCCGGTTCCTCCGGCGCTGACGCTCCGCCGCGCGTCAGCGTGGTAGGGGAGGGTGGACTCGAACCACCGACATCCGAGGTATAAGCTCGGCGCCTCTAACCGACTGGGCTACTCCCCCATCCCGCCCAGACTACCAGTCTCGGCGCGTCGCTCCGGTCGGGACCGTTGCGCGGATACGAGTGGCGAGCTGCTGGCGTCGGCCTTCGGTCAGTGAGCGCTGGGGCGGGAGCGCCGCGAGCCAGTCGGGGATCCGATCCTCGGTGATGACGGCGCACAGGGGCGATCGAAGCATCGACGGATCGGTCGTGACGAGTCCGGCATAGACGCGGACGACGAAATCGAGGTCTCCGTGGTTCAACCAGTGGCGGACGCGCTCGGCGTCCCGCTCCGCCCGATCGAGCGGATGCTCCGTGGGCACCCAGCCGTCTCGCGTCTTGCGCTCCCACGCTGTTCCGACCTGGCGGATGACGGCGATGCCGCCCAGCTCGTGGATGACGGCGACACCGAACGGCCCGACCACGACATGCGGGATCGGACGGCCCTCGGTCGGGACGACGTCCGACGCCGGCGTCATGTCAGGTGGCAGCGATCCCAGGACCTGGGCCAGGGGCGACTGATGCCGCCGTCCGGACCGGACCTCGGCAGCGACGGCCGCGAGACGGTTCGTTCCGGCGACGAGGAGCGCCCCGCCGGCGACGAGAGCCAACGCCCAGACGATCGGCGTGATCGGTGTGCCGGACCGAGAGCCCGGGACAAGCGTCGATGCGAGCGGCGTCTCGAGCGCCAGGAACGCGATTCCCAGGCCGGCCGCGGCAAGACAGGTTCCCAGGACGGCCGGGAGGACCATGGAACGGGGACGACGGTCGGATCGGGGCGGCGTCATCGACTGCATGCGCGGACGCTACGGCCACTCGCACCGTGGGGGCCATGAGCATTCCGGGTCATGGTCCTTCGGCGGTCGGGCCAGTGGCCCGCCAAGACCGCACCGGACCGGCTCTCGAGCGGTGGCAGCACGCACCGGATTCACGGCTGCGCCCCGGTCGAGCCCGCCTGACGGCGACCCCGACCGGGACCCCAGTACCATTGCCCGCCCCTCACGCGGCGGACATCCTCGAGCACGAACCGGGCCATAGCCGGTTCTCGGAGGCTGATTCGTGCTCGTCAGGAACCGTCGTCGCGCCACACACAGCGCTTGGCCGTGGATCGCCGCCCTGGCGACCGCGACGTTCCTGCTTGCCCTGATGGCCGCACCGATGTCCGCCGCGCCGTCCAAGATCCAGCTTTCGAACGCCTCGGTGTCGCCGCGGACTGGCACGCCCAAGACGACCGTCGTCATCACCGTCCTCTATCAGAGTGGAAAGGGCGGCCGCGCCGGCCAGATGAACGCCGCGATCGACGGGACGGATCACGCGATGACGCGACTCGCAGGCGGGACGTGGGAGACAGGAGTGACCTTCCGGTGGGCCGGGAAGCTGCCCCTCGGGAGTCACAGCATCGTCCTGAAGGCCATGGCCAGGGGCAGCGCCCTCGCGTCGATCGGCGCGGGGAGCGTGAAGATCTCGCCACCGCCGCCGCCACCACCGCCTCCCGCGCCCGCAGTCCATACGCCGAAGCCGACGCCGACGCCGGCCCCGCGGACGCGAACCCGTCCGGTCCCGACGCCACGACCCGCGGTCGTCCTGACCGTCGCCAGGCCGACCCCCGCGCCGACGACGGTCGCCCCGGACGCCATCTCCTCTCAGCGCCCACCGGATTCGGCTTTCCCGCCGTTCGTGCTCGCGGGGCGGGACGATGGAGGCCCGACGGATCCGACCGAGGGCGGCCCACCCCGCTCGGGCTCGGACGTTCCGATCCTCCCGGACGGCGCGCTGGGTCCCGGCCGCGGAGGCGCGGGCAAAACCAACGGTCCCGTGGCGGCGGTGTTTGCAGCGATCGGTTTCAGCCCGCCACTCTTCCCGCCTCTCGCCCTCGGTCCGACGCTCGTGACCACGACCGGAGCGGTCGCCACAGCCATGGCATTCGGTGTCTTCGGGCGGCGTCGTCGCGACGATGAGCTCGACGACGAGGATCTCGCCGTCGCCGCAGCGACCGGGATGGGTGTCGGCCCGAGCCAGCTCGTCGGATCAGGCATGCCGATGGCCGGCCTGGCGTCGGGAGTCGGCGCCGCCCTCGGCGAGCGCTCGGCCGCCGACGGCCTGGGTGCCGTGCCGGTCACGCCGGGTGTCGACGAATCGCTGCTCCCGCGCTGGCGGCGGCCATCCCTCCTCCAGGCGCGCAAGACCGACCCGATCCGCGACAGCTCACCTGCTCTGCGACTCACCTTCGACCAGGGGCTGGTCGGTCCCATCGCCGGACACGAGCGCCGGATCATCCGGTACCGGGTGGTTCGCCTCCTCGACTCGCCCGACGAGCTTCGCGGCGTCGAGATCGGTTATCTGGACCAGGGTGACGAGGTCCAGTTGATCGAGAAGCACGGCGTCTACTGGCTGGTCCTGTGTCCCGACGGACAGCAGGGCTGGCTGCACAAGATGGTCCTCGGCGAGATCGTCCACGGCGACGGACGGTCGCCCGATGCGCCGGTCGCGACGATGCCCAGCGCTGCCGACACGTGGACGATGGGCGAGTCCGATACCGACAGCGATGTCTTCGCGGCCTACCTCGAATCGCGCCGCCGGCGCGAAGCCTGACGCCCGGTTTCCTTGCGCAGGACCAGCACATGCTGGTGGACGATGTTCGGGACGAAGACGCGCGGGTAGCCATACGGCCGAAGGCGTGTTCCGGCCTGGTACCAGATGAGATCGCCCTTCGGCACGAAGCCGGCCGCCGCCGCTCGGCTCGCGAGATCGGAGCCCGTGAACAGGTAGCGCCCGTCCTGGTACGCGTCGCGAACGATGACCACTGCATAGCGGTCGTCCCGGAGGACGCGCCGGAGCTGGACGAAGACGGCCTCCATGCGATCGAGGAACTCCGGGTAGTCGGCTGCGTTCGCCAGATCGTCGGGTGACTCGGTGACCATCGCGTAGTCGGTCCGGCGGTTCGCGTGCGTTTCGGCCAGGACGCCGCCGGCCATCGTCATCGGAAGCTGCAGGTTGTAGGGCGGGTCGGTCGCGACGAAGTCGATCGAACCCTCGTCCAGCGTGGGCAGGATCGCGAGGGCGTCACCGACGCGCATCTCGAGCCCGGATGGATCGAACGCTCGCGTCCCACCGGGGTCGGCCGCCCCGAGATCCGCGACCTCCGGCCCCAGGCCGTCACGCTCTGCCGAGAGGTCGCGGACGACGTCGGCGAAGATCGCCGCCCAGCGGGGGTCGAGCTCGATACCGAGCGCGCGACGCGGCCCACGCGCGATGGCCGCCCCGAGGAGCGTTCCTCCGACACCGGCGAATGGATCGAGGACCAGCTCACCGCTCCGGGTGAAGAACTCGATCAGGCGGGCCATCAACCGCGGCGGCTTGTTCGCGCCGTGGGAGCGTCGCGCACGGTGGCCGAGCTCGCTCGGGTATGCCGTCGACAGGAGCGACTTGGTGAAGTACAGCCATTCCTCCCCGGGCAGCTCGTTGAGCGTGTTCGCCGGGTGCGGCGCGCGCCGAGGGTCGGTCATCGCCTGCCAGCCTAGCCGACGCGGCCCGTAGAATGCCGACATGCCCGCCAGCCAATCGAGCGCGCGCTTCGTGGGCCGCGACGCGGCGTTCGGGCGCCTTGCGGCTGGCCTCGACGACGCCGCCGGCGGTCGGGCACGAACGATCCTCGTCGATGGGACAGCGGGGGTCGGCGTCACCCGGTTCATCGACGAAGCGCTGTCGCGGATGCACGGCGTCGGCGAGCCGATGACCATCCTGCGTGCGACGGCCTGGCCCAGCTGGGCCGACGAGGCCTACGGGCCGATCGTTCGGGCCGTCGGACCGACGCTGCGCCAGTTGCCGATCGCGGACCTCGCCGACCTGCTCGGTCCCGCGGCGCCCGAGGTCGTTCGGCTGATGCCCGATCTCGCGCCAGTGCTCGATGTCGTCCGGCCGACCGCCTGGAGCGGCGGCGGGACCGCCCCGGAGCGGCGCCAGGCCCGGACGCTCGAGGGCATCCTGGGTCTGCTCGGACGATTGGGTGAACGGCGGCCGGTCGTGCTCGTGCTCGAGGACCTCCATCGTGCCGATGCTGCGACGCGGGCGCTGGTCACCTTCCTGTCACGCATCGCGGGCGACCAGCGGCTCGCCATCGTCGGGACCCACCAGCCCGACGTCGTGGGCCGCGACGATGCCTGGACGGGCGACCTCGACGCGATCAGGACCGGTCCCCGTCCGCCGGAGCGCGTCGTCCTCGCGCCGCTGGACCGCGATGAGCTGGCCGCGCTCATCGAGGGGATCGAGGGCGAGCGAGCGTCCGCGAGCCTGCTCCTCCTGGTCGCCGAACGATCAGGCGGGTTGCCGCTCGTGACCGAGGAGCTCCTGGCCGCCCGCCGTGAGCTCCCCTCCGCATCCCTGAGCGGCTCGTTCGACGAGCTGGTCATCGCGCGGCTGGCGACCCGATCGCGCGAGTGCCGACGCGTCCTGCGCCTGATGTCGCTGGCCGAGCGTCCACTGACCGCCGAGCAGCTCGCGAGCGTCGCCGCCGCCTTCGACGCAGACAGCGATCGGGCCGTCCCACGTTCGAGCACCGGACCGCGGACGGGCGCGGGCGTACTCGATGCGGACTTGTGGGCGGGCTGGGCGGAGGCGCTCGCGGGCGGCTTCGTGGTCGAAGCCGACGGGGGCCTCGCGTTCCGCCACGAGTCGATCGGACGAGCTGTCGCGCGGGACCTGCTGCCGATCCCGCGGACGCGCTACCACGCAGCCCTGGCCGAGGCGATCGGAGGCCCGGCGTCGGCCGTCTCGTGGCACTGGCTCTCGGCCTACGACCCGCACGCCGCGCGGGTGGCCGCCATCGAGGCCGCAGGCGCCGCCGCCGCCCGGCACGCAGCTGCAGACGAGCTCGCCGCACTCGAGACAGCACTCTCGTTACCCGAAGGACCCAGGACGGGCGCCGGCACTCGACGCCGGTCCGCGCCGCCGTCCGATCGGGTCGACCTCGGGGTCCGCGCGTCCGAGGCGGCCTTCGCGGTCGGCCGCATCCCGCGCGCCACCGCGTTCCTCGAGGCAGCGATCGCGGGACTCGACGCCCGCCGCGACCGCGTCCGGCTCGGGCTGCTCCACGAACGCCTGGCGCAGGTGCGCCGCGCCGGCGGCGATCAGGCCGGTGCCATGCACGCTGCGCGGCGCGCGGTCGAGCTCGTGCCGCGCGACCCCAGCCCGGAGCGTGCGACCGTCCTCGCCGGCCTCGCGCAGCTCAAGATGCTCGATGGCACGTTCTCTGAGGCGCAAAAGCTGGCGCGGGAGGCGATCCGCGTCGCCCGCGCGTGCGATCCGCCGGCACGCAGCCAGGAGGTCCACGCGACGACGACGCTGGCCGTCGCGCTCGGATGGGGGAGCGACCCGGCGGCGGCGATCGAGCTGCTCCGCGAGTCGGAGGCGGCCGCCCTCGAGCTCGATGATCCGGACGCCCTGTTCCGCGCCCGCGCGAACCTGACGACCGTCCTCGACCTGGTGAATCGACGAGCGGAGGCGGTCGACGTCGCCTACCGCGGCATCGAGGACGCTCGCCGAGCCGGACTCGAGGCGGTCTACGGCAACTTCCTCGCCGGCAACGTCGTGGACAGCCTCTTCTTCCTCGGGCGCTGGCCCGAGGTCCGAACGATGTCCCTGCGCGCGATGAGCTGGCTGTCGGTCGGGGTCGTCCACATGGAGGCCGTCCTCGTCCTTGCCGCCGTCGAGATCGAGACGGACGCCGGTGAGACGGCGTCACGGCTCCTGGGCCAGACGGTGCTCGAGCTCGCCGCCGTCCGAGAGCCGCAGCTCGCGGGCCCTTACTACCTCGCGGCGGCCTCGTTCGCGGTCTGGCGCGGTGACATCGCCGACGCCAGCCGGTCGGTGGATCGTGGCTGGGCCAGCGTCCGCGAGACCGAGGAATGGGTCCTCGTCGCTCGGATGGCCGCGATGGTCGCGCGAGTCGACGCAGTCGCCGCCGACGAAGCGCGGCACAACCGCCAGCTCGCCCCGCTTGCCGCTGTGCGCGAACGGACGGCGACGGTCCTCGCCGCCGCGACCGCCGCCGTTCGCGCGAGCGGGACGCCCATCACCGCCGGGTCTCGCCGGGTGGCCGAGGCATCACTGGCCACGGCTCGCGCGCACCAGCGGCGGTCGGAGGGCGACGATTCGGCGGAGGCGTGGCGGCGCGTCGCCGACGGGTGGGCCGAGCTCGAGGCGCCCTACGACGAGGCGCTCGCTCGCTGGCGGCAGGCGGCGGCTCTCCTGTCGGCGGCGAGTCGGTCAGGTCGGGCGAATGCCCAGGCACCGCTGCTGGCCGCGGTCGACCTCGCGATGCGCCTCGAGGCGAGACCGCTCCTGCGTGAGCTGGTCGAGCTGGCAGGCCGCGCACGGATCACCCTGCCGCCGGCGGTGGCGACGCTAGTCGGCCGGGACGGACTCGCAGCGACGCGCCGCGCTGATGACACCCGTGGCGCGACCGCTGTCATCGCGGCGAGCATCGGTGCAGGCCATGCGCAGCTCGATGGTCTGGACGACGGGCCGCCGGATGGCCATACGAACGGCCGGTCGGAGCTCGTTCGCGCGGTCGCGGGCGATCCGGCGGCGACGGCCAAGAAGCAGGACACGTTCGGATTGAGCTCTCGCGAACGCGAGGTGTTGCTGCTCGTCGCTCAGGGGCGCACCAACCGGGAGATCGGCGAGCGCCTGTTCATCAGCCAGAAGACGGTGGGGGTCCACGTCGGCAACATCCTCTCGAAGCTGGAGGTGTCGGGTCGCGTGGAGGCCGCCGCGGTGGCGATCCGGCTCGGGCTGACGGACCGGAATTAGAGCTGGACAAACCGCGAGACCCGGAGGGAGGTCTCCGGGTCTCGATCGGGATCGCGGAACACCCCGTCGGATGAAGCCCGACGTGGCGCGATGAATGGGGAGTGCTAGGTCAGCGCCACTTCATGCCGGCGGCCAACGTCAGCGCGATCGCGACGAGGGGGCCGACAGTGACGGCGATGCGCCAGGTGCGATGTGCGAAGTCCTTGATCATTCCAGTTGCTCCGGTCTGTCACAAAGATGAAACCCCGAAGGGGGGTGGACAGCGAGCCTATGTGAGCGGTCCTCAGCGCCACAACCAGCCCATTGGTACTAGTACCCGGAGCCACCAGTACCATCGACCGACCCGGACCACCGCGGACCCCTCCGCGCGAACCAGACGACAGGACGACCTCGGGCGCGGTAGATTCGGATTCGCCTCGCGAAACCCTCGTCGCGACCATGAGAGGTCCCCCTGCCAATGCGTGCTGCGCGCGTCCTGTCCGCCGCCCTGCTCTCCGCCGTCCTCGTCGGGGCCTGCACCTCGGCCGAGGCCGGCTGGACGTACGCGCCAGCTCCGTCCAAGGCGCCGGCACCGAGCGGGTCGGGCTCGGCATCGGCCGAGCCGAGCGGATCCGGCAACGCCAACCTCCTGACGATCAGCGCGAGCGGGATCAAGTTCGAGCAGGACACGCTCACGGCTCCCGCCGGCACCCCGTTCCAGGTGAAGTTCGAGAACAAGGATGCCGGGATCCCGCACAACGTCGCGCTCCACCAGGGTGGGTCGACCGGCGCCGAGGTGTTCAAGGGCGAGATCTTCAATGGGGTGGAGACCCGGACGTACGACGTCCCGGCCCTCGATGCCGGCGCATATGCCTTCGTCTGCAGCGTCCATCCGACGATGATCGGGACCCTCAACGTCGAGTGACGCGCTCACCGGCATGACGCCCACCGGCGAGCAGCTCTGCTACACGGACGCCTACCTCCAGAGCGTGGACGCGCGCGTGGTCGCGACCGACACTGGCGGGCCGGCGCCGATGATCGTCCTAGATCGGACCGTCTTCTATCCGGGCGGCGGCGGACAGCCTGCGGACCGCGGCCTGATCATCCGGACAGGTGACGGCAGGTCGTGGACCGTTCGTGCGGCTCGAAAGTCCGGCGGCGAGATCGTCCACGAGCTCGAGCCAGGCGATGGCGATGGCGAACCACCCGTCATCGGCGACACCGTCCGCGCCGACCTCGACTGGGCGCGACGCCTCGCGTTGATGCGGACCCACACGGCGCTCCATGCGCTCTGCGGCGTCGTCTGGCGTGACTACGGCGCGCTCGTCACGGGCGGCAACATGGAACCCGGCTCGGGCCGCATGGACTTCGAGTTCGAGCGGATGTCGGGCGACCTCGTCGATGCCATCGAAGCGTCGGTGAACGAGGAGCTGGCTGCCGCACGGGACGTTCGGGTCGATATCCTGCCGCGCGACGAGGCGTTCGCGATACCCGACCTCATCAGGACCAAGGTCAACCTCCTGCCGCCGGGCATCGACGAGATCCGGACGATCGAGATCGTCGGGCTCGACCTCCAGGCCGACGGTGGGACACACGTCGCGAACACCCGCGAGGTCGGCGGCATCCGGGTCACGGGCTACGAGTCGAAGGGCCGCATCAACAAGAGGATCCGCATCGAGCTCGTCGGACCGGTCTGACCTGTTCATCAGGCGACGCGCTGCCGAACGAACTTGCAGGGGCAACCTCTTTCTCCGACAATGCACGTCCGGGATGAGGGACCCACGCGTGTGTCTGCCCCGTTGACCGTCTGACGTTGGGGGAGGAACACACGATGGCGGACCTGCGACCGAAGCGCGTCGCCGAGTTCATCGAGCCCTTTCGGGTCGCACCGGGCCGGCGCGTCCGGTTGCCACAGGACTTCGACCCGGCAGGCTCCCGGCAGGTCAGCGTCAAGGAAGCGAAGCAGGTCCTGCGCGAAGGGGTCGCCCTCCTCGCCGAATACCAGACCCGCCTCGCGGCCCAGGACACCCACGGCGTCGTCGTCGTCCTCCAGGCGATGGACGCCGCCGGCAAGGACGGCACCATCCGGCACGTCATGAGCGGCGTGAACCCGCAGGGCGTCCAGGTGAACAGCTTCAAGGTCCCCTCTAGCGAGGAGCTCGACCACGACTACCTGTGGCGCTACCAAAGGAAGCTCCCCGAGCGCGGCAATATCGGCATCTTCAACCGCTCCTACTACGAGGAGGTCCTCGTCGTTCGGGTCCACCCGCAGATCCTCGCCCACCAGAAGCTGCCGCCGAAGCTGAAGGACCGCGGGATCTGGAAGCGACGGTTCCGCGAGATCAACGACTGGGAGCATTACCTGACGGACCAGGGGTATCGGTTCGTCAAGCTGTTCCTCAACGTCAGCAACGAGGAGCAGCGTCGCCGGTTCCTGGCCCGGATCGACGAGCCCGACCGGAACTGGAAGTTCAGCCCGAATGACGCCAAGGAACGCGTCTACTGGGACGACTATCAGAAGGCGTTCAGCGACATGCTCTCGAACACCAGCACGCCGTGGGCCCCGTGGTACGTCATCCCGGCCGACGACAAGCCGTTCGCCCGGGTCGCCGCGGCGGGTGTCCTCGCGCACACGCTGACCGAGATCGATCCGCAGTTCCCCAAGGTGTCGACCGAGGCGCGCGACGCGCTCCAGACCACGAAGGGCGACCTCATGGGGCAGGCACCCGACGGCGCCGAACCGGACCCGATCGCAGCCGAGGCCGCCGCACGCGCCGACGGCGCCAAGGGCGCCAGGAAGGGCCGGAAGGGGAAGAAGTCATGACGGCCGCCACGTCTCCCGCGGCCGCCTCGTCGTCCGCGACCGGCACCGCGTGGCACGCTCTCAGTCCCGAGGACGCGCTTCGTGAGCAGGGAGTCGATACCGATCGCGGCCTGACGACGGCGGATGCCGACGCCCGTCGGGCGAAGTTCGGACCGAACGCGTTCGCGGAGGCCAAGAAGGCCTCGAAGATCCAGCAGTTCACCCGCCAGTACGCCGACCCGATGCAGCTCGTCCTGCTCGTCGCGGGCATCATCTGCCTCTTCCTGCCCGGCCAGTTCTACACCGGTGTGTTCCTCCTCCTGCTGACCGTGTTCAACGCCTGGATGGCGATGAACCAGGAGGGCAAGGCCGAGGCGAGCGCGTCGGCTCTCGCGAACATGATGGTCGTCAAGGCGAAGGTCCGGCGCAACGGCGAGCTCGCCGAGATCCCGATGGACCAGCTCGTCCCGGGGGACATCGTCAACATCGAAGCCGGAGACCTCGTCCCGGCCGACGCTCGGATCCTGACGGCCGCCACACTCGAGATCGACGAATCCGCCCTGACCGGCGAGAGCGTCCCGACGCCCAAGGAAGTCGGCGCCGTCCCCGCCGATGCCGCGCTCGGCGACCGCGTCGACATGGCGTTCATGAACTGCCAGGTGACGCGCGGCGCGGCCACCATCCTGGTGACGACGACGGGCATGGCGACCGAGGTCGGCCACATCAGCGGGATGCTCAACGCCACGGTGGTCGAGAAGACCCCACTGACCAAGCAGCTCGACGCGCTGACGAATCAGATCCTCGTCATCGCCGGCATCGCCCTGGCGGTCTCGATCGGTCTTGGTCTGTACCGCGGCGTCCAGCTCCAGGAGCTCTTCCTGAGCGCGGTCGCATTCGCGGTCGCGGCCATCCCGACCGCGCTCCCGGCGGTCACCACGGCGATCCTGTCGAAGGGCTCGCAGCAGCTCGCCGCGGCCGGCGCGATCATGAAGAGGCTCCGGTCGGTCGAGACGCTGGGCTCCACGTCGGCGCTCAACTCGGACAAGACCGGGACCCTGACGCTCAACCAGATGACCGCGGTCCAGATGGCCATCGTCGGCCGGCGCTACACGATCACCGGCGACGGCTACCAGACGACGGGCCAGATCACCAAGACCGGCGGCGACCCGGACGTCCCGCTCGAGCAGTATTTCCTGCCGATGGCGTTGTGCGCCGACGCCGAGGTTCGTGACGGCGCCCTCGTCGGCGACCCGACCGAGGGTGCGCTCGTCGTTCTGGCGGCCAAGGGGGGCGTCGATCCGACGCTCACTCGAGAGCGCTACCCGCGCGTCGCGACCCTGCCGTTCGACGCCGCCTACAAGATGATGGCGACGTTCCACGCGATGAAGGACGAGAAGGGCAAGGACGTCATCCGCGCCTACATCAAGGGCGCACCCGACCAGCTGCTGTCGCGCGCCGTTTCCGCGCACGGTCCGGACGGCGCGGCCGTCCCGATCGACAGGATCCGCGACGGTGCCAACGCCGAGAACGAACGCCTCGGCAAGATGGGCCTGCGCGTCATGGCGACGGGCCTGAAGGACTTCGACCCGAAGACGTTCGATCCGAATGCGGACCTGCTGGCCGCGATCGACGGCCTGACCGCCCTCGCGATGGTCGGCATCGTGGACCCGCCGCGTCCGGCGGCCAAGGACGCCATCGCGACGGCGAAGTCGGCCGGCATCCAGGTTCGGATGATCACCGGCGACCATGCCGTCACAGCGGGCGCGATCGCGAATCAGCTCGGGATCGAGGGCAAGGCGATCACCGGTGCCGAGTTCCGCGCGATGTCCGACGAGGACGCGATTCGCGAGATCGACGGGATCGGCGTCATCGCCCGCGTGTCGCCCGAGGACAAGGTCCACCTCGTGGACATCCTGCGCAAGAAGGGCCATGTCGTCGGGATGACCGGCGACGGCGTCAACGACGCACCGGCCCTCAAGAAGGCGGACATCGGGATCGCCATGGGCATCACCGGAACGGAGGTGTCCAAGCAGGCCGCGGTCATGATCCTGACCGACGACAACTACGCGACGATCGTCAAGGCGGTCGGCCTCGGGCGGGCCGTCTACGACAATCTGCTCCGATTCATCCGCTTCCAGATCGCCGGCCTGTACGGGTTCATCGGCACGTTCCTCGGATCAGCGCTCCTGAACATCGTCGGCGGCATCCCGTTCCTGCCGCTCCAGACGATGTGGCTCAACTTCACCGTCAACGTCTTCCAGGCCATCGGCCTCGGCTACGGCGCCCCGCGCGAGGGGCTGATGGGAGTGCCGCCCCGCCCGAAGGAGCAGAGGCTCATCCCGCCCCGGCTGATGCGCTGGCTCATCGTCGTCGGTCTGGTCATGGCGGCCGGCACCCTCGGGGTCCTGGCGTGGGCAGATGCGAACTTCGGGGACGTGGTCGCCCGCACCATGGGTGTCACCACATTCGCGCTGTTCCGCCTCTTCTCATCGCTGGAGACGGCGGACGAGAGCGAGTCGCTCTTCGCGGGGACGATCCTTGGCAACCGCCCGCTGCTCATCGCCACGGCCTTGTCCGTGCTGAGCATCATCCTTGCGACCGAGCTGGGCTTCCTCCAGAGGATCCTCGGGACCGTCAGCCTCTCGGCCGACCAGTGGGCCGTATGCCTGCTCGTCTCGCTCTCGCTGATCCTGGTCGAAGAGGGGCGGAAGCTCTTCAAGATCAAGACCGGTGACGAGCCGACCGGCATCGCCGCCGCCGCGCCGGCGGCGGCCTAGGTCGCCGGCGTCGGGATGAGCACCTACTCCGCGGACCAGGCGGGCGAACCCTCGCCCAGCACCGAACCGACGCCGGACCGCACGCCCATCTCCGCCGAGCCACGCTTCTCCGAGCCGCGCCCGCTCCGGCCTGTCGGGCCGGGGCGACACGTCGCACCGGCGCTCGTCCCGAGCGCCGAAGCGGCATCCACCGCGCTTCGCGCCGCGGACCACCTCGCGCTCGCTCGCACCCCCGAGGTCGCCGCTGACGACGTCTGGGTCGAAGCCGGTCGAAAGGTGCTGCGCTTCCATCTCGGGCGCATGCTCGCCCGCGTCCCAGGGACGATCGACGGGGAGGATCCCGAAGAGGTCCACGCCATGCGCGTCGCGAGCCGTCGCCTCCGAGCCGGCTGGCGGGTCTTCGGCGATGCGTTCGAGCGTCCGGTCGTCCGCGACCGCGTCGCGCAGCTCCGCGTCCTCGGGGCCGAGCTCGGCATGGTCCGCGACCTCGACGTCCAGATCGGGATCCTCCTCGCCTCGCGGGACCGTCATTCGAAACGAGGGCGGCTCGCGCTCGCACCTCTGGTCGACACCTGGACGGCCGAACGAGCCGCGCGCCATCACGCGCTCGTCGTCCGCCTCCGCTCGCCGTGGTTCACGACGTTCGTGGCGGACCACGACCGGCTCGTCACGACCGAGGGGGAGGCCGCTCGGGCGATCGGTCCGCACGCCCCTGCGACCGTGCGCATGCGTGCACCTGCCGTTGCATGGCAGTCATACCAGGCGGTCTGGGCGTTCGAGCCCGCGCTGATCTCTCCGGACGTGGCGACGCTCCACGAGCTGCGGATCTCGACGAAATGGCTGCGCTACACGCTCGAATCGGTCCGCGAGCCGATGGAGCCGAGCGCCACCGAGCTCATCCGTCGCGTCGTCGCGCTCCAGGACCAGCTGGGCGACATCCACGACCTGCATGCGGCTGCGGAACGTGCTCGCGCGAGCGCGGTCACGATCCCCGACCTGCGCACTGGCCAGCGCACGGCGATCGAGCGCTTCGCGGCGGACAAGGACGTCCGAGTCGACCGGCTGATGCGCCGCCTCGGGCCGACGTGGCGTGGCGTCGCCGACCCGGAGTATCGCCGCCGGCTCGGACAGTCCCTCGCCCGACTTTAGTCTGGCGTCAGCGCGCCGCGGCGACCAGCGTGGCGACGGCGTGGCGGAACCGAACGACCTCGGCGACCCGCCAGCCGTGATGGTCATCGCGGCGGCGCGGCGTCCATGACGATCGCACGACCTCAGCGCGTCGCGCCATCCCCTGTTCCAGAGCTCCTGGATGCATCTCGAACATCGTCCTCGACCTCCCTTTCCTTCGACTCTGTCAGGATAGGGAAGAAGTCGTTTGATGTCAAGATATTCGATGTGAAGTAACACAATGTCACATTGATTGACGTCGAACGGTATCGACCGGATACTTCGCCTTGATGGACTCGGCACAGTCGGAGGACGACGTCCTCGACGATCTCGACGCCGCGCTGGTCGTCTGGGCGCGCGAGATCCCCAACCTCGATCCGTTGACCGAGGGCATCGTCGAGCGGATCCACATCCTCGCCCACCACCTGAATGAGTCGATGTCCGAGACCCTGGCCGAGTTCCACCTTGATCGGCGTTGGTTCAGGCTCCTGGGTCGTCTCCGAAGCTACGGTCCGCCGTACCAGCGCTCAGCTGGGATGCTCGCCGCCGAACTCCAACTGTCGAGCGGCGCGATGACCAACCGCCTCGATCGGATGGAGGCGGCAGGTCTCATCCGCCGCCTGCCCGATCCATCGGACCGCCGCGGCACCCTCGTCGAACCAACGGAGGCCGGGCATGCTGCATGGGACGCGACCGTCGGCAAACAGGGTCGGCGTGAGCAGGCGATCACCGCGGTGCTGTCCGAGGAGGAACGCGAGGAGCTCCACCGTCTCCTACGCAGTCTGATGCGAGCTTTCCCCGACAGCGGGCACGGTTTCAAGAGCCGGCCGACATCCGGTGACGACTGAGCGCGTGACCGAGACGACGCGCGCCACTGACGCCATCCGAGCCACGGGGATCCCCCATCGCGTGGTGCGGACGGAGCGCGCCCACAGCGCGGAGGAGAGTGCCGAGCTCCAGGGGATAGAGCTCGGCGCCTTGCTCAGGACCATCGTCGTGCGACGTGGCGAGGATGACTACGTGTTCGTGCTTGTCCCGGGCGGCCGGCGGTTCGATTGGCCCAAAGTCCGGGACCACCTGGGAGTGAAGCGGCTGTCGCTGCCGGACGCCGAGGAGGCACGGGACGTGACCGGCTATGAACGGGGCGCGATAACGCCGTTCGGGGCGAGCCGGCCGTGGCCCGTGATCGTCGACGCGTCGGCGATGGGCCGGCCGGTCGTTGCCATCGGTGGCGGCGCCCACGGCGTGAACCTCCATATCGCCCCGGGCGACCTGGTCGCCGCGCTGGGTGCACAGGTCGTCGACGTGACCGTCCCGGAGCACGTCCAAGGCGACTGACACGACGCCTTTCGGTATGGCACGATCGGGCACATGGCAAGGGTCCCACTGCCCACCCCCGTCCTGACCAGCCCGATCATCCGGCGCGTCGCCTGGCATCTCCGTCGGGTCGCCGGCCAGCTCGATCGCCGCTTCTTCATCACCCTCACGGAGGGCATCCTCGCGTTCGTCGCGATCGCGGCCGTCCTCATCACGCTGCTCGAGAAGCCGGTGACGGTCGAGTCCCTCTTCGACTCGTTCAACTGGGGGATCGCCACAGTGCTGGGTCAGGGCGACGCCGAGTTCGTGACGTCACCCGGCGGACGAGCGGTCGGGTGGCTGCTTATCCTGTTCGGGGTCGCGATGCTCGGGCTGATCACCGGCGCTCTCGTCGCGATGCTCATCGACTTCCTGCTCAAGGAGGGCTCGGGATTGGGGTCGGCGGGTCACAAGGACCACATCGTCGTGTGCGGCTGGAACAGCACGGCCCGCGACCTGATCGATGAGCTGCGCGGCGACGACTACAAGCAGAAGGTCGTCGTCCTCGCACCATGCGAGAAGAACCCCGCGGGCGCAGGCATCTACTTCGTCCGCGGCGACGCGACCGACACCGACGACCTCGAGCGGGCCGGGATCGCCGAGGCGTCCGCGGCGCTCGTCTTCCCGATCGATGGGTCCGATGAAGCCGACATGCATTCGATCCTGTCGATCATGGCGATCTCGGCCGTCGCACCCAACGTCCGGACGGTGGCCGAGGTCAACAACCCCAAGCACGAACCCCATTTTTGGCGTGCCGAGGTGGACGAGCTGCTCGTGACGTCGAAGGTCGTCTCGCATCTCCTCGCGCGGTCCGCGCTCTACCCGGGCCTGTCCGCGCTCGTGACCGACATCGTTTCGGGCGGCGAGGGCTCCGAGCTGTACCGGATCGCCCTGCCCGACGAGTACATCGGCCTGTCGATCGACGCCGTCTCGGCATTGCTGCGGAGCGACCACAAGGCGACGCTGCTGTCGGTGAACCGTGGCGGACGCGCGTTCGTCAACCCGCCGTCCGACCTCGTCCTCATGAGCGGCGACGACGCGATCGTCGTCGCCGAGGGTCTCGGCTCGCTCGCGCCTCTCCAGGTCCGGGACGCGTCGATCATCCCTCGTACGGTCGCGGCGGTGGCGCCGAGCGCCTGAGGGGCGTCAGATCCGGGCGGTCACCCGCGTCAGAGAGCCTTGACTGCGGCCGTCAGCGCCGCGAGGCCGTCCTTCGCGTCGGCGAAGAGCATCCCCGTCTTCGGGTCCGAGTACAGCTCGTTGTCGATGCCGGCGTAGCCCTTGCCCATCGAGCGCTTGATGACGACGATCGACTTGGCGTGGTCGACGTCGAGGATCGGCATCCCGGAGACCGGTGAGCCGGGTCGTCGCGCGGCGGGGTTCGTCACGTCGTTCGCGCCGATGACGAGCGCCACGTCGGCGCGGTCGAACTCGGGGTTGATCTCGTCCATCTCCTTGAGCTGCGGGTACGGCACGTTC
>JBJMMQ010000005.1:0-19227 GCA_045804705.1 Chloroflexota bacterium
CGCGGCCGTACCGGATGGCGCCGCTGGCGATCGCGACGGCGCTGGCGGCCGAGCTTGGTGAGGAGACCGAGGGCCGCGCGGCGTCATCGCTCATCGAGTCAGCCGAGGTCGCAGCGCCCGGCTTCCTCAACCTGCGCCTTCGTTCCGCCGCTCTGGAGACGGTGATCGCACGGATCCTCGCCGACCCGGCTGATTGGGGACGGCTTACGCCCGCGACGCAACGGTCGGTCAACGTCGAGTTCGTGTCGGCGAACCCGACGGGTCCCCTCCACGTGGGCAACGCCCGTGGCGCGTTCATCGGCGACATGCTCAGTCGGGTCCTCGAAGCGGGCGGCCAACGCGTGACGCGCGAGTACTACTTCAACGACTCGGGCGGCCAGATCAGGAACCTGGGAACCTCCGTCGCCGCCCTCCGGCGCGGAGAGCCGGTCCCGGACGACGGCTACCACGGCGAGTACGTCCGAGATCTCGCGACGGCGCTCCCGGACGATGTCTGGGTCGCCGCGACGGCCGATGGGGCGGACACGGATGGAGTGATCGGGAAGTGGGCTGCCGCCCGCGTCCGCGAAGGGATCGAAGCCAGCCTCGCCGGGCTCGGCGTCCGGTTCGATGTCTGGACGAGCGAGGCACGGCTCCACGACGAGGGCTGGGTGGCACGGGCGGTCGATCGGTTGCGTGAGCACGGGCACGTGTACGAGGAGGACGGAGCGGTCTGGTTCCGCTCGACGGCGTTCGGCGACGACAAGGATCGGGTCATCTACCGCTCGAACGGCGAGCCCACGTATTTCGCGGCCGACATCGGCTATGTCACCGAGAAGTTCAGTCGGGGTTTCGACCACCTCATCTACGTCTGGGGCGCGGATCACCACGGGACTGTCGCGCGCGTCCGCAACGCCGCCGAGGCGATGGGCTACGACCGCGACGCTGTCCAGATCCTTCTCTATTCCTGGGTCCGCTTCGTCCGGGGCGGCGAGGAGGTGTCGATGAGCAAGCGCGCCGGGGAGTTCATCGCCCTCGACGACCTCCTCGCCGAGGTCGGGGCGGACGCGGCGCGCTGGTTCTTCGCCTCACGGTCGGCGACCACCGGCATCGACTTCGACATCGAGCTGGCGAAGAAGCAGTCGAGTGAGAACCCCGTCTACTACGTCCAGTACGCCCACGCACGGATCGCGTCGATCCTGAGAAAGGCGGCAGAGGCCGGGTTGGCGCCCGCCCCCGGCGTCGAGGGGGCTCTCACCGGGGCGCCCGAGGCGGCGCTCGCACGCGCGGTCGCCCGATTCCCCGAGGTGGTCGAAGACGCGGTCGCCGCCGAGGAGACGCACGGCATCACCGCCTACGCGACGGATCTGGCGACGACGTTCCACGGCTTCTACCGAGACGCGCGTGTCGTGGACGCCTCCGAGCCGGAGCGGTCGGCCGCGCGGCTGGCTCTGGCCGAGGCTGCCCGGATCACGCTCGCGAACGCGCTCGGACTCCTCGGGATCTCCGCGCCCGAGGCGATGTAGAGCCTAGCCGGCGAGCCCCGTCACGCCGGCGACCTTCGAGGCCGTGGCTGCATCGGATGCGATGAGCAGCCAGCGGGTCTTGCCGCCGGCGCCGGGGAGGACCTGCCCGACGCCGGGCGACTTCTCGAGAGCGGTCTTCGCGGCCGTCTCGAAGGCGGCGGCGTCCGCGTCCGTGTCCCAGACGGTCTGCATGACGGTCGCCCAGGCACCGTCGGGTCCTTCGAGGACGGCCAGCCGGTCGCCGCCCCAACCGGCCGCCGCGGCGGTCGCATCGGCGCCGGGGACGCCGCCCTCACGGAGCCAGATCCCGAGCTGGAGCTCGCCGAACGTGTCCTCGAGCGGGACGGTCCAGCCGGCACCGAGCTTCGCCTTGAGGTCGGCGGGGAGGCTCACCGGGATCGGCGCTTCGCCCGACTTCTCGGCGTGGAGGATCTGCTCGGTCGAGACCGGCATCTTGCTGAACAGTTCGTTGACTGCATCCCAGCCGCCCTGACTCTGGACGTTCTGGATGTACCCGAGCCCCGTTGTGTACGGGAATGTCAGCGTGTCGCGCAGGATGGCCGGCGTCGTCGCCATGACCTGCTGCGCCTGGGGATCCATGCCCGCTGCGAGAAGCTCGAGGAGCTCCGCTTGGGATAGGTTCGCTGCGGCCCACTGCGTCATGAGGAGGCTCGCGTCGCCCTCGTAGATCGCCTGTCGCGCGAGCAGCTGATCGCTTTGATCGAGGACGCCGTCGAAGTCCTTGAAGATCGTCGAGTTCTGGTCCTGGAGCGCGTGATCGTATTCGTGCGCGAAGTAGAACCGCTCGTTCGCTCCCGGAGCGCCCGACTTCGAGACGACATAGAGCTTGCCCTCGTCGTTTCGGTAGAAGCCTGCGACCCCGCCACTGAGCAGATCGAGACTCAGATCGCGCAGGCTCGAACCGGCCGGAATCAGTCCGAGCGACTTGTAGAGCCGCTCGTTCGCCGCGAGATAGGCCGGTGGTGTGTCCTCGTCGAACTGTTTCGTGAGGAGGGTCCGGAGCTCGGAGCCATCGATGAACTGGCGTGCGACTGGCTTCGTCGGCTTGAGGCCGCGGATCGCGACGACCTGCTGCTCGACACTGTCGTAGATCGCATCCGCCGTGAGGCTGGACGCCGGACTCGCTGTCGCCGCTGGGACGACCGTGGATGTCGGTGCGGGAGTCGACGACGGCGACGTCGTGGCGGATGAGGAGCTCGTGGCAGATCCGCAGCCCGCGACGAGGATGAGGGCGACGAGCGCAACACCGATGGGCGCGAACGGCCGTCGGGCGTGTCGGGATGTGGACATGGCGGGGATTGTCGCACGGGTCAGGTGCCCGCCCCGCGGAGCGCTTTCCGATGTCGCTTTCTTAATCGCTTGCCCTGTCGACCCTGAACGACGGGTGCCTACTGTAGTTCTCGGACGAACCCGTCAACGGTTCTATCCCTCCCTCCCTCGACCGGGAGTGCCGATTGGGCAGGCACTCCCGGTCTTTTCGTGTCTGGCGGTCAATTCGGCGGCGCCAGCCGCATCCCGACGCATGCGTTGTCGGCTCCGCGTGGTCGCTCACGCACCTTGGGGTGCGCTCGCTCGCATGCTCGCCTCCGCCTTCGCCTGGGGCATCCTCCCGCCCGCTTCGCGGTTCTGCGAGCGTGCGCTTCGCGCCTCGGGGCAGATAAGCCGCCGATAAGGGCCGTCGGGCAGAGTGGCTGTCTCGCCCTCCTCCCGCCAGTCATCTCAGTCCGCCGGAGGAGGTCAACCTCATGGTGGAGACGCGATGGCTACGCTGGGTGGGGCCCGGGATCGTCGCCCTGGCTGGGATCGTGCTCATCGGATCGGCGACCGTCGGCGCGGGGGCGCGGACGTGGTCGCCGGGGCCGTGTGCCGGCTCGAGGACCGACGAGACAGCTTCTGCGCGCGCGACGATCCCGGGGACACCGCACGACCTCGCGGCGGCCCCGTGGTTCCGCCTCGACCCGGTCGCCGCGGACGACGGCTCGCTCCGAGGCGAGCGTCTCGTGCTCGGACTGTTCGGAGACGCGCTGACACGGACCCTCGACCTGCCCGCCGAAGCGTTCGCCGCGGGACCTTTCGGCGGAACCGTCCTCACCGGCGCCGATGATGGCTCGACCTCACGGCTCGAACTGGTCGACGTGGCGCGAGGCTGCTCGTGGGTGGTCGCGACCGAACGCGACGTCATCCGGCGCGCGACCGTCGATGCGGACGGCGCCAGCGTGTATGAGATGCGCGTCGATCGCGCGACTCGCGCCGACCTCGGGATCTGGCGGCGCTCGCTCCGCGATGCGTCATCGGCCGAGCGGATCCTGGCGCCGATCTCGGCCGACGCTCGCTTCGGTATCACCTTCTCCACGGAGCTGGCCTGGGACCTCGCCGGCGATCGACTCGTCGTGCAGTCGTGCGGCGAGTTCGCGTGCCGGACGCGGATATTCGATCCACACGACGGTGCCGTGGCGACGCTGGATGCGCCCGATCTCGGGCTCCTGGTCGGTGTCGACGGCGACCGCGTCGTGACATACGCCGACTGCCACGGACTCCCCTGCCCGATCATCTCGACGAACCTCGCGACGGACACGCGCACGGTCGTGGCCGAAGCGGCCGGAGCGGCGACCCTCGTCCGCGGAGCCAGCGGGGCGGCGGTCGTCATCGAGCAGGACACCGCCTCCGGACACGCCGTCCGCTCGATCGCGCTCGATGGCAGTGACTCATCGGATGCGGTCAGCGTGCCCCCCGACCTCGAGCTGACAGGGACGCCGTGGTCGGGCACCTCCTCGACACGACTGCCACCCGGGTGGGTGCTCCTCGCGCCCGACGGCCGGCTGTCCGGTGACCCGAACGACCACCGCTCGCAGCTCCGCCATATCCCGGACGGCACGACCGTCCAGCTCGACGAGGCCACCCGATGACGACGCGGATCCATCGTTCTCGCCGCCCGTTCCTGGCCCTCCTTGGCGCGCTCTGGGTCGCCATCTCGTCCGCGGGAATCACCGCTGCGCACGGACCCGACCCGTTCCTTTCGGGCGGGACGTTCGGACAGAACCAGGACCTGCGCTTCCGGTGGCGGTCCGGAGCCGAGCCGGCCGCCGTCATCAAGACCGCGATCAGGGCGGCGGCCGCGGATGCGACGGCGACCCGTGCCTCCAAGGCACCGACCTTCACCTACGACAGCGGGGCAGCCAACCCGATCGGCTACGGCGTCGGCGCGACCTGCGGCGTCAACGGCATCGCGTGCTTCACCCGCGACGCGCCGAGCGGCTTCACGATGTGGCTGCGCGAGCAGGGCCACGTCTTCGACTGGGGCACCCTGAAGTGGTGCCAGAGCTACACGACGGCGCCGAACGGTTGCTACGACGCCGAGACGATCGCGCTCGACGAGTTCGGCCACGTCGACGGGCTGGGACACCACGTCAACCGCGATGACGACTCCGACTACCTCGACGCGGTCGTGCAGACGTACTCGCGGACGAAGCCGAACTCCGGCTGGAACGTGCACGGCTTCGGTCGCTGCGACACGGCGACGCTCGAGCTGCGCTACGACATGCCGAATACGAGCACGAAGTATTCGAGATGTCTTGACCTGTCGACCGTTCTGACGATCACGGCGTCAGCGACCGGCATCGTGGTCGGTGGCTCGACCACCCTGACGGCGACGTTGAAGGTCGTGGATGACGACACGTATCGCCTGCTGGGAGGCAACTCAGTGACCGCCCGCATGGTGACGCTCCAGCGACGAGCAGCCGGAACGACGACCTGGACGACCATCGGGTCGATGGGCGCCGGGCCGTCGGCCGGGACGTACGTGTCGACGCAGCGTCCGACGGCAGCCACCGAATACCGGGCGGTCTTCGCGACACCCTCCGACGAGGGCATCAACGGCGATTCCTCGCCGGTCGTGAAGGTCGTCGTGACGACATGTGCGGCCGCGGCCACGTCCGCGGTGGTCATCGCCGCGCCATGTCTCTGAGCGTGAAGGAGTCCGGGATGACGGCATCGTTCGCGTTGATCCGAGTCGTCGCCGTGGCGCTGTCGCTGGTCGCGGCCGGATGCTCCGCCTCGGCCCCAAGCGCGATACCCACCTCCGCGCCATCGCTCGCGGGAGAGACCGTGACGCCGGTCCCTCTCGCGACCTCCAGCCCGGTCGCACCCGAACCGACCGGGACGGCCGGTCCGTCGACCCCGGCCTCGAGCGAGCCGCCGACGGCGACGATGGCCGCGGAGGGCGGTGATGCAGTCGCTGGCTCGCTCGGCTCGTTCACCTGGGGTGACGGCGGCTCCGACAGTCCGTGGCTGCCCGGAGCGCCGATCGCAGTCGGAACCGGAGAGTCGCTGGCGGTCGCCCTCCCCGGCGACCCGCCCGTCAGGGAGTGGGTCGCCAAACGGGTGGCGGCCGGCGCCCTCGACGGTGCCGGCGGCGCCTCGCTCGGCCACGGCGACGGAGGGCCGATCAGGTTCGCCGCTCCCGCACCGGGGGCGTGGTCCGTCCAGGTCGACGTGACGTTCGACGACGACCTCGGGTCGGCGACCTACTACTGGGCGGTGACCGTGACGTGACGCGGCGCGGCGGCGTGGCACACTTCCTGCGCCGATGCCAACCTCGACCCGCCGCCGGCTGCCGCTCTCCGCCGTCTGTGCCGCGCTCGTGGTGATCGCCGGGGCGTGCACGAACCCATCGGGATCCGGCGAGACGGGCGTCGCACCGGACGGCCTCGTCGCACTGGTCGCCCGGGGCGACGACACGTCGCTCGTCGGCTGGGACGCGAGTGGCGGCAGGCCGACCCCCATCAAACTCCCGAAGGGCGACGTGGTCTGGGTCGCGACCGGTTTGCAGGACGTGCTCGCAGCCGTTCGCGCCGACGGCACGTCAGCGACGAGCGACCCGGTCGTGCTCGGTTCTCCCCTCACGTGGCGAAACGTCGAGGCGAAGGATCCCAGCGGGAATTCCCCGGCGGGACCATCCTACTTCGCAGCCTGGGAGCCTGATGGCGGCCGTTACGCGATGCTGGCCGGCGACCTTCTCGCGGGCGAGGACATCCGGGTCGTTCTCGTCGATCCCGCCCTTTCGACCGCCTTCGAGATCGCCCTCGACCAACCGGCGGTCGCAGCTCCACCCGTCTGGATCGACGACGACCGACTGGTCGTGGTCACAGGCGATGCCGGCGCGCCCATCGCGACCATCGTGGATCCGACCTCGGGCGACCAGACCGAGGGACCAAGCGGGGATCGGCTGCTCGCGACCTCGGCCGATGGCAAACGGATCGCGACGATGGCCGAGCAGGGTGCGCCGATCGTCGTTCGTGACATGGCGGGCTGGCTCGCTGGCGACGGATCATCGATCGCGTCGATCGAACCGCCGAACGGCTCGACCACCGCCATCACCTTCGCCCTCGACACCCAGGGCCAGCGTCTCGCGGTGGCGTGGGCGGCGGCGAATGGATCCGTCACGCTCGCCGTCCATGACGGCGGCTCGGGCTGGCGTCGCACATCGAAACCCGATATCGGCTCGGCCAAAGGCGCAGTCGTCGCCTGGCGCCGCTAGAGCTGAGGTACTGAGAATCGCGTCGAGGGGTGGTGCCGGCGAAGGCGGCGCACGAGCACCGGAGTGAGCGCACCCCAAGGTGCGTGAACGAGGAGCGCAGAAGCCAACGAACGCCCGCGCCGCCCCGCGACGCGCCGGAAGAAGTCAGGCCGTGACTGGCTCAGCAGCGAAGATGCTCACCTGAGCATCTTCGGGGAGCATCACCCCGAACACCTTCTGCAAAGTGAGAAGGTGGACGCACGAACCCCAGCTCTCGAAGTAGTGGCAGGTGCAACGCCACTGACCGCCGTCGAGCCCGATGTGATGGGTGTCGTTATCGCCACGAAATGTGAGCGAGAGCCGGTCGATGGTCATCCGATCGAGCTCTCGCGCGTAGCGATTCGCCTTCTCGACCTTGCCGATCAGGGAGCTGTGCATCGCAGCGCTACCTCCGTCGCCCGAGTGGGCGCTCGCGGGGCCGCCGTCCGGTCAGCACCTCGACCGGTGATGGCGGTCGCGTCTTCCCAAAGGGTACACCCGTCGTCCGGACGAGGAAGCGGCCAGATAGGCCCATGGGGTCCCGGGAGGCGCCCGAACATCCGTCAGGGTGCGTTCGTTCCCTCGCGCCCGAAGTCGTCCTCGAGGCGGACCACGTCGTCGAGCTCAGGCGTCGAGACTTCCATGAGCTCGGTCCGTTCGATCGCCTCGTAGCGGTGGATCCGGCCGGTCGCGACGTGCCGATGGTCGCCCGCGACGAGCTCCTCGACCTGGACGACGCCGTGCTCATCCTCGAGGTACAACCGCAGCCGCCCGGAGGTCACGAAGATCGATTCGTCCTTGACCTCATGGCGCTGGAGCGACAGGCGCTGCCCAGCCTCGATGACCAGGATCTTGCCGACATAGCGGTCGGTGTGCGCCCAGATGAGCTCGTGGCCCCAGGGCTTGTCGACGCGCCGGGCAGCGCCGCCTCCGGAAACCCCGCTCATGATCCGCGGACCAATCGCTCGCCCGCTGCAAGCAGGGCATCGCGGAGGTCGGGCGAGGTCGCCTCGGTGTAGATCCGGACGAGCGGCTCGGTCCCCGACGCCCTGATGAGAAGCCACGAGCCGTCCGCGAGGAAGAACTTGAACCCGTCGCCGGTTTCGAGCGGAACGGTCCGGCTGATCTGCTGACCCGCGAGGTCGTCGGGGGGCGCCGCGGCAAGGTCGACCAGCAGCCGGCGCTTCGTCTCGGGATACGCCGCCCGCTCGACGTGGACGTCTATACGCAGGTAGAACGACGGCCCCGCGAGCTCGTGGAACAACTCGACCGCGCGCGACACAGGCCAGCGTCCGGCGGCCCGCTCTCGTATGAACAGGTCGAGCACGAGCAGGTCTGCATAGACGCCGTCGCGCTCGGGCAGGTGCATCCCGAACCCGAAGCCGCCCGATTCCTCGGCCCCCATCATCGCGCCGGTCTCGATCATCTTCGGCCCGATGAACTTGAACCCGACCGGGGTCTCGTGGGTCGTGATCCCGTAGTGCTCGCCGAGTCGCTCGGCCATCGACGTGTTGTTGACGCTGACGACGACAGGGTCGCGCCAGCCGCGGTGCTCGGCCAGGTAGTACATCAGCAGTCCCGTCACCTCGAGCTGGTGGAGGAACGTGCCACGTTCGTCGGCGGCGCCGGCACGATCGGCGTCGCCATCGAGCAGCAGACCGAGGTCGTAGCCGCCGCCTGCGAGTCGACCGAGGGCCTCGTCGATGTTCGGACGGATCGGCTCGGGGTTGACGCCCCCGAAATACGGGTTGCGCTCCTGGTGGATCTCGTCCACGCGGATGCGCCCGCCAGCGAGCAGACGCGACAGCCAGCCGCTCCCCGCGCCCCACATCGGGTCGACGAGCACGGACATGTCCGCGCCCCGGAGGGCATCGAGATCGACGGTGCGACGGACGAACCGCTCGTAGCCGTCGTACGGGTCGAACCGCTCGACGAGTCCCGTCGCCTCCGCGTCAGCGAACGGCCGCCGCTCGAGACCGATCCCGCCGTTGACAGTGAGCCGGCGCTCGATGACACCGAGGATGTCCGCGCCCGCAGCCGCTCCTGTCGGTGCCTTGACCTTGAAGCCGTTGTCGACCCATGGGTTGTGACTCGCGGTGATCACGATGCCCGCGGCCGAGCCGCGCTCGACGACCTCGTACGAGCTCATCTGGGTCGGCACGGCATGGGCCGCGAAGGCGACCGGGATGTCATGTGCGAGGAGGATCTCGGCCGCCGCCATCGCGAAGAACTCGGATGAGAAGCGCCGGTCATAGGCGACTACGACGCCCTTGGCCGTCTCGCCACGTTCGACGACATAGGCGGCCACGCCGTCGGCACAGCGCCGGACGTTGTCGTACGTGAACTCGTCGCCGATCCGGGCGCGCCAGCCGTCGGTCCCGAACACGATGGTGGTCGGCGCCGGCGCCTGTCCGGGGAGTGTCACGCGGTAGCCTCCGGTTCGGAACAGCGCTCGAGAAGGGCCTCGACGATCGCACGGTCCGGGCCCGACCCCCGCAGGACCGCGAGGGGCTGGGCGGCCGTCATGCTACCGCGCTCCGGCGGGGCGATGACACCGAGCCGGCCGCCGGTGCGACGGACGACGAGGTCGTCCCGCTCGACCTCGACCCTCTCCCCGGCCTGCACGACCGACCCGCTGCCGCGCGCGTGGAGCGCCGCGAGAAGCGCCGACCAGGAGCCGAGGTCGGACCATCCCACGTCCATCGACGCCATGACGACCTGACCGTCCTGCGCCGCGCCCTCCATGACCGCGTAGTCGATCGACATCGGTTTCTGGATCGCCTCGTAGGCGCCCTGGAGGGTTGTCGCGCTGCCGGTCATCGGGCCAAGCGACTGGAGCAGACCGGTATAGCGCGCGAGCGCCGCCCGAATGGCCCGGCGGCGCCACAGGAAGATGCCGGCGTTCCAGGCGACGCCCTCCTGGGCCATCAGCTGCTCGGCGCGAGCCGGTTTTGGCTTCTCCTCGAACCGGGTGAGCGGGTACGCCTGCAGACCGGACATGGGGGCGCCACGAGACAGGTCGGGGATGAGGTACCCGTACTCGGTGGCCGGGCGATCGACCCCGATCCCGAGCGTGACGAGGGGATCCTCGACCCCGAAGGCCCCTGGCGCGAGGTGGTCCGCCGCCGCACCGATTACGCGGCAGAAGACGGCCGTGTCGCGGACGGTCTGATCGGCCGGCAGGACGACCATCACCTCGTCCTCGGGCCGATCGATCGCGATGGTCGCGAGCGCGATAGCCGCTGCGGTGTTCCGGCCCATCGGCTCGACAAGGACATCGACAGCCGGGGTCTGCTCTTCCACGATCTCCCGGTAGCGCCCGTCGGTGACGACCGTGATGTCGACTGTGAGCGCGGCCGCGCGGTCGACCGTGCCCTGCAACAGCGATCGCTCGCCGAGCAGAGGAAGGAACGGTTTCGGGCGCTCGGGACGGCTCAGCGGATGGAGGCGAGTCCCCCCGCCGCCGGCCAGGATGACGGCGTACATGCGCCCCTAGTCTACGGGCGGCTCACGGGCCGGTTCCGCGGGGTCCCCCGACGTTGACCCGGCATCGACCCGCCCGTACCATGTCGCGAACCTTCCCCCTTTCGGGTGCGCTCTTGAGCAGTCCTGGCGCGATCACGGACCCAGCCCAGCGCTTCCACGATCGACCGGCCTCGACGCAGGGCGACGATCGCTCCCCCCTGACCTCGGACGAGCCTCGGCCTGATCGGGATCCCAGCGCGCCACCGGCCGACGTCGAGCTGCAGGCGGTCACGAAACGGTTCGGCGCCGTGGTCGCGGTCGACCACCTCGATCTCCGGATCGCCCGGGGCGCCTTCTATTCGCTCCTCGGTCCGTCGGGCTGCGGAAAGACGACGACCCTTCGGATGATCGCCGGCTTCGACCAGCCGACCGAGGGCGAGGTCCTGATCGCCGGCCGACCCGTCGCGGGCGTCCCGCCCTACCGCCGGAACGTCAACACGGTCTTCCAGCACTACGCATTGTTTCCACACATGGACGTCGAGCGGAATGTCGGCTACGGCCTCCGCCAGCACGGGATCAAGGGTCCGGAGGAGCGCCGGCGCGTCGCCGAGGCGCTCGAGCTCGTCCGGCTGACCGGCTACGGCCGGCGGCGCACCTGGGAGCTGTCGGGCGGGCAGCAGCAGCGAGTCGCCTTGGCGCGTGCACTCGTGAACCGGCCGACGGTGCTCCTCCTCGATGAGCCGCTCGGCGCGCTGGACCTGAAGCTCCGCAAGGAGATGCAGCTCGAGCTCAAGAGCCTCCATGAGGTCGTCGGGATCACCTTCGTCTATGTGACCCACGACCAGGAAGAGGCGATCACCATGAGCGACACCATCGTCGTCATGCGTGACGGGCGGATCCAGCAGCAGGGTCCACCCGCCGAGCTGTATGAGCGGCCGCGCAACCGGTTCGTCGCCGGCTTCCTCGGCCTGTCGAACTTCCTCTCCGGCCGCCTCGTGGAGCACGATCCCGCGACTGGCTGGGCGACGATCGACGTCAGCGGCGAGCGGCGGTTGCGCGGCCGCCTGACCGACCCCGACGCCCGACCGGCTACAGGCGCGGAGGTCACCATCGCCATTCGGCCGGAACGGCTCGTCGTCGAAGCGCGTGGCGGCGGCGAAGGCGAGACCACCGGAGAGACGCTGGTCGGCGGGCGCCTCCGTCAGGCGACCTACCTCGGTGATCAGAGCGAATACCGGGTCGAGACCGATCTGGGGGAGATCGTCACGCGCCGACAGAACACCATGGGCGACGAGGTCGTCGCCTCGATCGGTCCCGGCGAACCGGTCGACGTCCGATGGCGAGACGAGGCGAACCTCGTGCTCGCCTCCTGAACGGCGGGCAGCGACCGAACGACGGCACCGTCAGCCGAGCGTGGGGGAGATGGCCGGCCAACGCCGGCGAGGAGGAGGGGCACCAGATGGATCGGAACGAGTTCCTGCGTCACTACACGGAGTGGCAGCGAGGCCACATCACGCGTCGTCAGTTCATGGCCGTCACCGGCCTCGGAGTCGCCTCGGCGGTGATCGCTGCCTGTGCGCCGTCGGGGGCAGCTTCTCCGGCGGCATCGACGGCGCCCGCGCCGTCCGCTGCTGCACCGTCGGCCGCCCCGTCCGCGTCGGCCGCCGCGCCGAGCGCATCGAGCGCGACGGTCGACCCCGCGGCCGACTGGGCGCCCCCGAAGGGTGTCGACCTCGGGACCGAGCTCGTCATCACGACCTGGCCGAACTACCACGACCCGGCGACGATCCAGAAGTTCACCGACCTCACCGGCGTCAAGGTGGAGCTCAACCCGCTCGGCTCGAACGAGGAGATGCTGGCCAAGCTGCTCATCGGCAACACCGGCTGGGACGTCCTCGTGCCGACGAACTACACGTTCGAGACCTACGGCAGCAAGAACCTCGTCGAGAAGCTCGACCTCACCAAGATCCCGCGTCTCGACACCACGCGCTACGACGCGAACCTGCTGTCCCCCGGCTACTACCCGAAGGGATCCAAGGACCTGTTCGGGTTCAACAAGGACTGGGGCACCACCGGCTACACGATCAACACGAAACACATCACCAAGCCGATGGCGACGTGGAAGGATTTCTTCGACCTCGCACAGACCGATTACAGCGGCAAGGCCACGATCCACGACTATCAGCTGACGTCGATCGGCAACGCCCTCGTCTATCACGGCTACTCGTTCAACTCGGTCGATGAGGCGGAGCTGGCGAAGGCCGAGGCGCTCCTCGTCGCGGCCAAGCCGCACCTGTTCCAGATCACCAGCGACTACCAGCCGCCGATGAAGGCGGGCGACGCGTGGATGGCGATGACCTGGACGAACGACGCGGTGCAGCTCAACCGCGCGTTCCCCGAGATCAAGTACGTCATCGCCTCCGACGGCGGCGAGATCTGGTCCGACTTCTTTGCCGTCGTGACGGGAACCGCGCATCGGGAGGCGGCGTACGCGTTCCTCGACTACATGGCGACGGCGAAGGTCGGAGCCAAGGACGCCGAGTTCCACGGCGCGCCGCTCGTCGACAGCATGATGATCGAGCTCCTGCCGACGTCGGTGACATCGAACAAGATCACCTACCCGGATCAGGCCTCACTCACCAAGCTCGAGTTCGGGACCGCGGAGCTGCTGACCAACAAGGCCCGAGCCGAACTCTGGGCGCGGTTCAAGTCCGCTTGACGGCCCGGGGATCCGCGCTGGATCCAGCCGATAGCAATGACACGGCCGGAGGGGCGTCGAGCGACGCCGCTCCGGCCGACGCACCTCGGGGCGCGATGCGTTCGCGGATCGTCACCGCGGCGCTGCTCGGGCCGACGAGCGCGTGGTATTTCCTGTTGCTTCTCGCGCCGCTGGTCATCCTGGTCGCATTCAGCTTCGGAGCGCGCGCGCCGGAAGGCGGCTACACGCCGGCCTTCCAGCTCGACAACTACTTCGAGCTCCCGACGCGGATCACTGCGTTCACGAACACGCTCTGGATGGCCCTCGGCGGCACAGTGCTGTGCCTCGTCGTCGGGTTCCCGCTCGCGTACTACCTCGCCACTCGAGCGGGTCCGAAGCGGACGCTGCTCATCATCCTGGTGGTCGTGCCGTTCTGGACGAGCTTCCTCATCCGGACCTATGCCTGGCTGACGATCCTCGGGAACAACGGCATCCCGGCATTCGTCGAGCGCGCCGGGCTCGGTCACATCGTGCTCCTGAACACCCCGCTCGCCGTGATGATCGGCATCCTCTACAACTACCTGCCGTTGATGATCTTCCCGCTGTACGTCAGCCTCGAGCGGCTCGACAAGCGCCTGCTCGAAGCGTCGAAGGACCTCGGCGCAGGCCGTCTCGCGACGTTCCGACAGGTGACGCTGCCGCTCAGCGCGCCCGGCCTGCTCAGCGGCGTCATCCTCGTGTTCATCCCGATCATGGGCGAATACATCATCCCGGCCATGCTCGGAGGCGGGAAGGTGTTCTTCATCGGGAATGCGCTGGTCGACCTGTTCCTCCAGTCGCGTGACTGGCCGTTCGGCTCGGCTGCGGCGATCGTCCTCATCCTGGTCACGCTCGTCGCGGTGACGCTCTACCTGTGGCTCGGCTCGCGCGGCCAGGTGCGTCGCGAGGTCTCGATCCTGTGAGCCACGGCGGCACCTCGCCCGTGACCGTGACCGGGCGTCCGCCGGTCGACAGGGCGGGACGCTGGGTCGATCGCGCCTTTCGCACGCAGGCCATCCTTGTCTACCTGTTCCTGTACGTGCCCATCGGCCTCGTCGTCCTGTTCAGCTTCAACTCCGGCGACCTGACCGGCGACCTGCGCGGGCTGTCGCTGCGCTGGTACGCCAAGGCGCTCGACGACCGGTTCGCGATGGCGGCGCTGCAGAACAGCGTCGTCGTGGCGACCTGGACCGCCTTCCTCGCGACGTCACTCGGGACGATCGCCGCGCTCGCCCTGCAGCGTGCTCCGCGTGCGGTCCGCGCGGTCTTCGACGCGATCGTCTACGTCGCGATCATCATCCCGGGCATCGTCATCGGGATCGCCACGCTGATCTTCTTCGTGAACATGTTCGGCTGGGTCAACCCGTGGCTTGCCTACATCTGGGCAAGCGTCGGTGCCGGCGACGCGCCGACGATCCGGACCGGGATCCACACGGTCGTCGCGGCGCACGTCGTGTTCACGATGGCGATCGTCATGGTCCTCGTCCGGGCGCGCCTCGCCGGGATGGACCGTGCCCTGACCGAGGCCTCGTTCGACCTGTACGCGCCGCCGTTCCGGACGTTCCGGCAGATCACGCTGCCCCAACTGCTGCCGGCCATCGTGACCGGGGCATTGCTGGCATTCACGTTCAGCTTCGATGACTACATCATCGCGTCGTTCGTCGCGGGGCCCGGCCAGCCGACACTGCCGATGTACGTCTTCGCATCGATCCGGCGCGGGATCACGCCCGAGATCAACGCGATCGCGAGCCTCGTCCTGGGCGTGACCATCACAGCTCTCGTCATCGTCGGCGTGGTGTATCGACGGCAGGCCCGCCAGGACCGCAAGGCGGCCGACGTGGTCGCCGAGGACGACGCGGGGCTCCCCGGCCTCACCGTCGCGGAAGAGCCGGCGTGACGGAGAACGGCGACGCGCTGCGATTCCCCATCGACGACGTCGACGCGTGGCGCGGCCCGACGGCGTCGCAGGCAGCAGGGCTGACCCTGGCAGCGGCTCGCGCCGTCATCGACGCGGTCCAGGCCGAGGGGCGAGCGATGGAGGTCGCATTGACCTGTGCCGTCGTCGACTCAGGCGACCAGCTCGTGGCCTTCGAGCGGATGGACGGGGCGGATCTCGTCGGTGTCACCCTCGCTCGCGACAAGGCGTTCACGGCGCTCGTGAACCGGATGCCCACCGGCGACCTGCCGCCGATCGTCCAGCCCGGGACGGAGTTCTTCGGCTACCACACGGTCGCGGGCGGACGGACGATCATCTTCGCCGGTGGCCTGCCACTCGAACGGGACGGCATCCTCGTGGGAGCCCTCGGCGTGAGCGGCGGCGACTCGGCCCAGGACCAGCGCGCGGCCGAGGCCGGTCGCCGCGCGTTCGACGGCGGCTGATCGAACCGGGCGATCCGGCGCGCATGGGGCCGCGGCCGATACGGCGTGAGGTGTTCCTCTGAGGAGCGGATGAAGCACAGCTGAGCGTGGCGGTCGATCGGAATCGACCGGATCTGCATGAAGTCGGCCGCGGCTATGCTCGGATATCCGAATCGCGCTCCTGGCAGGAACGCCGCGGCCGAGCGACCCTCAGCTCGCGGCGACCGCGGGTTCGGGCATCGGCAGGCCGGCATCGGCCGCGAGGATCGCCGCCTTGTCCGTGCGCTCCCACGGCAGGTCGAGATCGGGACGTCCGAAGTGGCCGTAGCTCGCCGTCTGTCGGTAGATCGGCCGGCGCAGGTCGAGCGACGCGATGATCGAGGCCGGGCGCAGGTCGAAATGCCGCTCGATGAGCGCCTGGATGGCCCCATCGTCGATCTTGCCGGTCCCGAACGAGTCGACGCTGAGGCTGATCGGCCGGGCGATGCCGATACCGTAGGCGACCTCGACCTCGAACCTGTCGGCAAGCCCGGCGGCGACCACGTTCTTCGCGACCCAGCGGGCGGCGTACGCCGCCGAGCGGTCGACCTTCGTCGGATCCTTGCCCGAGAACGCGCCGCCGCCGTGGCGGGCCATCCCGCCGTACGAATCGACGATGATCTTGCGGCCGGTCAGCCCGGCGTCGCCCATCGGGCCACCGGTCACGAACCGTCCCGTCGGGTTGACGTGCAACACCGGGTCGATGTCGCGCAGCTCGGACGGGATGGTCGGCAGGATGACCGTCTCGACGATCTCGGAGCGGAGCCGCTCGGCCCGGACGTCGGGATCATGCTGCGCGGACACGACGACGGTCCGGACACGCTTCGGGACGCC
Source organism: Chloroflexota bacterium (assembly GCA_045804705.1). GTDB lineage: Bacteria > Chloroflexota > Limnocylindria > Limnocylindrales > CSP1-4 > SPCO01. Next base: position 16,514 of record JBJMMQ010000005.1, read on the forward strand.
GTGCTCGTATTCGACGGTGACCTGCGTCTTGCCGTCCGGGCGGAGATAGGGCAGCTGGCCCGACTTGCGGACCTCGGCCAGGCGGCGGGCCATCCGATGGGCGAGTGCGATCGGGAGCGGCATCAGCTCGGGCGTCTCGCGGCAGGCGAACCCGAACATCATCCCCTGGTCGCCCGCGCCGAGCTCGAACGCTGACGCCGCGTCATCGCGGACCTCGAGGGCGGCGTTGACGCCCTGGGCGATGTCCGGCGACTGCTCCTTGACCGACACGAGGGTCCCGCAGGTCAGGTAATCGAACCCGTAGTCGGCTCGGGTGTAGCCGATGTCGCGGACGGTGTCGCGGACGACCGCCTGGATGTCGATGTAGGTGGAAGTGGTGATCTCGCCGAGGACCATCACGAGACCGGTCGTCGTGGCCGTCTCGCAGGCGACGCGGGCGTTCGGGTCCTCGCGGATGATCGCGTCCAGGATCGCGTCGGACACCTGGTCGCACATCTTGTCAGGGTGGCCCTCGGTCACGGATTCCGAGGTGAACAGGTACTGGGGCGCGTCAACGATGCTCATCGCCGCCAAGGCTAGCACGCGCGCACCACGGCCCTGCCCGTCGCCGGCTGGACCCGGGTCACACTCCCGAGCGAAGGGCCTCCAGATCCAGGTCGCGTTCGATGCGGTGCAGGACGTCGTCGCCGATGACACCGTCGTCGCGCAGGCCGATGACCGCATCACGCTCTGCGTCGAGCACCGCCGTGCGGATCTCCAGATGATCGAGCAGCTCCTGCTCGGATTCGTCCAGGGGTCCCTCCGTGGTCGGCCAGACGTGACCGGCCTCGTGCTCGAACCGGCTGCGGAGCTGGTCGACGAGCTCGCGATGGCCGGGGTACTCCACTTCGAGGTCGTCGAGTCGTCGGAGCGCTGCCTCCACCGCGACGAGCCGAGCATGCGAATCCTCGGTGTCAGGGCCGGTCGTCGCGACGACACCGAGCCGCCGGACGAGCCATGGCAGCGTCAATCCCTGGCCCACGAGCGTCGCGAGGATCACGCAGAAGGTCAGGAAGATGACGAGGTCGCGGTCGGGGAAGACGAGCGAGAGCGCAAGGGCGGCCGCCAGGGAGACCGCGCCGCGCATGCCGGCCCAGGAGATCACCACCACGGCCTGGGGCGGTGGAGAGGGATCCCTGGTGCGGATCCGCTTGCTCAGCATCCGCGGCAGATAGGTCGCCGGGAAGACCCAGACGAACCGGGCGACGATGACCGTGAGGCTGATGATCAGGGCGTATGCGATGAGGGTCGACGTCGGCAGAGTGAGCCGCTCGAGGATCGACGGCAGCTGGAGCCCGATGAGCATGAACGCGAGGCTGTTGATGATGAAGATGACGATGTCCCAGACGCCCCGCCCGATGAGGCGGCCGTCGGGGCTCAGGACCCGAGCCGCCCGACGGCCGGCGATGAGCCCGGCGACGACGGCGGCCAGCACGCCACTCGCGCCGAGCGCCTCCGCCGGGAGGTAGGCGGCGAATGGCGCGAGCAGCGAGACCATGATCTCGAGCGTCGGATCGCTCGTCCGGCGCCAGCCCTCGGTCAGCAGGAAGCCGACGACGATCCCGACGACGACGCCGACCGTCGCGGCATAGATGAACGAGAACCCGGCATCGGCGAAGGAGAAGACGCCTTCGATCGCGAGGATGACGGCGAACCGGTAGGCGATGAGCGCCGTCGCGTCGTTGATGAGGCTCTCGCCCTCGAGGATCGTGACCACGCGCCGGGGCACACCCAAGCGCCGGAAGATGGCCGTCGCCGCGACTGCGTCGGGCGGAGCGACGATCGCACCGAGCGTGAACGCCGCCCCGACGTTGATCCCCGGGATCAGGGCGATGGCGACGAGGCCGACGACGACGGTCGTGAACAGCACGAGACCGACCGCGAGGAGCCCGATCGGCCGGGCATTCGCCTTGAAGTCGCGGATCGGCGTGGAGAACCCGGCGCCGAACAGGATCGGTGGCAGAAGCAGCAGGAAGATGACGTCCGGGTCGAGGATGATCGAGGGAAAGCCCAGGTAGAACCCGAATGCCCCGAGGACCAGACCGCCGAGGACGAGCAGGATCGGGTAGGCGACTGCGATCCTCCGGGCCAGGTAGGCCAGCGCGACGGCGACGACGAACAGTCCGAGGACCAGTTCGATGGGGCTGATCACCATCAGCCCGCGGACGTCGCCTCCGTCGCCGAGGATCGACTGCTCGACCGCCGCGCCGCCCACTCCTCGAGGCCGGGCAGGACGACCGGCTCGATGGCGTCGTCGGGCTCGAACCCGAACACCTGGCCGAGGAACGAGAGCTCTGCCTCGTACATGCGCCGGATGGCGGCCGCCCCGCGGAACCCATGACCCTCGCCCTCGAACGCGATGTAGGCGTGGGGGATCCCCTTGTCGGCGAGCGCCTCGGCGATCAGCTCGGCCTGCTCGGGCGGGACGACCTTGTCCTCGAGCCCCTGGAGGATCAGGACGGGCACCGAGATCGCATCGACCGCGTGGATCGGCGACCGCTCGCGATACAGCGCCACGGACTGGGGGTACGGACCCACAAGCCGGGTGTTGTAGCGCGATTCGAACTTGTGCGTGTCCTTCTCGAGGAGCTCGAGGTCGGCCACGCCGAATAGGCTGATGCCGGCCGCGAAGACGTCGCGGAAGGCAAGCGCCGCGAGGGTCGTGTAGCCGCCGG
>JBJMMQ010000006.1:0-14757 GCA_045804705.1 Chloroflexota bacterium
GCCGTTGACGAATCGTGCCCATCCTCTTGACGCCCGTGGAAGCGGGTTGTCCAATGCACGCGAAGACCGCGCAACCGCACACGCAGTGCGCCACACTGTCGAACGATGGACGGCGCCCATCTGGGGAGAGGAGGCCCCCAACGGTCTTCGCGCCGATGCCAACGCACACGATCGGAGGATGGATCCTTGTCTACTCATCGCTCGGTGACCCGGTTCGCGGGTCTCCTGGTCATCGGGAGCATCGCCCTCGCGGCCTGCTCCTCGTCCGGCGCCTCGACGGCGCCCTCAGCTGCGGCTCCGTCGGCCCCCGCGCCATCGGCTGCCGCACCGTCGGCCGCCGGGTCGGGCCCAGCCCCGTCCGCAGCCGCAGGCAACATGGACGCGCTCGTCGCCGCAGCCAAGGCTGAAGGCGGCCTGACCACGATCGCGCTCCCGCGCGACTGGTGCAACTACGGTGCGCTCATCGACGGCTTCACCGCCAAGTACGGGATCCCGATCAACGGGCTGAACCCGGGCGGCGGCTCGAAGGACGAGCTCGAAGCCATCAAGGCCAACAAGACCAACCCGGGCCCGCAGGCGCCTGACGTCGTCGACGTCGGTCTGTCCTATGGCCCGCAGGGCGTCACCGAGGACCTCTACCAGCCGTACAAGGTCTCGACGTGGGACAGCATCCCGGAGAACGCCAAGGAAGCGTCCGGGCTGTGGTACGGCGACTACTACGGCGTCCTCGCGTTCGAGGTCAACAGCAAGGTCGTCACGAATGTCCCCAAGGACTGGGCCGACCTGCTCAAGCCCGAGTACAAGAACATGGTCGCCCTCGCCGGCGATCCGACCGCGTCGAACCAGGCCACCTCCGGTGTCTGGGCCTCCGGCTTCTCCGAGGGCGGCGGACCCGACAACGCCGAGCCCGGCCTGCAGTTCTTCAAGAAGCTGAACGACGCGAAGAACTTCGTCCCGGTCATCGGCAACGCCACGACCGTCGCGTCGGGTGAGACGCCGATCCGCATCGCGTGGACCTACAACGCGCTCGCCGACAAGGATTCGCTCAAGGGCAATCCCCCGATCGAAGTCGTCGTCCCGACGACCGGTCGGTTCGGTGGCATGTACGTCCAGGCGATCAGCAAGTACGCGCCGCATCCGAACGCCGCCAAGCTGTGGATGGAGTACCTGTACTCCGACGAGGGTCAGAACGCATGGCTGAAGGGCTACTGCGTCCCGATCCGCCACGAGGACATGAAGGCCAAGGGCACCGTCGACCAGGCGGCCGAGGCCAAGCTCCCGGACACGACTGGCGTCGTCCTGCCGACCCTCGACCAGATCACCAAGGCGACCGACGTGATCGTCAAGGGCTGGCCGACCACCGTCGGGGTGACCGTCAAGTAACGCGGCCTCGCTCCAGAACGCCGACAGCACGTCGGTGACTGCCACGACCGCCCAGGGCGCGCGTCCCGCGCGCCCTGGGCGACGTCGATTCAGCTGGACCTGGCTCGGCCTCGTCCCCTTCTTCCTCTTCGCGGCACTGTTCCTGCTGATCCCGACCTTCTACCTGGTCGTCGGAAGCTTCCAGGACCCGGCCGGTCAGCCGACGGTCCAGAACTACGTCGACCTCGGTTCACCGCAGATCAGCAATGCCTTCATGTCCAGCCTCGAGATCAGCATCGTCACGGCTGTGCTGGGCGGCATCTTCGGGTTCCTGCTGGCGTACGCGGTCATCGGCGGCGGTCTGCCTCGACCCTTCCGCGCAGGACTCCTGACCTTCTCCGGGGTCGCCTCGAACTTCGCGGGCGTCCCGCTCGCCATCGCGTTCACCTTCACCCTCGGTCGCATCGGCCTGCTGACGGCGTTCCTGAAGAACGTCCTGGGCATCGACATCTACGACAACGGGTTCACCCTGTACTCGAAGGTCGGCCTGGAGATCGTCTACTTCTACTTCCAGTTCCCGCTCATGGTCCTGATCATGGCTCCCGCCATCGACGGCCTGAAGCGCGAATGGCGCGAGGCGGCCGAGAACATGGGCGGGTCGAGTGCTCAGTACTGGCGCTACGTCGCGCTGCCGATCCTCACCCCGACCATCCTTGGGACGATGATCCTGCTCTTCGGCAACGCGTTCGGCGCCCAGGCGACCGCCTACCAGCTGACCGGCGGGACGCTCCCGATCGTCACGAACCTCCTGAGTGCCCAGCTGCGCGGTGACGTCCTGAACAACGTCGGCCTCGGCTACGCGATCGCGATGGGCATGGTCCTGATCATGGCCGGTTCGATCCTGCTCTACCTCTGGCTCCAGCGCCGCGCGGCGCGGTGGCAGCGATGAGGCTCGCCCGCACCTGGTGGTGGATCGTCTTCCTGGTCGGCTTCCTGTATTTCTTCCTGCCACTGCTCGGGACGTTCCTGTTCTCGCTCGGCAATCCCCTCGGCGCCGTCGGGGCACCGCCGTCGCTCGAGTTCTACGCCAATGTCCTGGGAGCCGGCGACACGGGCTTCTGGACTCACCTGCTCTATTCGTTCGTCGTCGGCACCATCACGATCGTCGTCAGCATCGGGCTCCTGTTGCCGACCGCCTTCTGGGTCCGCCTGCGAGTCCCGCGGGCGCGACCGTTCGTGGAGTTCATCACGCTCCTGCCGTTCGTGGTGCCGCCGATCGTGCTCGTCTTCGGGTTGATCAGCACGTTCAGCCATCCGCCGCTGCCGTTCACGTATACCGACATCGGGAGCAGCGGCCTGCTCGTCTGCGCGTACGTCGTCCTCTCGTTCCCGTACATGTATCGGGCGATCGACACGGGCCTCCAGTCGATCGACATCCGCTCACTGACCGAAGCGGCGCAGAGCCTGGGCGCCGGATGGCCGCGGATCATCGTCTTCGTCATCCTTCCGAACGTCCGCGTTGCCCTGCTGTCGGGCGCCTTCCTGACGCTGGCCATCGTCGTCGGCGAGTTCACCATCGCCACGTTCCTCGCACGCCCGGCTTTCGGGCCGTACCTGTCGTTGCTCGGCCAGACCAGGGCATATGAGCCCGCGGCCGCGTCGATCATCAGCTTCGCCCTGACCTGGATGGCGATGATCCTCATCGCGTTCATCGGCCGCGGTGCCCGGAGCCGCGTCGTCATCGCCGGCGCCCGCTAGGAGGATCAAGCCGACCATGTCGTTCCTCACGCTGACCGGGGTCCAGAAGACCTTCCCCGGTGGGACCGTCGCCGTCGAGGACTTCAACCTGGACGCGGTCCGCGGCGAGTTCGTGTCGTTCCTCGGCCCGTCCGGCTGCGGCAAGACGACGACGTTGCGGATGATCGCCGGGTTCGAGAAGCCGACGGGGGGCACGATCGTCGTCGACGGCACGGACATCACGTACCGCTCCCCGAACCAGCGGAACGTCGGGATGGTCTTCCAGTCCTACGCGCTCTTTCCGAACATGACCGTGGCGGACAACATCGGTTTCGGCCTGAAGGTCCGCAAGCGTCCGAAGTCCGAGATCGACAAGCGGGTCAAGGAGCTGCTCGAGCTCATCCACCTCGAGGATCGGGCCGGACGCTTCCCGTGGCAGATGTCCGGCGGCCAGCAGCAGCGAGTCGCGCTCGCGCGCGCGCTGGCGATCGAACCGCAGGTCCTCCTCCTCGACGAGCCGCTGTCCGCTCTCGATGCCAAGATCCGGATCGTCCTGCGCAAGGAGATCCGGGCGATCCAGCGCCAGCTGGGCATCACGACGGTCTACGTCACGCATGACCAGGAGGAGGCGCTCTCGCTGTCGGACCGGGTCGTCGTCATGAGCGACGGCCGGATCGAGCAGATCGGCACCCCGTCCGAGATCTACAACTTCCCGGCCACGGCCTTCGTGGCCTCGTTCGTCGGGACGCTCAACCTCGTGACCGCGGGCGTCATCGACGCCGGGTCCGGGCGTCTGTCGGTCGGCGGCCAGGAGATCCGGACGAGCAAGCGCATCGTCGACGCCGGTGCCGATGGGCGCGTGACGCTCGCAGTCCGACCCGAGGGGATGGCGCTCGGGGACGGCCCGGCGGGCTCGAACCACCTCCGGGGCGAGGTCGAGGACATCAACTTCCTCGGTTCGATCGTGCGCATCCGGTTCCACCTCGGTGACGGGACCGGGGGGGACGCCCCGACCGTGCTCGCCCTCGACACGTTCAACGAGCCGCATCTGTCGGTGCCGGAGGTCGGGCAGGCCGTGACCGTGTCGTTCCCGCCGGAAGCCTGCTTCGTGCTCGGTGCCGCGCGGGATGGAGCCCTGGCGACGTCGGAGGTCGGCGCGGAGGTGTGACCGTCCGACTCGAGGGGATCGACCTCGTCATCTTCGACAAGGACGGCACGATCATCGAGTTCGGCGCCATGTGGAGCGGCTGGGCCGTCGCGCTGGCCGAGGGGTTGCGGGCCGCCACCGGGCGTGCGGTCGAGGGACCGCTCTTCGAGATGCTGGGTTACGACGCCGCGACCGGTCGCGTCCAGCCCGGTGGCGGGCTGGCGGCGACCCCGATGGCGCGTCTCCGCGAGGGCACCCGAGACGTGCTCACGGCGGAGGGCGTGGGCGAGGCCGACGCTGAGCGGGCGCTCGAGGCCGCCTGGCACGCGCCCGACCCGGTCGGACTCGCGCGGCCACTGGCCGATCTCAGCGGCCTGTTCGCTCGGCTCCGGGCCACGGGTCGCAGGATCGCGGTGGCGACGACCGACGACCGCGACCCGACCGAAAGGACGCTCGCCGCGTTCGCCCTCACCGACGCGATCGATGCGCTCCTGTGTGCGGACGACGGATGCCCTGTGAAGCCTGCGCCGGACATGGTGCTGCGGCTGTGCGCCGACCTCGACGTCCCTGTCGGCCGGACGGCAGTCGTGGGCGATTCGCCCGCCGACCTCCGAATGGGACGTGCAGCGGGAGCGGGCCTCGTCGTGGGCGTTCTCACGGGCGTCGGCGCCCGGTCCGACCTCGAACCCCAGGCCGACGCCGTGATCGGCTCGGTGGAAGGACTCCGGACCTAGTTGCGGCCGCCCATCAGGCGGAGCATGAACAGGAACAGGTTCACGAAGTCGAGATACAGCTGGAGCGCGCCGATGACGGCCGCCTTCTCCATCGAGCCGACCCGCGCAGCGATGTCGCCCGACTGGATGCGCTGGACGTCATAAGCCGTCAGCGCGGTGAACAGGACCACCCCGACAACGGAGATGAGGAGGTTGATCGCACTGCTCGCGATGAAGATGTTCAGGAGCATGGCGACAAGGAGGCCGATGAGGCCCATGAAGAGGATCCCGCTGAGCTTCGCGAGCGAGCGCTGGGTCACCTTGCCGTACACGGCCGCCGCCCCGAACATCGCCGACGCGCTCACGAACGCGGTCACGACGGATCCCTGGGTATAGCTCGCGACGATCAGCCCCATCGTGATCCCGAGCGTGGCCGCATACACGAAGAAGAGCGCCAGCGCCGCGGATGCGCTGATCCGGGTGATCGCCCCGGCGATGACCATGACGATGGCCAGCTGGGCGATGAACAGCAGGAAGAAGTTGCCGCTCGCGAACTGGAGGAGCCTCGGGTTGCTCTGCACGACGTACGCGACACCGGCAGTCAGGAGCAATCCGGCGAACATCCACAGGAAGGCCTGGGACAGGAAGGCGTTGGCCAGACGCGCGTCGGGCTTGACGCCCAGGCTGGACGGCGTCGCGCCGGCGCCGCGAGCGACCGGAGTGGCCGGCGCCGCCGGGTTCGCGGCGTACGGGGACCGAAGCTGGTCCTGGTTCGGGACTTGGTTCTGAGTCATCGTTCGGCGCCCTCCAGGCTCTCTGCGCTCACCACATCAGGCCGGCATCGCGCGGATCCCACCGCTCGGCCAGCAAGGTCACTTTCACGTCGTGTTCGACGACCGTTTCGACCTGCTCCTTCACCTGGGCGATCATCGACCCGGCGTAGGGGCAGAACGGGGTGGTCAGGATCATCTTGATCTCGGTCGAATCAGGGCCGAGGATGATCTGCTTGATGAGGGCGAGCTCCACGACATTCATCCCGATCTCCGGATCCACGACGGCGCGCAAGGCGTCGAGGATCGCGAGCTCCGTCGCTCGCCGGGCGGGATCGAACGCGGAGCCGTCCGTCGACGATGGGTCGGACGTGGTCGCGGTCTGATCTGTCATGGCCGGATAATCCTAGCATCACGCTCGGATATGGCCCCTCGGCGCTTCAGTCGAACGATCGGCCAGGCTCAGCTGGCGACGGGTGCTCCAGCGTCCACGACGACGCCCGGGACGCGGTACTGGGCGGGTAGACCGGCGGCCTCACCCTCCGTCAGGCCGGGCCCTGCGAGCGTTCCGTCGGCCTCGAAGAAGTCGGCGTAGCGCGCTCGATCGGCCGCGGCATAGGCGTACGCGGCGGCGACGCCGAGCACGCGGAGCTCGGGGTGGTCGGTCAGGATGCGGGTCAGGTCGTAGCCGTTCGCGCGCTCCTCGAGCAGCTGGCGGACGGTCAGCCGCGAGCCGTAACAGAACGGCTCCCCATTCATGACAAGGGGATCCTGCTGGACCCACTTGATGGTCATCCTCAGCCGCCCTTGTAGAGGAGCTGGAGGAGGGGATTCCGCTTGCGGCCATCCCCGGCGAGCCGCCGGTGCCACTTGAAGACGGCGATCGCCTCGTCGAGGGCCTCGCCGGCGAGCGGCAGCTCGCCCGGCGCGAGGACGGTCGGGAGGGCCGCGCGCAGGCCATTGCACAGTGCGATGAGGTCGTCCATCGGGACCCGCCTGCGGCGGTAGAGCGGGACGGTCCATTCGGCATAGTCGCGGGCGGAACCGGGGGCAGCCGTTTCGAGGGCGACTGCGACGCGTTCCGCGAGGAGTCCGGTGTCGCGGAGGAGCTGGCGCAGGCCCGCCTCCGAGTAGCGCGTCTGGATCGTGGCGTCGCCGTCCATGGCGACTCGAAGTGCGCGGGCGGCAAGCCGCTCGGAATCGGTGCGGATGCGCGCGGCCGCGGCGGGGATGCCAGCGGTGCGGTCGGGCGGGTGAAGCCCAAGGTTGGGATGGCTCACGATGGCCCGAGTCTACCGTGCGTCACGGGGCACCGCCACGCTGCCCACGTCGGCGCCCGGATACGATGGCCGGGTGACCGACACCGAACCGACCGCCACGACGGCCACGGACGTAACCCCTCCTACCTCCCTGCCCGGCGAGCAGCGACGCCTCGCCCGGCCGCCCTCGGAGCGCTATCGCGAGGCCGAGGCCAAGGCGGCCGCGGATGCTGCCGCACGAGATGTCTCCTCGGCGTCCATCGCACGCGGGCTGGCGCTCGCCCTGATCGTCTCGCTCATCGGCGCGCTCGCGCTGGTCCTGCTTGGCGCGATCGCGACCGTGACGACCGGTCTGATCGTGGTCGCGGGTGCCATCGGGTTCGGTGTCGCTGTCGCGCTCCGGCTCGGCGCCGGCCCTCGACTCTCGAACTCGCGTCGGATCATCCTGGCGATAGCGCTGACGGTCGGCGCGATCGGTCTCGGGCAGCTTGGGATCTGGCAGTACGGGCGGGCGGAAGGCGGTGTCCTGCCGCTCGTCGACTACCTCGCCGAGGTGTTCGGCCCGCTCGTCATCGTCGAATTCGTCATCGGCGCCATCGTCGCGTGGGCCGTCGCGCGTTGAGCGGCGAGATCCGGTTGCGGCGACCTGTCGAGGCCGATCACCGGTTCCTCGTGAGCAGTGTCGACGACTGGTGGGGCGGACGGAAGATCCACGCGCTCCTGCCCAGGCTGTGGTTCCAGCATTTCACGGGGACCTCGTGGATCGCCCAGGACGACGAGCGGATCGTCGGATTCCTGGTCGGCTTCATCAGCCCGGACCGGCCGAACGAGGGATACATCCACATGGTCGGCACGAGCCCGAACCACCGGGCTGCGGGCATCGGGCGACTGCTCTACGAGCGGTTCTTCGACGACATGCGCGAGCGCGGCGTCCGACGTGTCGGCGCCGTGACGTGGCCGGGCAACCGGGCGTCCGTGGCCTTCCACCGTGCCATGGGATTCACCCCGTCCGAGGCGGGCTCGCAGAACCTGTACGGGACGCCCGCCTACCCGGACTACGACGCGGACGGGGACGACCGTGCGGTCTTCAGTCGAGAGATCTGACCTCGGCGGGGGTCAGCTGCTCGCCCAGGAGGCGTCCGAATCGAGCGTCCCGCTCCGCCTCGGGAACGGCGTCGACCCAGCGTTCCAGCAAAGCCTCGCCCTCGGCGTACACGAAGACGTACGTCCGCCAGAGGGGATGCTCGATGAACTCGAGGCGCTTCTCGGCACGAGCCTGAGACAGGCGGCCGACGTCACGGAGATACGCGACGGCCTCGTCGTGTGACCGGGCCTCCACGTGGCGGAGCAGAGCGACGTTGCCACCGATGCTCGCGAGCGTCGAGCGGGCCGCCTGGATCGCCGCAGCCCGCTGGGCCATCTCGCGGGTGCCGGCTACGTCCCCGTCCTTCGCGAGCCCCGCGCGCCCGAACAGTTCGACAAGGAGCTCCGAACGCTCCTCCACCGGGGCGACGAACCGCTGGCCGAGATCGGCGAGACCCTCGCTGATCAGGCATTCTGGCGTGTTGATCAGCAGGATCGACGACTCGAGGCGCCCCTGGCGGTCGACGAGCTCCGCTTCCTTGGTCGAATGCTCGAGGTGGTGCCCGGGATACGCCTCGTGCGCGACGAGGCCCGGCAGTCTCGGTGCCTCGAGCGGCAGGTCGGTGTTGACATCGATCCTCGAACGGCGCCCGCCGTCGAACCAGTTGTAGGCCGACCATGGCTGCCCGCGCACGAGCGAGAGACGCACATCCTCACCGTCGGGTAGCCCGAAGCGTTCGGCCGCCACGGTTCGGAAGCGGCCGGTGAGCCACTCGAGGACGCCCGGGAGACGGTCGATCGCGACTTCGAGCCGCCCATCCCACGCTGCCAGCCGGTCGTGGAGCGGTCCATCTCCCGGTAGCAGGTCGTCGACCTGGGCCGCGGCATCGTCGAAGCGTTCGTCGGGGATCCAGGCCGGCGTGTGATCGAAACAGCGCGTGACGTGGTCGAGGTACGGCAGCGCTTCGCCGGCGAGGGCCGCGGCCTGGGTTTCCAGCGCGATGAGCTGGACGTCGAGCCAGGCGCGGCGGTCCGGTTCCGAAACTTCTGCGGAAAGGCGGGCGCGGAGCGCGGCGGCGTCGTCTCGAAGCGCCCCCGGCGAGCGATGCTGCGCGACGTCGACCTCGGCCTTGAGCGCCGCCGGGCCGAAATAGCCGTCGACCAGGCCCGGGATGTGCTGGTCGAGGCGGAGGGCGAGGAGGATGTAGTCGCGAGCCACGGCGTCAGGCGCCGGAACCGTCCGCACCCCGCCGACGGCCGGCACGAGCTCGCGTGTCACCGCTGCATCTTCTCGGGCCGGGGCGCCCGCGGCGCGTCGTGGTCGAGGTGCGACTCAGCCTTGCGGCGCGCATCAGCGAGGCGTTCGGCCAGGGCGGGGTCCGTGGGGAGCCCGGTCCGGTCCGGGGCGCGATCCGGACTCGGGGTCGCGCCCGTCGCGCCGACGCCACCGGATTCACCGACGAACGGCATCCCCTGCCGCTCGACGGCGTCGAGACTCATCCGCAGCGCGGCTGTCTTCTGCTCGGCGACCTCGCGCACATAGGCGGCCTCCTCGTCCGGGGTCATCGGTCGCCCTCGGACGATCGACTTCGGCTTTCCGACCATCAGCCATGCGAGGTGGTAGCGATCCATGCTTCCCCACGCCGACGCGAGGAGGTCGTCCGAGCGCTGCAGCCACACCTGGAGCGAGGTCAGCGACGGATCGGCGCCGAGTCGATCGCCCTCCTCGATCAGACCACGCGTCGCGGCGATGAGGTCGTCACGCTTCACGTTGCGTCACCACCGGAGAGGATCATCGCCTCGCGGTCGGCGCGCGCCCGGCCTGTCCATGGTCCCGGCAGCCCGTCCCCGATCGGAGAGCCGGCGAACCGCGTGACCGGCAGGATCCCGGCCACCGATGACGACAGGAACGCCTCGTCGGCCTCGCCGAGGTCAGCAGGCCGCAGCCGTCCTTCGACGGGCCGCAGCCCGACACGGCGGCCCCACGCGAGCAGCCATGACCGGGTCGTGCCGGGCAGGATCGCGCAGTCGAGAGACGGCGTCGCCAGCTCGCCACGCCGGACGAGGAAGATGTTCGCGGTCGTCCCCTCGGACAGATGGCCGTCGATGGTCAGGAAGACCGCATCGTCCGCCCCTGCGCGGCGAGCCTCCAGCCGGGCGTAGACATAGTCGGCGCGGGACGTCGTCTTGAGCGTCACCAAAGGATTCTCCGGGTCGCGGCGGACCGCGGACGCGACGAGGTGCAGGCCGCGTTCGAGGTGGTCGGGCGGTGGCGGGACGACGGGCCAGGCCTGGATGGCGATGGTCGGTGCGACCCCCTCGGCAGGTGGAAGGAGTCCGCGACCGCGGAACCGGCCACGCGACACGGTGATCCGGACCGATGCGTCGCCGCTCGGCCCGTCGAGGCCGTCCGCGGCGAGGAGCGCGGCGATGCCGTCGCTCAACGCGGCGTCGAGACGGTCGGGCAGCGCGATGTCGAGACCCGCGGCCGAGCGGTGCAGCCGGGCGACATGCTCCGCGAGCTCGGTCGGGTGGCCGCCACGCACCCGAAGCGTCTCGAAGACGCCGTCGCCGAGCTGGAACCCGCGGTCGAAGACGGACAGCTGGGAGCCGTCCGCGGGCAGGATCTTGCCATCGACCCAGACGTGGCCCGGCGGCGCGCTCTCCACCTCTCCTGTCACGCGGCCTCGACGGCGCCGATCGCGCCCAGTGGCCCGCGTGCCTTCGCCACCGTCTCGTCCCACTCCGCGGCCGGATCGCTCTTCCACGTGATCCCGCCCCCGACATGGAGTGTCAGACGCTGGCCGTCGGCCACGAAGGTGCGGATGACGATGCTCGTCTGCATCGCGCCGTCCGGCCCGATCCAGCCGACGGTGCCCGTGTACGGTCCCCGGCGGACCGGCTCGAGACCTTCGAGGATCTCCATCGCCCGGATCTTCGGCGCCCCGGTGATCGAGCCGCCGGGGAACGAGGCCGCCAGGAGGTCGAAGGCGTCGTGGTCGCTGTCGAGGACGCCGGTCACCGTCGAGACGAGGTGCTGGACCGCGGCGGTCCGTTCCAACCGGCACAGGCGGGGGACGCGGACGCTCCCCGGGCGACAGACGCGCCCGAGGTCGTTCCGCAGGACGTCGACGATCATCACGTTCTCGGCCCGGTCCTTGGCACTCGACAAGAGGTCGCGCGCAAGCGCCCGATCACTCTCCCGATCACGCCCGCGCGGTCGAGTGCCCTTGATCGGGTCGGTCGTGACGACGCCCCGGCCGTCGACCGCGAGGAACGGCTCCGGCGACGCGGACAGCAGTGCCCGCGGACGACCGGAGAGCTGCCCGAGCCCGAGATCGAGGTACGCCGCGAAGAGCGATGGGTCGCCGGTCCGGAGCCGTCGATAGAGCGGCCACGGGTCGCCATCGAACGGCGTCTCGAGGCGGCGGGTGAGGTTCGCCTGGTACAGGTCGCCGCGGGCGATGTGGTCGCGGACGGCCGAGACGCGTGCCTCGTACGCGGCGCGGTCGAGGCCCGAGTGAAAGACGAGCGGCTCAGGACGGCTCCTGTCGGCGTCCGTTACGGAGGCGGTCCGCGCTGGCGACGTCAGTCGTGCGTGCACGTCGTCGAGCCGACGCGCGAGGCGGCGCCCGTCCCCGTCGAGGGCTCGGCCGCCGATCCAGGCGTGGCCGGTTCGCCGGTCCCACGCGACCACCCAGTCGTGGAGCGCGAGTCGCAGCGGCGGCAGGTCCTGATCGGCGGATGCGAGCGCGGGCACGTGCTCGAGGGCGGCGCCGACGTCGTACCCGACGAAACCGACCAGCCCGCCGAGGAAGGGTGGGGCGTCGGCCGGGATGACGACGGTCTTGTCGAGCCGCGCGACGAGCCGGCGAGCGACGGCAAACGGGTCCGCGCCCGCTGCTGGTGACTCGAGGATGGCGACCGGATCGGCCGTGAGGTAGGTCCAGCGGGCGTTCCGGCCGGGCCTCGCGCTCTCGAGCACGACGAGCCCGGGCAGATCGCGGAACGCCTCGGCGGCGTCGATCGCCCGTGCCTCGGCGACGCGGTCGGTCAGCCGACGGAGGCGGATCGGAGCCTGGGAGCTCGGGGTCGGGATCATCCTTCCGATGATACGGCTGCCCCTGCGCGGGAAACGAGCGGGGCCTCGCGCGGCACGGCTAGCATCGCTTGATGCGGACGCGCGACCTTGGGATCGTCATCGGCCGAGGACAGCCGGGTCCCGGCAACGCCATCACAGACGTGGCCGGCGTTCGCGTCGGGCACGCCACGATCATCGAGGGCGACGGGCCGCTCGTCGTCGGTCGCGGGCCTGTCCGGACGGGAGTGACGGTCGTCGTGCCCCGCGCCGACGACCGCTGGAACGAACCGGTCTACGCGGGCTGCCACCGGCTGAACGGCAACGGCGAGATGACCGGTCTCGAGTGGGTCCGCGAATCGGGCAAGCTCACGACCCCGGTGGCGATCACCAACACGCACAGTGTCGGGATCGTGCGCGATGCACTCGTGGCGGTCTCCGTCGAGCGTGCCGATGCGCGCGTGGACCATTGGTCACTGCCGGTCGTCGGCGAGACCTACGACGGGCTCCTCAACGACATCAACGGCTTCCATGTGCGGGCCGAGCACCTTCGCGCGGCCTTGGCCACGGCCGCTGGCGGGCCTGTCGCGGAGGGCAACGTCGGCGGCGGGACGGGGATGGTCTGCCACGAGTTCAAGGGCGGCATCGGTACGGCCTCGCGGGTCATCCCCGCCGACCGCGGCGGCTTCACGGTCGGGGTGCTGGTCCAGGCGAACTACGGCAAGCGGGCGTGGTTGCGGGTCGATGGCGTGCCGGTCGGCCAGGAGATCGGGGTGGACGATG
Organism: Chloroflexota bacterium; assembly: GCA_045804705.1. GTDB lineage: Bacteria > Chloroflexota > Limnocylindria > Limnocylindrales > CSP1-4 > SPCO01. The sequence continues at coordinate 12,933 of JBJMMQ010000006.1, forward strand.
TGTCGAGTCCGCACGACTCGCTGGGTGCGGCGCCCGGGCCCGGCCCAGGCTCCGGGTCGATCATCGTCGTCGTCGCCACGGACGCGCCACTGCTCCCGCACCAGTGCGAGCGACTCGCGCAGCGAGCGGGTCTCGGGATCGCGCGTGCCGGGGGCACCGGCGGTCACACGAGCGGCGACCTGTTCATCGCCTTCGCGACAGGAAACGACCTGCCGCCCGACGACGAGGATCGGCCAAGCGTCCGGATCGACGCGGTCAGGTCCGCCGGCGACGGGACGATCGACGCGCTCTTCGACGGCGCCATCGAGGCGACCGAGGAGGCGATCGTCAACGCCTTGGTCGCGGCCGAGACGATGGTCGGACGCGACGGGATCACGGCGCACGCGCTGCCGCACGGGCGCCTGATGGAGGTGATGGGGCGCTACGGGCGAGGCGGAGCGGCCGCTCGCTGACGAGCGGCCCGGCGCCCCGCCAAGACCGTCAGCCGGCGGTCACCGGAGCGGGCTTCTCGATCGGCACGCCGATCAGGCTGCCGTACTCGGTCCACGACCCGTCGTAGTTGCGGACGCGATCGAAGCCGAGCAGCTCGTGGAGGACGAACCACGTATGGCTCGACCGCTCGCCGATCCGGCAGTACGCGATGACGTCCTGGTCGGCCGTGATGCCCTTCGAGCCGTAGAGCTCGCGCAGCTCGTCCGCCGACTTGAACGTGCCATCGTCGTTGACCGCGGTCGCCCATGGGATATTGGCGGCACCGGGGACGTGTCCGGCACGCTGGGCGCCCTCCTGCGGGAGTGCAGCCGGCGCCAGGAGCTCGCCGTTGAACTCCGCCGGGGATCGGACGTCGACGAGCGCGCCGGCGTCGATCTGGGCCAGGACGTCGTCGCGGAACGCGCGCTGGCTGAAGTCCGGCTCGCCGAGCTCGATCTCGGTGACCTCATGGTGCGGGACGTCGGTCGACGTCCGGAGCCCCTGGGCGACCCAGAGCTTGCGTCCGCCGTTGAGGATCCTGAGGTTGTCGAGCCCGAAGAGCTTCAGCTGCCAGTACGCCCACGCGGCGAACCAGTTGTTGTTGTCGCCGTACAGGACGATGGTGGTGCCCGGTCCGATGCCGGACGCCCGCAGGAGCTCCTGCAGCTCCTCGCGGCCCACGATGTCCCGCCGGAGGCCGTCGGACAGCTGGCTCGTCCAGTTCCAGGCCACGGCGCCCGGGATGTGGCCCTCGTCATAGGCGGCGGTGTCGACGTCCACCTCGACGAAGCGGACGTTCGGGTCATCGATGTGCTCGAGCGCCCAGTCGGCGTCGACCAGGACGTCGTTGGCGTAGCCGGAAACGGTCATGTCGAAATTCTCCCTTGATCTGCTCCCGAAGGATCGCGAGGGGCGCTCGAGCGGAGCACGGGTGTCCGCCGGCCGGCTCGCGGGACGGTTGGGTCCGCGAGGTCGGCTGGGGTCAGATGGGGTGGGCGATCCTCGAGATGCGCCCGTGCCCGGCCAAAGCCGACGCTCGCCGACTACACGCGCAGGTCATGGGCCACGTTCGCATCAGGCGCGGAATGCTAGGTGGACCGGCGGGACTCGTCCACTGGCTCGATCGCAAACCGGGCCCCAAACGGTCAGGACGTCAGGCGCCGGAGCCGGCGGGGAAGCGCGGGCCGTCGGCGACCGGGCCATCGGGCGGTGTCTCGCGCCAGATGCCGATCGGCGTCTGCTCATCGGTCTGGCCGAGCGGGTTGTCGTCGAAGCTCCGCTCGAGGAGGCGGACACGATCCTTGGGCAGGGTGCTGGCGACGCACCACGCCGGGGCGATGTCATTGATGTCGCA
>JBJMMQ010000007.1:0-3630 GCA_045804705.1 Chloroflexota bacterium
CGGGTTCAGCGCCGTGATCGTCTTGCGCGCCGACTCGACCTTGCGCTCACCGACCCGATCGTTCGTGTGCAGGATTTGCCGCTGCAGATTCGACAAATCGACGACGTCGAAGTCGACGATGCCGATCGTGCCGACGCCGGCCGCAGCGAGGTACAGGGATGCGGGAGAACCAAGGCCGCCCGCCCCGATGAGCAGGGCCTTCGAGCCAAGCAGCTTCGCCTGGCCCTCGGCGCCCACCTCGGGGATGAGCAGGTGCCGGCTGTAGCGCTGCTTCTGTTCGGCGGTCAGGACGATGGGGGTGTCGAAGGTGAGGCCGGAGCTCTTCCACTGCTGGAAGCCGCCCGACATCGAGGCCACGTCGGTGTAGCCCATCTCGGCGAGGGTCTGGGCCGCGAACAGCGACCGGACGCCGCCCGCGCAATACAGGATCACCGGCGCATCGCGGTCCGGAGCGATGCCCTCGATCTGCTGCTCGATGTAGGACTTCGAGACGTGGCGGGCGCCGGGCAGGTGGCCCTGTTCCCACTCGGACGCCTCACGGACGTCGACGATCGTCGCTGCGCCCGCGGGGAGGGCGTCGACCTCCTGCGGGCTGACTTCTCTGATCTGCGCGCGGGCCTCGCGAAGGAGGTCGGCGTAGGACTTCGGCATGGTGGATAGGGCTCCGATGATCGACAGGCTGGTCGCCGATGGCGCCAGGGCGGTGAGGGTTGGTCGTTGGTTGATCGCGGACGAGTCCGCGGCTACCGAGCCGGCATCAGGCCGGCGGCAGACACCTGCAGCGGCGCTCGATCCGCTGTCCGCGCGACGTCATGCCTGGATCTCCGCGGTCGACGGGTCGGACGCCGGGACGCCGAGATCGCCGAGCACGTGCTGGAGGCTGTCGTGGCTGAGCATGGCGCACTTGAGACGCGCGGGACTGATGTCGATGCCGAGCAGGTCCAGCAGGTCGTCCGCGCGGATCGCGGCAACCTCGTGGATCGTCTTGCCCTTGATCTCGTCGGTCAGGAGGCTCGCGCTCGCCTGGCTGATCGCGCAGCCGCGACCCGTGAATGCGACCCGATCCACGACGCCGTCCTTCACCCCGAGCATCAGCGTGATGCGGTCGCCACAGAGCGGGTTCGCGCCCTCGTAGGACGCATCCGCGTCCTCGATGACCCCGAAGTTGTGGGGCCGCCGATAGTGCTCGAGGATGTAGTCGCGGTAGAGGTCGTCCATGCTCGTTCGAGTGTAGCGCGATGACGCAATTCCGACCACAGCGGTCGGGATTGCCACGTACTGTTGGTGCGGCCGGTTTGGTACGAACCGCGTGTTCGGTTACGGCCTCGGGTCGGGTACCGTCGAACGACCCATGGCGACGATGCTGATCAGCCCGCTTCACGCGCGACTCACCGGTCAGGCCGCACGTCGGGGCCTCATCCCGCGGGTCCCCGGCGCTGACGCGCTGCTCGCCGATGTCGAGACCTGGCTCCGATCGACGTTTCCTGACGCCGTTCGATCGATCGAGCGGCCCGTCCGCGAGCAGGGCGAGGCCGAACTCACCGTCGAGCTCCATCCGGCCGCCCCGCCCTTGGTCATCACGGCGTCGGATACCGGCCGGGTTGCCGTGACCGCGACGACGGACGTTGCCGGCCCGGGCTACCACCGGTTCGTCGGCCGCGTCCTCGAGCGCCTGGGCAATGACCTCGCGATCGGCTGGGAGCGCGGGGCTCAGGAGGTGGATGACCCGCTGAGCGACGCGACCGGCATGACCTTCGCCGAACGGCCGGGTGCCGAGCGCAGCTACCTCAACTGGCTCGGCCGTTCATTGGTCGACGCCCGTGGGCGAAGCGCGAGCGGCGGCGCGCCGATCCCGATCGGCCTTCCTGCCGACACTCGCTACCACCTCGACGGCGCCATCCACACCGCTCTTGGGCCGCGTGACATGGCCTGGCTGGATGTTGCCGTGACCGACACACGCATCGCGACCGACGTCACGCCCTGGTGGGCCGACGCAACCGACGGCAAGTACCTGCTCAATCGCGCTCTGTGTCTGATGTGGACCGACGTTCGCTGGCGGACCCCGGCCATGAAGACCGAGCGGATGCTGTTCGAGGAGATCCACCGGCTGCTGTCGAAGGCGTATCCGCACGATCCGAACCTGACCTACCCCTGGCGCGCATGGGCTGAGCTCCTGGACCTCGCGGGGATCGACGATGCGATGGCGGCCCAGGTTCGCAACCGGGCACGCACCGCGCCGGACGGCCCTCAGATCGGCTATCGCCGGGCGCCTGTGACGATCCGTCACGAGGGCTGGGTCCTGGAGATCCCGGGCTCGTTCGCGGAACGGAGAACGTCCGAGGAATGGTGGGGCGGCGGCGCCGGCCAGGACATCACCCTCGCCGCAGTTCCGACGGGGACACCGGCGGGACCGATGGCGGGCCCGAGCTTCATCCAGCAGTTCGGTGGCGACCTCGGACCGGACGCGATCGACCATCGCGCTGATGGCGTGGTCGGCCGGGCCAAGATCGCCACCGACGCCAGCTCGGGCGTCGAAGTCTGCATCCTCGAGGGCTACTCCGCCGTCGTCGGGTCCGGTGCGGCGATCCGGATCGTGTTCGAGGACCCGGCCGACTGGCAGTGGGCGCTCGATCTCTGGCGGTCTTTGAAGCCCGGTTGAGTCCGGGCGCACGCGTTCCGCCGAGTGCGATGATGGCGAGGATGTACGTCCCCGCACATTTCAAGCCCGACGATGCTGAGATCAGGGAACTGCTCGGCTCGGGCCGCGCCGCGAACCTGATCACGGCGACGAGCGAGGGACTCATGGCGACGATGCTCCCGCTCGTGTGGGACGGTCCCGACGTTCGCCCGGAGCTCGGCCCGTGGGGTGCGCTCCTCGGTCACGTCGCACGGAACAACGGGCAATGGAAGACGCCGGCGCTCGGCGAGGCCCTGGTCATCCTCGCCGGACCGGACGCGTACGTCTCGCCCGCCTGGTACGCGACGAAGCGCGAGCACGGCCGCGTCGTTCCCACCTGGAACTACATCACCGTCCACGCGCACGGCCGGCTTGTCGTCCACGACGACCCGACCTGGGTCGAGGCGAACGTTCGCCGTTTGAGCCATCACCACGAGGCGTCGCGCGATGAACCGTGGTCCGTCGACGACGCGCCACCGCCGTACATCGACGGCCAACTCCGGGCGATCGTCGGCGTCGAGATCCTCATCGACCGCCTCGAGGGCAAGTGGAAGCTGAGCCAGAACCGCGCGGATGCCGACATCGCGGGCACGATCGAGGGTCTCGAGGCGACCGGCGAGCGCGCCGTTTCGGCAGCGATGCGAGATCTTGGGCGAACGGAGTGACTGAGGACCGCTTTGGTCGGATCTTCCGGTCCGAATCCTCGTCCGGAGTGGATCTCGCCGAAGCGCGGATGCGTGCCACCGAAGCCCTCACTCGGCGGGGCTACACGATCACGGCGGACGGCGGGCAGGATGGAACCGGAGTCCCGGCGCTGGAGTTCACGCGCGGCTCACGGCTGAGGAGCGTCGTCGCGATGTCGCCCGACAGCTGGTATGTCACAGGGCGCGTCGACTTCGGCCCGGAGGACGACCGCGACGGCTCGGGCCGGGTGAAGGTCGAGATCAACGCGT
>JBJMMQ010000008.1:0-3403 GCA_045804705.1 Chloroflexota bacterium
GTCGACCGCGGCCCCGGACGCGACGAGGACCGCGACACTCGTGCCCTGGCGCCGCCCCGCGCGCCCGAACTGCTGCCAGGTGGCCGCCACGGATCCCGGATAGCCCGCGAGGATCGACACGTCGAGCCGCCCGATGTCCACGCCGAGCTCGAGGGCGTTCGTCGCGACGACACCGAGGATCTCGCCGTCGCGCAGGCCATGCTCGATCGAACGCCGCTCGGTCGGCAGATAGCCGCCGCGATAGCCGCGCACCTTCGACCGCGGCCCGTAGCTCTCACGGAGCGATTCGCGAAGTCCCGTGAGCAGGATCTCGACGGCGACGCGCGACCGTCCGAAGACGATCGTCTGTCGCCCCGCCCGGAGGAACGGCAGTGCCCAACGTTGGGCGAGCGTCGCAGACGACCCGCGCGCGCCGCTCTCCGGATGGAGGATCGGCGGGTCGACGAGGACGACGTGCCGTTCGCCCGCGGGCGCCCCGTTCCGGTCGATCAGCCGCGCCGGTCGTCCGGTCAGCATCCCGGCGAGCTCGGCGGGGTTTCCGATCGTCGCCGAACAGCAGACGATGACGGGCTTGCTGCCGTAGTGCGCGCAGATGCGGAGCAGGCGACGAAGGACGTTCGCGACGTGACTCCCGAACACGCCTCGATAGGTATGCAGCTCGTCGATGACGATGAACCGAAGCTGCTCGAACAGCTGGAACCACTTGGTGTGATGGGGGAGGATCGCCGAATGGAGCATGTCCGGGTTGGTCACCACGACCTGGCCGGCGGCGCGGACCGCCGAGCGGATCGGTGCCGGCGTGTCGCCGTCGTAGGTCGAGGCCGACACGTGGAGCTTGCTGGCGGCCGCAAGCTCTCCGATCTCAGCCACCTGGTCCTGCCCGAGCGCCTTCGTCGGGAAGAGCAGGAGGGCTCGAGCTGCCGGGTCCTCGGCGATCGCCTGCAGGATCGGCACCGAGTAACACAGCGATTTGCCCGACGCCGTCGGCGTCACGACGACGACGTCCGAATGACCATGGACGGCTTCGATCGCCTCCGCCTGGTGGGTGTACGGCCGGCTGATGCCGCGACCGGCGAGCCCTGCGACGATGCGTGGGTCCAGCCAGTCCGGGAAGTCCTCGAAGTCGGGGGGTCGGGCCGGCAGGACGGCGTGATGCACGACTCCGCGCGCGAGCGAGGGCTCTTCGAGCAGGCGGGACAGGACGGCGCCGGTGTCGGCGGGGGCATAGGTGCGCATGTCGGCTGCTCCAGAAACGAACGAACGTTCGAAACACGGCGAGTCTATCAGACCGTGCACCGAGGTCGTGACAGGTCGCGTGTCACGAGCCGGGCGGGTTGACACCGCAGCTCCCTCTTAGCTACGCTCGCCGAGATGCTCCGCCGGTTCTTCCCGACGCCGACAGATGACGCCCCCGACGACGTGGACCCGACGTCGTCAGCGGGCAGTCCGGACGCCCCGGCACCGAAACCCGGCGAGCCGAGCCTGGCCGCGCTTCCGATCGCCGGCTTCACCCGGCGGCGCATGGCGATCCTCGTCGGCGCGCTGCTGGTCTCGTGGATCGTGTTCGTCTTCGCGCGCCAGGTCAGCGAGGCCGCGGCGGCAACGAGCCGTGCTGAGGCGATGATCGTCTCGAACGGTCAGCGACGCGATCAGGTCGCCGGGCTCGAGCGGGAGCTGGAGCGCATCGCCGACCGCCGGTTCGTCCTCCAGCAGGCTCGCGGGTACGGTCTCGGCGGTCCGCACGAGATTCCCTTCAGCCTCGAGGCAGGCGCGCCCTCGCTCCGCCCGGACGCGCCGGGTTCAGCCTCGGTTCGCCTGGGCGCACCGACGTCGACGAGCCCTCTCGAGCATTGGCTGACCCTCCTGTTCGGCCCGGGCGGCTGACGCCGGCGCGTGACTGACCGCGGCGAGTTCGGCAGGATCCTTGCCGAGAATGAGCGTTACACCGAGTCCTTCGACCGCTCGGCGCTGACCGCCGCGCCGCTCCGTGGCATCGCCATCGTCGCCTGCATGGACGCGCGGCTCGATGTCGAGGAAACGCTCGGCCTTCGCACGGGCGACGCTCACATCATCCGCAACGCCGGCGGCCTTGCGACCGACGACGTCATCCGGTCGTTGATCGTGAGCCAGAGCCTTCTCGGCACGGACGAGATCGTCATCATCGGTCACACGGGCTGTGGGCTCGAGCACGCCGACGAGCCGGGCATCCGCGCGAAGCTCGTGGAGTCGAGCGGCGTCGATCTCGGCATCGCGTTCGGCTCGTTCGAGGATGTCGAGACGAGCGTTCGCGGCTCCGTCGAACGGTTGCGCGCCCATCCCTGGGTCATGACGACCCGCGTCCACGGCCTCGTCTTCGATGTCGCCACGGGTCGTCTCCGGGAGCTGACCTGATCCCTCGACGGTTGCCGGATCTGGCGGGTGTTCGGTATCCTCGGGGTCGTGGCGGAGTAGCTCAGTGGTAGAGCAGGGGACTCATAAGCCCTTGGTCGGTGGTTCAAATCCGCCCTCCGCTACCAGCATCGATCTGATCGACGACCCTCCCGACGGAGGGTCGTTCTTCTTGTCAGCGCCGTGTCGAATCCTTCATCTGGCCTGGCGCCACCATCCGCGACCCTCGGGCGTCCGTATCCCTGCCGCCACCCATGGGACATCCGTCACGGGGTCGTCTCAGCACTCGACGCTATACTCGGAAACACCGGCGACGCACGGCCGTCGCTCGCTCGACCCGGAGGCTCCTTTTGAATCCCAAGTTCTTCCGGAACGGCATCGTGATGCTGGTCCTCGTGGTGGGGACCGCAGCGCTGCTGTTCACCTGGATCCAATCCAGTTCGACGCCGAACCTCGTCGGCTATTCGACATTCCTCGATGACGTCGGGCAGAACAAGGTCGGCTCGGTCCTCCAGCAGGGCGACACGCTGACCGTCAAGCTCAAGAGCGGCACGCCCGCGACGTACACGGTCACCGTCCCGAGCGTCCTCACCATCGTCTACCCGAATGACATGCAGGCTGCGGCCAAGGCGAACAATCTCACGCTTCCGGCCGACATCTACAAGGCTGAGCCTGCGCCCGACACATCGTGGCTCGGCCTGCTCCTGACGGGACTCCTGCCGCTGCTGGTCATCGGCGGGTTCATCTTCTTCATGATGCGTCAGGCCCAGGGCACGAATAACCAGGCCCTGAGCTTCGGCAAGAGCCGGGCCCGCATGTTCCTCGGCAACAAGACCGTCGTCACCTTCAACGACGTCGCCGGCGTCGACGAGGCGAAGACCGAGCTCCAGGAAGTCGTCGAGTTCCTGAAGTACCCGGAGAAGTTCAACTCGCTCGGTGCGCGCATCCCGCGCGGCGTGCTCCTCGTCGGACCTCCGGGCACCGGCAAGACGCTCATGGCCCGGGCCGTCGCCGG
>JBJMMQ010000009.1:0-6707 GCA_045804705.1 Chloroflexota bacterium
GAGCGGGATCCACGCGATCAGGCGGCGACGGCGCCACCGGTCAGCAACGAGCCGTCGGGAGATGAGGAGGAGCCACGGGAGAGGACGGCCAGCGGGTCCGCGTCCGGCTCGCCAGGCGAGAAAGGCGCGCTGGAACGTGTCGGCGACGATGTCGTCAGCGTCGTCCGGTCTTCCGAGCATGAGCAGGACGTAGCGCTCGACGTCTCGGTAATGGGAGGCGTAGACCTGCTCGAACGATTCCGTCCCGGTCGCCACGGAGCTCACGTCCGCAAGTCCGTCCATCGCCGTGAGACGGCTTAACGCTATGGGGAGGTGGTCGATGCTGGCGGCCATACCCTAACAACGGACGACGGGCTTGTCCTGTCCCGCGCCGTACATCATTGCGCTTCCTGATCGACGCAGGTCTCCTCAGGCGACAGACATAACTCACCTTATCGGAAGTGGGGAACGCGCTCGTCCGTCGCTTGAAACGACCTTCTGACGGTATCGAACAGCGCCGGGCCCACGACCAGCCTGGCGCTACCCGGTGCGTGCCTCGACACGCTCCAGCGCATCAAGGATCGCGGCGATGACCTCGGTCGTTGACGCGGCTGGCAGGTCGAGCCTGATCGTGGCCGATTCCGCGAGCATCGGGTTGTAACCGCCGGCATCGCCTGCCATCGACCGGAAATCGGTTCGGACGAGGACGACCGCTTTCCTCGTGCCGTACGCATAGCCGACTTCCCAGGACGTCCCGGAGTCGGGGTCGGAGCCATCCAGGATCGCGACGAGAGCGTGCGCCGCGTCGACCCCGGCCACATCCGTGACGAAGATGCCCTCGGCGTCCTTGCCCGGTTCCTTCTCCTGGGGCAGGAAGACCTCGTGACCGCCGGCGCGGAGAGCCGCCGCGACCTCGGCGTTCCAGGCGCGCTCAGCCGTCGTGAAGAGCGGAGCGGCGAAATAGAGCCTCATACGTCACGTACCCCCGCGGCCACGTCACGTCGAAGCCGACGCAGCCGCCCGGCTCAGGAGTTCGTCGAGGATCTCGGGCTCGTGCAGGTACGGCGTGAGGTGACCGGCATCCGGCCACACCCGGAGCCGTGCATTCGGGAGCGCATCGACGACGCGGCGCGCGGCCGACAACGGGGCGTTCCGATCGCCATCGCTGTGCCACCAGGTGATGTCCGTCTCGATCGACTCGAAGGGGATGCCCCACGGACCGGCCATGGCGAGCCCCTCGTCATACCAGCCGCCGGGGCCCTGCCCGAGCGATTCGACGATGGCGACGAGGAACCCGCGCTGCCATGTCGGGTCCTCGATGATCGCCCGGTCGACCGCGGTCGACGACGCCATGGCGCCTCGGAAACCGGCCAACGGATCGGCCAGGATCTCCTCGCGCATCTCGGTGGAGATCCGCCATAGCTCGTCGAACCGGCCCTCGTGGTACAGGCGGTACTCGAGCGCGTTGAGGTCGATCATCGCCTCGGCCTCGTCCGGCTCCAGGGGCGCGGCTCCGACGAGGATGGTCGCGGCGGTGACGCGGTCGGGGTGCCGGAACGCGAAGTCGAGGATGTGCGGGCTCGCGCCACTGCCACCACCGACGGGCAGCGCGTCGATCCCGAGCGCATCGAGGATGGCCGCCACGTCGTCGGAATGCTCCACGAATTTGCGACCCTCCAGCCGCGTGGAGGCGCCGTAGCCCGGTCGTTCGGTCGTGATCACCCGCAAGCCACGCTCGACCCAGGGCGTCCGGTCGGCACGGAGCGAGAAGCGGCTGCCCGGTGTGCCCGGCACACGGAGCAGCGGCCGCCCATCCGCCACGCCGGATTCGCTCCACGCCACGATCCGGCCGTCGGGTCGTGTCAGCCGATGGTCGGTAACGTCCGCTCCGAGCTCGTCGATGGTGATCACGTGCCACTCCCTGCCATGTACGTCTCGAAGGCGCGCGCCACGAGCGCGTCGAGCTCCGAGAACAGATCCTCGTCCGCGGTGACGAAGTCGAACGTCGTCTTGCCTTTCAGCCGCGCTCGAAGGCCCGGCGAGATGCCGTGGAGGAGCGAGGGATCAGAGTAGACCGGCATGAGATGGAAGGCGACGTGCTTCGAGGCCACGCGGACGCCGGCGAAGAACGCGTGTGCCTTCGCTCCCGGCCGCTTCAACGTCACCAGACCGTACACGCTACCGTCCTCGAGCCGGTCCCGGTACGGCGCGAGGATGGCCCACAGGCGGCCCTCGATGGCCTCGAACTCCCCCCTCACCGGGCTCACGCGATCCCTCCGACAGGCACCGGCTCGACATCCTCCGCGAACTGCATCCGGTGGAGGCGAGCGTACAGCCCGGGCGTCGCGAGCAGCTCGTCCTGGGTGCCGAGCTCGACGAGCCAGCCGTCGTCGAGAACGGCGATCCGGTCGGCAGCACGGATCGTCGAGAGGCGGTGTGCGACGATGATCGTCGTCCGTCCCACCTTCAGCCGGTCGAGCGCGTCCTGGACGAGCGCTTCCGATTCGTTGTCGAGGGAGCTCGTCGCCTCGTCGAGGAGCAGGATCGGCGGGTCCTTCAGGATCGCCCGGGCGATCGCGACGCGCTGCCGCTGACCGCCCGACAGGCGCGAGCCACGATCGCCCACGACCGTGTCGTAGCCGTCAGGCAGGGCCCTGATGAAGTCGTGGGCGTTGGCAGCCCGGGCGGCGTCGACCATCTCGGTCTCTGTGGCATCGAGACGCCCGTACAGGATGTTCTCGCGGATCGACCCACCGAACAGGGTCGCCTCCTGAGCCACGAGCCCGATCTCGCCGCGGAGGCTGGCGAGGGTGACGTCGCGCACGTCGAGCCCGTCGACCCGGATGCTGCCCTCGGTCACGTCCCACAGCCGCGGGATGAGCCCGGTCAGCGTGGTCTTGCCGGAGCCCGACGGCCCGACGAGGGCGAGGGTCTCCCCTGCCCCGACCGTCAGCGTGATGTCGCGCAGGACGAGCCGGTCTGGGCTGTAGCCGAACGACACGCCGTCGAGCTCGATCTCCCCGGCCCCCGCCGGCATCGGTCGGGCGGCTGGTGCGTCGACGATCGTCGGGCGCGTGTCGATGATCTCGAAGACGCGGGTGATGGCCCCTGTCCCCTCGCGGAACTGGCCGTACAGACCTGCGATCGTGCCCAGGCTCGCGGCGATCGCCACGCCGTAGAGCAGGAACCCGGTCAGCGTCCCGATCCCGAGCTCACCCGAGATGACCTGGTGGCCCGTGTACCAGAGAAGCCCTGCCAGCGTCCCGAACCCGAGCAGGCCCATGAGCGCGCCGAACGTGGCACGCCACAACGCAAGCCGTGACCCGGTCGCCACGACGCTGCGCAGGTCCGTGTCGTAGCGCTCGAGCTCCCAGTCCTCTCGGACATAGCTCTTGACGACGCGGATGCCGGACAGAGCCTCTTCGGCCGTCGTCGTGCTCCGCGCGATCGTGTCCTGGACATCCGTGCTGACGCGCTGGAGCGGGCGCCCGAACAGGAACGCGATCGCGATCAGCACCGGTGCGAGAAGCAGCACGATGAAGAGCAGCGTCGGGCTGAGCGTGAACAGGATGATGACCGAGCCGATGAGCCCGATGAGCGACGACAACAGGCTCGTCACCGTCTGGGTGAGCATCGTCCGAACGAGAGTCACGTCGCTCGATAGGCGCGAGACGAGCTCACCGACCCTGCGACCGGCGTGGAAGTCGAGCGATAGCGTCACCAGCCGCCCGAAGAGGTCGCCCCGGAGCTGCGCGACGACGCGCTCGCCGACGATGCCGAGGAGATAGGTCTGGAGGAAGCTACCGACCGCCTGCACGCAGAACAGGCCGAACAGGAGCAGGACGAGCCGGTCGAGCCCCGCCGAATCGCCGCCGGCGACCACCTCCGTCGTGATCCCGGCGATGACCAGCGGGAAGGCGAGCCCGATGAGTGACGAGAACACGAGCCCGACCATCGCGACGGCGAATCGCCACAGGTTCGGGCGCAGGTACCGGAACAACCGTCCCCAGGGCACACCGCCGAAACCGCGGACCTCGCGGACGACGGCGCCGGCATCTGTCGGGACACGCGCGAATTGCTGGGTCATGCCTCGATGATGTCACCCGGACGCCGGAGCTCGCGTGAAGGCGGCATGGAGAGGTCGTGGAGGCAGGCCCCTCCTCGCGCGTCCTGGGCCACCAGCGGCGATCAGACGTTGCTGCCCGTGACGATGACGACGGCAGGTCCGGGAGGTCGCTCGCCGGCGAGCAGTCCGGCCCAGGACGCCGCCGCCGCGCCCTCGACGGTGATGCCCAGCTCCTCGGTCAGCACCGCCTGCGCCTCGTGGAGCGCGTCCTCGCTCACTGTGCGCATCTCGTCGACCCGCCCCGCCATGAGCTCGACGGCGCGAGGGATCGCGACACGCGAGGCGATGCCGTCCGCGTAGGTGGCGGCGGCGTCGGTGTCGATCGGGCGTCCCTGCCGGAAGCTAAGGGTCATCGCCGCTGCTCGTTCGGCCTGGACGCCGACGACGCGGCAGCCGGGGGCCGTCGCGCGCAGCCACGCCCCGATGCCGTTGATGAGCGCGCCGTTCCCGACGGGCACGGAGATGACGGCGGGTGCCGGTAGATGGCCCGCAGCGACCGCGTCGGTCATCTCGACCGCCAGGGTCGCCGCGCCGGTCGAGATCCGCACGTCGTCGCCGTCCACGAGCAGCTCGGTGGCGTGGTCGGCGAGGTACGCCTCCGAGGCTTCGCGCGCCGTGTCGAAGTCCTCCCCGACCGAGATCACGTCCGCGCCGAGTGTCCGCATCCGCGCGATCTTGCCGGGATTGGCATGGACCGACGTGAACACGACGGCCGGGATCCCGAGGGCGCGTGCAGCGTACGCGACGCCCTGGCCGAAGTTGCCGGCGGACGCGCAGACGACCGGGCGGTCGGGGCCGATCCTCCCCTCCCCTGCCAGCGTCGTGACCGCGGTCCACGTGCCGCGACCCTTGAATGAGCGGATCGGGTTCGCCGTCTCGACCTTGACGACGACCGGGACGCCGAGCCGAGCGGACAGCCCCTCGTGAACGTATTGAGGGGAATGGGTGAAGGCGGGATCGATCGTCGCGTGCGCCGCACGGATGGCGGCCGGTTCAAGGTCGGGGCTGACGATCACCGGGTGCACGCCCGCGGTCTCGCCGCACACACGAAAATGCTCGAAGGAACCGCCGGTCCGTAGTCAGCACCGCTGATTTGCATCCGCGACACTGCTTTCGGTCTGGGGCCCCTTCGAGCAAGTCCTACGATAGCCGACGTCCGTCCGGGCGCGATACCCGTTTATCCACGAGTTTCGCGGTAAGTGCGGGCAATCTCACGGCCTTGTCCACAGCGTGTCCACGGCGGTGGGATCAGTCGACCTCGAGAGGGCGCCGCCGGCCGTCGGCGAGAGCCGGCAGCCCGTCAACGTCGAGCTCGATCGATGCGTCCGCCACCCGCCAGGCGACGTCGGACACCCGCTCGACGGTGAGATCCTCTTCACGCGTGAGACTGCCGTCCCGCCCGATGACGACGGCGCCGACGACGACGGACGAGCCGACCGTGGCCGCCCGACGCCACCGTTCGACGACGGCCGCCAGCGCGACCGGGGATCCCTCGAGGACGAGCACGTCTTCCGGACGAAACGGCCACCCCTCGACGTGCCGGACACCGGCCTCACTCCGGTCGACGTGATTGCCATGGAGCGTTCCATCGCCCTCGGGGTGGAACGTCCACAGTCCGTCGGCGCGTGCGAGCTCCATGTGGCTGAAGCGGCCGTCGGGATCCGTCTCGAGAAGCAGCGCATGGACGACGTCAGTGGCGCGTGAGATCACCTCCCGCCAGCGACGACCGCGCCGACCCTCCGATACGGTCCATGTGATGAGCGTCCCATCGGGCGCGGTCCCCCACCCTGCCTGTCGGGTGGGGATCGTCATCGTTCAGGCGCGGTCGCCGCCTCGAGGGCCTCCGTCGCCAGCGCGTCCTCGAGGGTCGCCGCCGTCCAGCGGGCGGCCGCAGCCTGGAGCTCACCGGCCAGCGGAGGCGCGACGCGGCCGACGACCCGGACCTCGCGCTCGCCGTACTCGAGTTCGATCGTGCCCCGCTCGCGCACGCGTGCAAGGAGCTCGCCGGCCGCGTACGGCAGGCACACGTCGACATCGACCCAGAGCGAGGCGAGAAGGGCCGCGATCTCGGCGCGGAGCGTCTCCATCCCGTAGCCGGTCAGCGCCGACACGAACACGGCCCCCGCGATGGCCGGCGCGGGGTTCGACCCGTCCCGTGCCGTCGCATCGAGCAGGTCCGCCTTGTTGAACGCGAGGAGGCGGGGCTTCTCGCCTGCGCCGAGCTCGTCGAGCACGGTCTGGACCGTCGCGCGGTGCTCCTCGAAATGCTCGTCTGACGCGTCGACGACCTCGACGAGCACGTCCGCGCGATTGACCTCCTCGAGCGTCGCCCGGAAGGCGTCGACGAGCTGATGCGGGAGCTTGTGGATGAAACCCACGGTGTCGGTGACGATGGCAGTCTGGCCGTCGCCGAGCTTCACCTGGCGGCTGGTCGGGTCGAGAGTCGCGAAGAGCTTGTCCTCTGCGTGCGCCACGTCGGATCCGACGAGCGCGTTCAGCAGCGTCGACTTCCCGGCGTTCGTGTAGCCGACGATGCCGACCGTCGGCCAGAGGCGGCGGTCCCGGCCGCGCGCCGCCGTCTCGCGCTGCTGGCGGACCTGCT
>JBJMMQ010000010.1:0-7766 GCA_045804705.1 Chloroflexota bacterium
AGCAGCACGGCAAGCCCGCGTCCCGCCGCGACGAGCACGACCGGGACGATGAACGCGACCAGCAACAGCGCGGCGTACTCCAGCCGCGTCCGGCGGACCCCGAGCATCACCGCGAGCGTCCGCTTCCCGGCCAGCGCGTCGGTCGGGATGTCGCGCAGGTTGTTGACGACGAGGATCGCCGTCGTCAGCGCCCCGATCGGGACGGCCGCGACCCAGAACACCGGATCGACCCGACCCGCCTGGAGGTAGGCCGTCCCGACGACGGCCACGAACCCGAAGAAGAGGAAGACGAAGACCTCACCGAGGCCGCGATACCCGTACGCCCAGGGACCGCCGGTGTACGCGAGAGATGCGATGACAGCGAGGATCCCGATGATGAGCAGGACCGGCCCACCGACCGTCGCAAGCCAGAGCCCGACGACGCCAGCCAGACCGATGACGATCGCGATCGCGACTTCGAGCTGCCGCGGGGTCACGAACCCTGCCGCCGCGACTCGCAGCGGCCCCGTCCGGTCCGGTGTGTCGGCACCCTTCCGGAAATCGGACAGGTCATTCGAGAGGTTGGCGGTGACCTGGAGGAGCAGCGCGACGGCCAGGCACCCGACGGCAGTGTCGAGGCGGAACGGCGTCCCCACCGACAGCGCCGCGCCCAACCCGACGACGACGCCGCTGAGCGCCGCGGGCAATGTCGCCGGCCGGATCGCGAGGAGCCAGATCCGGAGCGCGGATGGGCGGGCTGCGACGGTCGTCACGGGCGGCGTGGGAACCGGGAGAAGTCGGGCTTGCGCTTCTCGAGGAAGGCGGTCGAGCCTTCGTGCGCCTCGTCGGTCGTGTAGAACAGGCCCGTCGCGTTGCCGGCGAACTCCTGCAAACCGGCCAGCCCGTCAGTCGCGACGAGGAAGGCCGACTTCAGGAAGCGGATCGCCGTTGGGCTCATCGCCAGGATCTCGGTTGCCCACTGGACGCCTTCGGCTTCGAGGTCGGCCAGCGGGACGACGTGGTTGACGAGTCCCATATCGAGCGCCTGCTGCGCGTCGTAGCGACGACACAGGAACCAGATCTCCTTCGCTTTCCTGTCCCCGACGAGCCGGGCGAGCAGGCCGATCCCGAACCCGGCGTCGAACGAGCCGACCTGCGGGCCGACCTGCCCGAAGATCGCGTTGTCACCAGCGATCGCGAGGTCACAGACGACCTGGAGGACCTGCCCGCCCCCGATGGCATAGCCATTGACGAGCGCGATGACCGGGACCGGCAGCGACCGGATCTGGCGCTGGAGGTCGAGCACGTTGAGCCGCGCCAGCCCGTCGCGCCCGACGTAGCCGCCGCGGTCCTTGAACCGCTGGTCGCCGCCCGAACAGAACGCCTTGTCGCCGGCGCCCGTGAGGAGCGCACAACCGATCGTCGAGTCGTCCCGGATCCGTGCGAACGCGTCGATCATCTCCTGGACCGTCTCCGGGCGGAACGCGTTGTGGACCTCCGGCCGGTCGATCGTCACGCGGGCGATGCCTGTCCCGGAATGCTCGTACCGGATGTCCTCGTAGTCGACGACCGATGTCCAGGTCACGGGTGCGGCGGTCATGCGGCTGGGTCCTCCTCCAGGAAGTCGGTGGCGAGTGTTCGGAATGTCCGTGGTGTCTCGAGGTGGGGGGTGTGTCCTGAATTCTCGACGATCGCGAGCCGCGCTCCGGGGATGCACGCCGCGATGTGGGTCGCGCGGTCACGGCCGGCATCGTCGAGGGCGCCTGCGATGACCATCGTCGGCGCGACGATGCCGGGGAGGCGGTCGCCGAGGGGCTCCATCGCTCCCTGGCCCGCGCCGCGGAGGCTCGTGGCGAGACCGTGGGCATCGTTTCGGAGTCGAGCTGCGTGGAGCCGTGCTCTTCGCGCTGCGGGCATCGCGGCGTGGCTCGCGAAGACGGGCTCGGCTTCCCATTCGGCCACGAAGGCCTCGACCCCACTGTCCTCGAGGCGGGTCGCGCGCGCTTCGTCGGCTGCCGTTCGCTTGGCGCGGGCGAACGGGTCTGCGATGCCAGCGGAAGGACTCTCGAGCACGAGGCGGCGGACGGCGCCCGGATGCGCCACCGCGAGCCGGAGCGCGATCCGCGCACCGAGCGAGTAACCGAGGACGTGCGCGGGCGACGCCGACAGGCGACGGAGGATCGTGGCGAGGTCGTCCGCGGATCGCTCGACCGAGGCCCGTCGCGGGTCTTCGGGGATCCCGCTGCGGCCGTGGCCGGGGAGATCCACCACGACGACCCGGTGGTCGCGAGCGAATGCGTGTGCGTGGCCGCCCCAACCTGATCCCCGGCCCGTGAAGCCGTGGAGGAGCAGCAGGGGCGTCCCAGCGCCGTGCGTCCGGACCTCCCAGCGCAGGCCGTCGACGTCGATGGCGGTCATCGCGCTGGCAGTGCCGCAGCCACGACCGCCGCGGCTTCTCGATGCAGTTCGACGTTGCGCGAGCGATCCGTCCGGTAGCGCAGGACCTGGACGCCGGGCGCCGCGATCGACTCGGCCAGAGCCGGCCGGAGATCCGCGGTCGAAACATCCACGAACTCGCCGCCGAGCGCGGTGACGATGGGGCCGACGTCGATCCCGTGCGGCGTCCCGAAGAGCTCCTCGTAGTGATCGGGCAGCCCGACCGCTGGCGCGTCGGCGGTCGCCTGCGGCAGGAACGAGAAGATGCCGCCGCCGTCGTTGTCGACGAGGACGATGGTCGCGGACAGGCCGTGGAGCCGCGCCGCGACGAGCGCGTTCAGGTCGTGCAGGAACGACAGGTCACCGATGACCAGCGCGACAGGGCCGGCGCCCGCGGACGCCGCCCCGAGGGCCGTCGAGACGACGCCGTCGATGCCGTTCGCGCCGCGGTTCGACATCGGCCGGATGGCACGCGCCGTGGGCAGCAACCAGTCGTCCATGTCGCGGACCGGCATGCTGTTGCCGGCCCAGAGCATCGCCCCGTCCGGAAGGAGATCGCCGAGGAGTGCGAACGGCAGCCCTTCGAACGGCTCGCCGCGGCCCACGACGTCTTCGAGCCAATCTGCGAGCGCTCGGTCGGCTGCTCGGTCCGCCTCGCACCAGGCACGTGCCCACCCGGGATCGCGCGCGGTGCCGTTCGCTAGCTCGTCCGCCAGCGCGTTCGCGGCCGCGGCGGCATCGGCGTGGACGAACGTCGTCGGAAGGATCGCCGGATCGCTCCACCCACGGTCGCCATCGACGACGATCTGGGCAGGCCCGGCCGTCTCGAGCAGCGTGAGCATCGGTTTCGAGGTCATCGTCGCCCCGAACCGGATCACGAGTTCGGGCAGGTGGCCGTCGCGCCACGGTCCCGGTCTAACGAGGTGATCCGCGTGGCCGAGCACGAACGATCGATCGTGAGGCCCGCACCGAACGCCGGAAAGCGCGTCTGCGACGATCGGGAAGCCGGTCGCCGTGGCAAGACGACCAAGCGCGGACGGGAGTGCCGGGTCCTCCTGCGGACCGGCCATGATCAACCCACGATCCACACCCCCAAGACGTCCCGCGAGGTCGCGGACCGCCACCGGATCCAGGACACGGCGCGCGCTGACGACCGACGTGAAGGCCCCGACCGGCTCGCCATCGTCCTCCGTGAGCGGGCCGAGCGCGGCGGACGGGATGAGCGGCTCCCGGAACCCGATGTTGACGTGGACGGGGCCGGCAGGCCCACCACGAGCCGTCGCCACTGCCCGCCCGATCACCGACCGCACGTGGCGCCGGGTCTCGGGCTCCCCGTCGAGCAGCGGCAGGTCGATCGACCAGCGGGCATGGATACCGAAGATCCCGACCTGGTCGATGGTCTGCGCCGCGCCACGCTCGCGCAGCTCCGGTGGGCGATCCGCCGTGAGCAGGACGAGCGGGACGCGCGCGAGCGATGCTTCGACCACCGCGGGAAGCAGTTCGGCGGCCGCCGTTCCCGATGTCACGACCACCGCGACCGGCCGTCGCGACGCGCGGGCGAGACCGAGGGCGAAGAACCCCGCCGAGCGTTCGTCGAGCAGGACCCGCACGCGGAGCGCGGGATGGGCGCGGACCGCGAGCGCGAGCGGCGTCGACCGTGAACCCGGGCACAGGATGACCTCGCTCACGCCACCCACCGCAAGCTCGTGCGCGATCGCGCGAAGCGCCAGGACGTCCGTCACGCGTCCTCCTCGGCTTCTCCGCCGAGCGCCGCGATCATCGTCCGGAGCTTGAGCCTCGACTCGTCCCATTCCCGTCCCGGTTCCGAGTCCGCGACGATCCCGCATCCGGCGAACAAGACGGCGTCGCGGCCACCGACGAGGCCGCAGCGGAGAGCCACCATCAGCTCGCCGTCGCCGTCGGCACCCAGCCAGCCGATCGGACCGGCGTACCAGCCGCGATCGAACCCCTCGTGCTCCGCGATGAGGTCGAGAGCCACATCGCGCGGCTCGCCCCCGACGGCCGGCGTCGGGTGAAGGACTGCTGCAAGACCGAGCAGCCCTGCGTCCTCGCGGAGGGTGCCGGTCATCGGCGTCACGAGATGCTGAACGTGGCGGAGCGGAAGGATGCCGGGCGCGTCGGCGATGGTGAGGGTCTCGACGATCGGCGCCAATCCTGCCCGCAACGTGTCGACGACGACCGCGTGCTCCTCACGGTCCTTCTCGCTGGCGAGGAGCGCCGCGGCGTACCGGGCATCCGTCTCGCGATCCTCGCCCCGCGGCGCCGAACCCGCGATCGCGACCGTCTCGAATGACCGGCCGACGGTCCGCGCGAGCCGCTCGGGCGTGGCCCCCAGGAAAGTCGTGCCATCGCGTGAGAATGCGAATGTCGTGCTCTCCGGCGCCGTCGCAGCGAGATGTCGGAGCGCGGCGCCGATGTCGTGCTCAGCAAGTGACTCGAAGATCGCGCGCCTCGCAAGGACGACCTTGTCGATCCTGCCACGGCCCACGGCTCCCGCGAACATGCCGACGATGCGGTCCCAGCCAGCACGGTCGGGCCGGCTCTCGAGCATCGTCAGAGGACCGGCCGGATCGGTCGTGCCCGTCCCCGCCGTGGCACGGGCGGTCGTGAGCAGTGACGTCCACGCGTCCTCGACCTCGTCCGGATCGGGGTCGCGCGCTCGCCCTGGAGCGATCGCCACCGCGAGGTTCGCGGCTCCCGGCTCCTGCGTCACGGTGAAGGTCGGCAGCACGAGCGACGCCGGTCCGAACGGGGCCCAGGGATCGTCGCGGGCTGGCGTCAGACCGGTAAATCCCAGCCCTCCGAGGAGGACTGGGCCTCCGCCCGGCAGCCCGACCGAGGCTCCGCCGGCGACGGCGTCGCCGAGGACGGCACCCCAGGCCGCCGTCGCAGCCCCGAACCGCTCACGGCCGCCGCCCTCGAAGGCCCACGCTCGTCCGATCCCGACGATCGACCGGCCGCTGGAGGGTTGGAGCCAGAGCACCGCTTCGAGATCCCTGGCCCGCGCAGCGACGAACAGCGCGATCGGGTCGACGGGATCCGCAGGGCGGCTGAGGGTGACGAGGCGTCGGGCGTCGTCCGCGGTCGCGAGAAGCTCCGCCAGCTCCTCCGAGAACCCGTCGCGCGTCCGGCCCGGCACGTGGCGATCGGCGATCGTCACGACGAGAGGCTCGGTCTGAGCGCGATCCGCGCCTCGTCGACGCCGACGCTCCGAAGCAGGAGTGCGCGAAGCGTCGGATAGGTCGACTCGAGCGGCGCCGGCTCGTCGATCAGGAGCCACCGGGCGACGACCTCGTTGAGCGCCCCGAACCAGGCGACGCCCGTCAACGCGGTGTCGATCGGCGGGATCGCACCCTCGGCGACGGCCTCATCGAGGTAGCCCGCGATCATCCCCGCGAACCGGTCGTGCAGCGCATTCGTCTCGGCGTTGAAGACGCGCCCGGCGCCCATCGCATCGACGAACAGGAGGCGAGCCATCGTGCGGTGGCCGGCGAACGTCAGGAGGACCGTCCGCAGGGCGGCGTCGGCCCGGGCGATCGGGTCGTTCTCGGCAGCGACAGCGCGCTCGACCTTGGCCGCGAGACGATCTGCGGTGGTCTTGACGAGCTCGCGAAAGATCGCCTCCTTCGTCGGAAAATGGAAGTAGACGCCGCCCTTGCTCGTCTCGGCCGCCGCCGCGATCTCGTCGACGGCCGTGTCGCGATAGCCGCGCCGACTGAAGGTGTGGAAGGCGGCGTCGAGGATCTGCTCGCGCCGCGCCCGACTCCGCTCCGCCTGCGTCGGCGGCCGACCCTCCTGCTTGCCCATCGCCTCGCTCGAAACTTACCGACCGACCAGTCGGTTTGTTGTCATGCTAACGCGTCGGCAACGCCGATGCTCTCACGGCGATCGGCCCGCACGCATCGAACGTCGGCGATTCGCCGGGCACGCCGCCGGCCATGCTCACGAACTCGCCCTCGTGCGCGATCGGCAGCCCGAGCTGGTTCGTCAGCACGAGCTCGTCGCCCTCGTGACCGATCCCGACGCCATCCGGCCAGATGACGGACGCGACTCCTCCCGCCGGCGTCCGGACGGCGAGTCCACCCACACCGTCGGGGACGAGCTCGCCTTCGAGCAAGGCGAGCGGGCAGCCGACACATCCCGCGGCACCCATCGCGAGCGTCACGGCCAAGATGACCGCGCCGAGCCTCCACATCGTCGACCAACCGTAGCCGTGCCGATCGGCAGTGGCAATCAGCCACGGAAGTCATCCAGCGCGTGCTTGTGGTCACGCGGGAATCGAAGAGCCCGGGCCGAAACCCGGGCTCATTCCGTTGGCGAGGACCCGAGGCCTAGACCTCCTTGAACTCGCCTTCGACCGTCTCGTCCTCGGTCGCGGCCTCGCCCTCCTCGGGCGCGGCACCGTCGGTGCCGTCGGCGCCGGTCCCGTTCGAGGATCCGTTGCCGGACTCCCCGGCGGCCGATGCCGCAGCCTGGTAGGCCGCCGTCGAGACCCGCTGAAGGGCCTCGGCGAGCGACTCCATCCCGGACTTGACGATGTCCATGTCCGAGCCCTTGAGGGCCTCGCGGAGCGACTCGATCTTGTTCTCGACCTCGGCCTTGTCCTCGGACGAGACCTTGTCGCCGAGATCCTTGATCGCCCGTTCCGCCTGGAACGAGAGGGCCTCGGCCTGGTTCCGGGTCTCGACCTCCTCGCGTCGCTGCTTGTCCTCCTCGGCGTGCTCCTGGGCGTCGCGGACCATCTGGTCCACGGCGCTCTTGTCGAGCATCGACGAGGCGGTGATCCGGACCTGCTGCTCCTTGCTGGTCGCGCGGTCCTTGGCCTTGACGTCGAGGATGCCGTTGGCGTCGATGTCGAACGTCACCTCGATCTGCGGGATCCCCCGGGGGGCCGGCGGGATACCGTCGAGGATGAACCGCCCGAGCGTCTTGTTGTCGGTCGCGAAGTCGCGCTCGCCCTGGAGGACGTGGATCTCGACCTGCGACTGCGAATCCGACGCCGTCGAGAAGACCTGCGACTTCGAGGTCGGGATCGTCGTGTTCCGGTCGATCAGCTTGGTCATGACCCCGCCCAGCGTCTCGATGCCGAGCGACAGCGGCGTCACGTCGAGGAGCAGGACGTCCTTGACGTCGCCCGCCAGGACGCCGGCCTGGATGGCCGCGCCGATCGCGACGACCTCGTCGGGGTTCACGCCCTTGTGCGGCTCCTTGCCGCTGAACATCGCCTTGACCGCCTCGACCACCGCCGGCATGCGGGTCATGCCGCCGACGAGGATCACCTCGTCGATGTCGGTCGGCTTCAGGCCGGCGTCCTTCAACGCCGCCTTCAC
>JBJMMQ010000011.1:0-11134 GCA_045804705.1 Chloroflexota bacterium
GTCGTCGGCAAGCGCGTCGGCGTCGCCTCGACCAGCCGAACCGACACAGAAGGCCTCCGGCGGCTGGCCGATCAGGCCATCGCGATCGCCCGGGTGGTGGAGGAGCTCGACGACTGGGGCGGCCTGCCCGGCCCGACCGAGATCCGTCCGACGCCCGCCGCGTACAGCCCGATGACGGCTGCCGCGACCCCGGAATTCCGGGCCGAAGGCGCCCGAGCGGTCATCGGCGCCGCTGACGATGCCGGCGTCATCGCCTATGGCTCGTTCTCGACCGGCCTCGAGTCGATGGCTGTCGCGAACTCGCACGGCGTCCGTGCGTCGGGCACTCGGACCACCTCCCAGCTCCTGACGGTCTCGATGGGTCCGGGCGGCGGAAGCGGGTATGCCGAGGCGGCCGCGGTTGACGCCTCCACGATCGACGCCGCCGCGCTCGGCCGGGAGGCAGCCGGCAAGGCCCGGGCCACGGCAGACGCCATCGGGCTCGACCCGGGCGACTACGCCGTCGTGCTCGAGGAGTACGCCGTCGTCGACCTTCTCGACATGCTCGGCTACCTCGGTTTCTCGGCCCTCGCCGTCCAGGAGGAACGAAGCTTCGCGGAGGCAGGTCGGCGCATCGGCAGCGAGCTCGTGACGATCGTGGACGACGGCTACGACCCTGCCGGACTGCCCCTCCCGTTCGACTTCGAGGGTGTCGCGAAAGAGCGGGTGGTCCTCGTCGAGGATGGCGTCTGCCGCAACGTCGTCTACGACGCGCAGACGGCGGCCCGGGCCGGCGTCGCATCGACCGGCCATGGTCTTCCGGCTCCGAACCCATGGGGACCGTTCCCGCTCAACATGTTCATGGAGCCAGGCACCGCCCAGCGCCAGGACCTGATCGCGGGGCTCGACCGGGGCCTGCTGGTCACGCGCTTCCACTACACGAACCCCGTCCACCCGAAGCTTGCGATCGTGACCGGGATGACCCGTGACGGGACGTTCCTCGTCGAGGGCGGCCGGATCGTCGGGCCGGTCAAGAACCTGCGCTACACGCAGAGCTACCTCGACGCACTCGGCGGGACGGTCGCCGTCGCCCAGGAACGCAAGGCGCTCAAGGGATTCCTTGGCGGGGCGGTCGTCCCGGCGGTCCGGATCGAGGGCTGGACGTTCACCGGAGGCACCGAGCACTAGGGTTTGACACGCGGCCCTCCGACTGTAATGCTAGTCCTCACTAGTATTAGAACGGATCGGAGCGACGCACCCATGACAGCCACGGTTCCTGACATCCACGACCATGTCCAGTCGATCGTCCAGCGGGACGACGTCGGCCGAGCGGCGCGGCGGCGGATCAGCGACGAGGACTGGACCCGCTTCGAGGGCTACGCGCAAGAGATCCTCGGGGCGTTCGGGATGGATCTGGCGACGCCCGGGACCGAGGCGACGCCGCGCCGGTTCATCCGTGCCCTCTTCGACGCGACCGATGGCTACGACGGCGACCCGAAGCTGCTGACGGCTTTCCCGACCGAATGCCATGGCGGCGCGAACTGCGAGCTCGCCCAGGTCGTCGAAGGACCCATCCCGTTCTTCGCCCTGTGCGAGCACCACGCGCTCCCCTTCTTCGGCAAGGCCTGGATCGGGTACGTCGCACATGAGCAGATCGTCGGCATCAGCAAGCTCACGAGGCTCGTTCGCGTCGTGACGCGGCGCTTCGGCGTCCAGGAGCGGATGACCCACGGGATCGCGGACACGCTGGAGTCGATGCTCCACCCGCACGGAGTCGCGGTC
Source organism: Chloroflexota bacterium (assembly GCA_045804705.1). Lineage (GTDB taxonomy): Bacteria > Chloroflexota > Limnocylindria > Limnocylindrales > CSP1-4 > SPCO01. The sequence goes on from JBJMMQ010000011.1 coordinate 1,762, forward strand.
TACCTGGAGGCCCACCACTTGTGCACGGAGATGCGCGGCGTGCGCGAGCACGAGCCGATGACCCGGACCACCGCGTGGCGCGGCACGTACGCCGAGGAGGCGAGCCTGCGTCGCGAGTTCTTCGACGTCAGCGGCATCGGCGGCCGGCGGTGACCGACGGCGCCTGGCGCATCGAACCCCTCTTTGCGGCGCCGGCAGGCGGACGCCGGCGGGGCGGCGCGCTGTCACCCGAGCTCGCCCGGCGATACGGAGCTGACCTGTCGATCGCGCTCCGCGACGACCGGCCGACGATCGTCTCGAATTTCGTGAGCACGATCGACGGGGTCGTCGCGTTCGATCGCGAGGGCCGGACAGGGGGACGCGAGGTGAGCGGCCACTCCGCGCCGGATCGCTTCCTGATGGGCCTCGTTCGGGCCACGTCGGATGCCGTGCTCAACGGGGCGGGCACTGTCCGCTCGGGCGCGCACGGCTGGACGCCCGCGTCCCTCCACCCGGCGTCGGCCGGCGCGTACGCCGAGTGGCGACAGGCGCTCGGGCTCACTCCTCAGCCGACCGCGGTGATCGTCACCGGGTCCGGCTCGATCGACCGCGACCACCCAGGCCTGCATGACCCGGACGTTCCGGTGGTCCTCGTCACGACCGATGACGGTGCGTCGCGACTCCGGCGGCTTGGCCTTCCGGCCCACGTCGACGTCGTCGCCGCCGGCAGAGGCTCGGCGGTCGATCTCCCGTCGCTCATCGACGTATTCCGCCAGCGGGACCTTGAGCTCGTCGTCTGTGAAGGCGGGCCGACCCTGCTCGCCGGGATGCTCGGGGAGCACCTCATCGACGAGCTGTTCCTGACGGTCGCGCCGCAGATCGCAGGGCGTTCGGACACGGCGCGACGCCTGTCGCTGGTCGAGGGCCTGGGCTTCGCGGTCGGCGAGGCCCCCTGGGCACGACTCGAATCGGTCATGCGGGGCGAGAACCACCTGTTCCTGCGGTATCGGTTGGATGGATCGCCGGACGGCGACGGAGGCACGTCATGAGCAGCATCGAAAACATCGTCATCGTCGGCGGCGGCATGGCCGGCGCCGCGGCAGCTGAGACGCTTCGCGCCGAGGGTTTCGACGGGCGGATCACCCTGTTCGGCGACGAGTCCGAGCCGCCCTACGAGCGCCCGCCACTCACCAAGGACTACCTGCGCGGTGAGTCCCAGTTCGAAAAGGCCGTGGTCCACCCCGCGTCGTGGTACGACGAGCAGAAGATCGAGCTGGCGCTGGACACTCGCGTGACCGCGATCGACCCTCATGCGTCCGCTGTGACCCTCCGCGACGGGCGGCGGCTCGCGTTCGACCGCTTGCTGCTCGCGACTGGCTCCGCCCCACGGACGGTGGATGTCCCGGGCAAGGATCTCGAGGGGATCCATCTCCTGCGAACACGCGCGCACGCCGATGCGATCAGGGATGCCGCCGCGCGGGCGCACCACGTCGTCGTCGTCGGCGGCGGCTGGATCGGCACGGAAGTCGCCGCCTCGATCCGACAAGCCGGGCCGGACGTGACCCTCGTCACGCCCGACGCCGTCCCGCTCGAACGGCCGCTCGGATCCGAGGTCGCGGCGATCATCCGCGACCTCCACCTCGAGCACGGCGTTGATATCAAGCCTGGGCGGACGGTCATCGGATTCGGCGGCCGGACCTCCGTCGAGTCGGTCCATCTCAGCGATGGAAGCTCGATCGCGGCCGACCTCGTCGTCGTCGGCATCGGCGCGCTGCCACGGGTCGAGCTCGCCGCGACGGCAGGGCTGGCGGTCGAGAACGGCGTGGTCGTCGACGAGTTCCTGTCGACCTCGAACCCTGCGATCTTCGGCGCCGGCGACCTGGCCGCGGCGTGGCACCCGGTGTTCGAAGCGCGCATCCGAGTCGAGCATTGGGACAACGCTCGCCGTCAAGGGCGCGTCGCCGCAAAGAACATGCTCGGCGGGCGCGACGCCTACGAACGCGTCCCGTTCTTCTTCACCGACCAGTACGACTTCGGGATGGAGTACGCGGGCTACGCGCCACGCTGGGATCGCGTCGTGTTCCGGGGCGACCCGGAGAGCCGGAGGTTCATCGCCTTCTGGCTCGATGGCGACCGCGTCGTCGCTGGGATGAACGCCAACATCTGGAAGGTCAACGGCGCGATCTCTTCGCTCGTCCGGTCGCGGGCGGCGGTGGACGTTGCCCGACTCGTCGACGAGGATGTCCCGCTGACCGACCTCGACGCGATCCTCCAGGCACCGGGCGTCGCAGCCGCCTGACGCGACCGTCGCTCCCCAGCCGGGCTCGGTTTCGATTCGTTATCCGAGCCTCCCTCGCTTCTCAGGAAACACTCAGAAATCTCCGCGAACGTCGAGGCAAGAGTTCGACCGCGCGTCGACCCATGCCGACACCTACCCGGAGACCACGATGTCCGACACGATCACCACGGCGACCGACCTCCACGCCCTCCCCGATCCCGGCGATCCGCGTGCGACCGCAGAGGCGGTCATGTTCGAGATCCGCCGGGTCATCGTCGGCCAGGACGCCATGCTCGAGCGCGTGCTCGTCGGCCTGCTGTCGGGCGGACATCTCCTCCTCGAAGGCGTCCCCGGGCTCGCCAAGACGCTGACCATCAAGACCCTCGCCGACGTCCTCGGCGGCACGTTCAAGCGCATCCAGTTCACGCCCGACCTCATGCCGTCCGACCTCGTCGGCACGCGCATCTATCGCCCCGACCAGGGCTCGTTCGACGTCGAGCAGGGCCCGGTCTTCGCGAACTTCCTGCTCGCCGACGAGATCAACCGCGCGCCGGCCAAGGTCCAGTCGGCGCTCCTCGAGGTCATGCAGGAGCACCAGGTCACGATCGGTCACGAGACCTTCAAGGTCCCGACGCCCTTCCTCGTCCTCGCGACAGAGAACCCGATCGAAGCCGAAGGCACCTATCCCCTCCCCGAGGCCCAGGTCGACCGATTCATGCTCAAGATCCTGCTCGATTACCCGAACCCGTCGGATGAAGCCCAGATCGTCGCCCGTTCGCTCACACCGGCGGCGGCCCCCCGCGAGATCCTCGACCCCGCAGGCCTCCTCCGCCTCCAGCAGGCGGTCACCGAGGTCTACGTCGACCCCCGGCTCATCAGCTATGCCGTCGGTCTCGTCGAGGCGACGCGCAAGCTGACCTACTGGGGCGCGCCCGACCTCGAGACCTACGTCTCCTACGGGGCGAGCCCGCGCGGCTCGATCAACCTGATCCATGCCGCCCGCGCCATGGCGCTGCTCCACGGCCGTCGCTACGTCCTGCCGTCGGACATCATCGCCCTTGCGCCGGATGTCCTTCGCCATCGGCTCGTGCTCAGCTACGCGGCGCTCGCCGACGGCGTCACGGCCGACACGATCGTCGAGCGGGTCATCTCGCTCGTCCCGGCACCGCGGCTCGAGATGGCGGCGGAGCCCACCGCATGACCTCGCCACGCGTCGGCCAGCCGATGCGCCCCGTGGCCGCCGCGGCCGCACCGTCCCGTCCGACCTCGGACCTCGCCCGTATCGGCGGCCGCGCTCGGACCGACGCACGACCAGGCCCCGGTCCGATCGCCGACCGCCTCGTCCGGCAGCTCGAGCTCACCCTCGATCGCCGCGTCGGCGGGCAGATGAGCGGTGACCACCTGGGGGTCGGCCACGGCACGGGCCTCGAGCTCGACAGGCTCCGGCCCTACGAGCCGGGTGACGACGTCCGCAAGATCGACTGGAACGCCACCGCCCGGACGCTCGTCCCGCAGGTCCGCGAGGACGTACCGGACCGCCAGCTGACGGCATGGCTCCTGCTTGACCACTCCCCGTCGATGCACTTCGGGACGGCCGACCGACGCAAGGCCGATGTGGCCGAGGGGGCCGCGCTCGTCGTCGGTCGCTTCGCCGCCCGGCGCGGCAATCGACTCGGCATCGTCACGTTCGGTGCCGGTCGGGAAGATGTCACACCGCCGAAGGGCGGTTCACGCGGCATGCTCGGCCTGCTTCGCGCCGTCGCGACCGAACCGGCCGAGGAGGGTGGCGGCGAGACCTCGCCCGCCCGCGCGCTCGGCATCGTCGGCGCCATCCGGACCACGCCCGGCGTCGTCGTCATCGTGTCGGACTTCCGGGGTCCACGCGACTGGATCCCGGCGCTGACCGAGGTCGCCGGTCGTCACGCTGTCATCGCCCTCGAGATCGTCGACCCTCGCGAAGAGTCACTCGTCGACGTCGGAGAGCTGACGCTGATCGACCCCGAGACGGGTCGGACTCTTCGTGTCGACACGGGCGACCGCCGGCTCCGCACCGCGTTCGACGAAGCCGCCGCGGCCGATCGCACGGCCCTCGCTCGCGAGTTCCGACGCCTCGGCGTCCGTCACCTCCGACTCTCCACAGACGGTCCGTGGCTGCCTGCGCTCGCGCAGGGCTTCACCCGGACCCCAGACCGAACAGGACACGTCGCATGAACTTCCTTGCTCCCGAGATGCTCCTCGGTCTCCTCCTCGTGCCGATCGCCATCGGCTTCTACCTGTGGGCGCAGCGCCGCCGCAGCAAGTACGCGGTCCGCTTCACGAACCTCGCGCTGCTCTCGAACCTCGCACCGAAGCGGCCCTCGTGGCGGCGCCACCTCCCGCCCGTTCTCTATCTCGCGGCCATCTCCGCGCTCCTCATCGGACTGGCGCGGCCGACGATGATCGTCCCCGTCCCGCGCGAGGACGCCACCGTCATCCTGGCGATGGACGTCTCCGGATCGATGCGGGCCACGGATGTCTCGCCGACTCGCCTCGATGCCGCCCGTGCATCGGCCCTCTCGTTCATCGAGCAGCTCCCCGAGAACGTCCGCGTCGGGATCGTCTCCTTCGCGTCCGAACCGGTCACCCTCGTCAGCCCGACCGCCGACCGAGGCCAGCTCAAGGCCGCCATCGACAGCCTGACCGCGCGTGACGGCACTGCGATGGGCGATGCCCTGATGCAGGTCCTCGACATCGCCGAGAAGATCCAGGCGGACGACGCAGCCGAGAAGCCTGATGCCTCGGCTACCCCCTCACCGACACCGGCGCCGGACGCCTCAGGCGCGCCGAAGCTCCCGACCGATCAGCCATCGAACCAGCCGCTGGTCGCGGCGATCCTCCTGTCCGACGGCGCCAACTCCGTCGGCGAGACCGAGCCGCTCGACGCCGCGGCGCGGGCGAAGACCCTCGGCGTGCCGATCTACACGATCGCGCTCGGGACACCGAACGGGTCCGTCCAGGTCCGCGACGACTTCGGCCAGCTCCAGACGCTCGACGTGCCACCGGACACGGCGACGCTCAAGCAGATCGCCACGATGACCGGCGGCACGTCGTTCACGGCGCCGACGGCAGAGGACCTGAAGTCGGTCTACGACAATCTCCAGTCGCGTGTCGGGTACACGGAGGAGCGGCAGGAAGTGACGTTCGCGCTCGTCGGCGCCGGGCTGCTGCTCGTCGTCCTCGGGGCGGGGCTCTCCGCAGTCTGGTTCGGCCGCCTGCCATAGCGCATCCGAGCCGGGGACAGGTGCGCTACGCTCGCGGACCACGGTCACGCGAGGACGCCCATGCCCCGGTTCGATGTCGACGCCCTGCGGGCCGAGTTCCCGGCACTCGCCCGTGAGGAGCATGGCCGCCCGGTCGCCTTCCTTGACGGCCCTGGAGGGACGCAGGTCCCACAACGGGTGATCGACGCCGTCGTCGGCTACTACCGGGACTCGAACGCGAACGCCGGCGGAGCGTTCTCCACCAGCGTCGCCTCGGATGCGATCGTCGAAGAGGCCCATGCCGCCGTCGCGGACTTCCTCGGCGCCGCAAGTCCGGACGAGATCAAGTTCGGCCAGAACATGTCGAGCCTGACGCTCCATCTCGGGCGCTCGATCGGCGCGACGCTCGGCCCGGGCGACGAGATCGTCGTCACCACCCTTGACCACGAAGCGAACGTGAGCACCTGGCGTGCGATGGCCGTCGACCGCGGCGTGACCGTCCACACCGTCGACATCGACCCCACCGACGTCACGCTCGACCTCGAGGACCTCGAGTCGAAGCTGTCGTCGCGGACCAAGCTCGTCGCCGTGGGCTATGCCAGCAATGCGGTCGGCACGATCAACCCCGTCCGGGACATCGTCGCCCGTGCCCACGAGGTCGGGGCGCTGACATTCGTCGATGCTGTCGCGTTCGCGCCGCATGGGCCGATCGACGTCCAGGCGCTCGATACCGATTTCCTCGCCTGCTCGGCCTACAAGTGGTTCGGGCCGCACCTCGGCGTGCTGTACGGCAAGTCGGCGATCCTCGATTCGCTGCCGGTCTTCAAGGTCCGGCCCGCCCACGACCGCTGGGAGACCGGGACGCTGAACTTCGAGGGGATCGCCGGGACGCTCGCCGCGACCGACTACCTGCGCGACGTGGGGCGCGACTACGGCGACGTCGATGCTGCGCCGGGTGCGGGCCACGCGAGCGAGCGGAGGCGCGAGCTTGTCGCCGGGATGGTCGCGATCGCCGAGTACGAGCGCGCTCTTGTCGAGCGCCTGATCGATGGGCTCAAGACGATCCTCGGCGTGACAATCCACGGCATCACCGATCCCGCGCGGTTCGACGCGCGCGTGCCGACGGTCTCGGTCTCCATCGATGGCGTGACCCCACGTGAAGCCGCGGAGGCCCTCGCTCGCGACGGGATCTATGCCTGGGACGGCGACTTCTACGCGACCAGTCTCATCGAGCGGCTGGGCAAGGCCGAAGCAGGAGGCGTGCTCCGGCTGGGGCTCGTCCACTACAACACACAGGCCGAGGTCGACCGGACGCTCGGATCCCTCGAGCGGATCGCCTCCGGCTCGTGAGCGAGCGGCCGTCGATCCGGCGGCGGCTGGGCCGGCCATTCGACCCGGCCGAGCTGCGGCGCATCAAACGGCTGTGGGTCCGTCACTCGATCGCCGAGGATGCGCGCGACATCGACGGGCTCATCGCCACGCTCGCCGAGGACTGCGTCTACGAGATCGTTCCCACCGGCCAGCGCTGGACCGGTCACGCCGGGGCTCGCGGCTTCTACGCGGAGCTGTTCGAGGCGTTTCCCGACAATGCGTTCGCGCTGTCGGAGATCGTCATCGGGCCGCAGGGCGCGTTCGAGGTGGCGACCTTGACGGGCACGAACACAGGGCCGTGGGCGGGAGTGGCGCCGTCGGGGCTCGCGGTCTCGCTCGAGGTGCTGATCCTCTTCCCCTGGGATCCGTCCGCCGAGCGATTCACCGGGGAGCGCATCTGGTTCGACCGCGGGACGCTGTAGCGCTTCCGCTTGCACGGTCCGTCCCTGCGCCGTCATCATCGGCGCGCCGGCGACCCGTCCGGCCACCTCGGGGGAATCATCGATGTCCACCTTCCGACCAGCCAGCCGGGCTGGCGCGCTCCTGATCCCGTTCGCCCTCGTCGTCGCGGCCTGTGGCGCGAGTGCCGGATCGAGCTCCCCGGGCGTCGCCGCGCCGTCCAACGAGACGAGCGACACCTCCGCGCCGACAGCCGCGCCGTCGACCGGCGGCGTCCTGCCATCGGGACTGCTGCCGTCCGGGCTTGCCATCCCGTCGTTCGATATCAGCGAGATCACGAAGGGCCTTGCGAACCTCGACTCCTACCGCGTCTCGATCAGCGTCGGCGGCGAGGAGGTCTACAAGGGCACGGTCGTCACGAAGCCCGTCCTCGCTCGCGACATCACCGTCAAGGGCGGCACGCGGATCGTCGTCATCGGCTCCGACGCCTGGGTCGCCCAGAACGGTGGGCCGGTCACCAAGGTCCCGGAGGTGCTGGCCACCGGCATGTTCGCGGCGTTCGACCCGACCCTTCTCGTCGGTGCGTTCTCGGGTCCGGAGTGGGTCCAGAACTCCCTCGACCAGGGCGTCGAGCAGAAGAACGGCGTCAGCGCGCATCACTACCACATCGATTCGAGCACCGTCGCTGGCGGTCTGACCGGCCTCCCGGCGGGCGCCTCGGTCGACGTCTGGCGCTCCGAGGAGGGCTACCTCGTGGCATTCGAGGCGAAGGGCGTGCAGGGCGGCGACATCTCGATCCAGGTGACCGGCGTGGACGACCCTGCCAACAAGGTCGAGACGCCGAGCTGACGAGAGAGGCGCATCGACCCTCCGCGCGGTAACGAGGCCGTAACGGGTCGCTGGGAGCCTCGTCCCATGCAGACCAGGTCCGCCGCCCTTCTCGTCGTGCTCGCTGCGAGCCTCATCGGTTGCGCGAGCGCGACGGCATCACCGTCCCCGTCGGTCGCGCCGACCCGAGCGACGAGCACGCCGTCGGTGCCGGCCGCAGCTCGCCGGCCGGTCGTCGTCGACCTCGATCTCGACGCGAGCGACATCGCCGCCCTGGCCGTCCTCCTCCGCGATCCCGCGCTCGACGTCCGCGCGATCCTCCTTGACGGAACGGGGCTCGTCCATTGCGCGCCGGGTTTGCGCAACACGACGTACCTTCTCGGGCAGTTCGGGATCGACGACATCCCGGTGGCCTGCGGTCGGGAGGATGCCGGTCCCGACGGACGGCCGTTCCCGGCAGACTGGCGGATCGGTCCGGACACCGCTTGGGGGATCGACATCCCGCCGCAGATCTCGACCGGCATCCCGGACGATGCCGCAACGCTGCTTGCGAGGGTCCTGAGGGAGAGTCGGGAGCCGGTGACCATCGTCGCACTCGGCCCGTGGACGAACCTCGAAGACACGTTCGCCGCGGACCCGACCCTCGCGACCGGCGTCGCGCGTATCCACGCGATGGGCGGCGCGGTCGACGCCCCCGGGAACGTCATCGTCGATGGCGTCACGCCGGCCGACCGGCTCGAGTGGAACGTCGCGGCCGATCCGTCCTCGGTCGCGGCAGTGATGGCGACGACCATCCCCATCAGCATCGTGCCTCTCGATGCGACCGATGACGTCCCGGTCCCCTCCGACCTTGCCGACCGGCTCGCGAGAGACCACGCCGCGGCAGGTGCCGACGTGACCTACGAGCTCCTGGTCCGCGCGCCTGGCCGAATGACCGACCCCGGGCAGCAACTCTGGGACGAGCTCGCTGCGTTGAGCGTCAGCCGGCCCGACCTCGTCACGTGGCAGGACGAGACCCTGGCGATCACCGCCCCTGGGCGGCTCGACCGTTCGCCCGGCGGACGCCCGGTCCGTGTCGCGACGGCCGCCGATCGGCCGGCGACCGAGGCCGCCCTGCTCTCGGCGCTACGGACAGGAGCGCCGCGCACCACCCCGTTCGTGATCGCCGGGACGATCGACATCACATCCGACGGGAAGACCTGCGCGCTCACGACGACGTCCACGACGCCCGGCGTACACCTGCTTTCGCTGTCGAACACGAGCGGGAAACCGGGCGGCG
>JBJMMQ010000012.1:0-32622 GCA_045804705.1 Chloroflexota bacterium
CGAAGCGCCGGCGAGTCGCCATCCAGGTCATGACGAGCGTGACTCCGACAAGTAGCACGATCGGGAAGGGAAAACCGGAGGGGATGAGGAGTCCGCCCTGCGGGACCGCAATGTTGTGCGATTCGGCGTAGTCCTGGGCGAGACCCTTCGGCCAGTAGTTGTGATTGGCGAACCAGGCCAGGAAGAGCACCACGATACAACCGGCGGCACCGAGGAGCACCTCGGCCCACATGGGCCGCATCGGGAACCCGTAGCGCCGACGCTGCCGGCGGTTGTTGTAAAGCAGCGCGACGATCGCCACGCAGCCGGCCACCCCGAGGATCCACGTGATCGTCTCGCCGACAGATCCCAGAGCGCCACCACCGAAGAGCTGGAACGTCGGGTCGAGCTGGGTAACGGCCGCGCCCTGGGACTGGTACCAGACAAGGCCGCGGATCGACAGTAGCCCGCCGAGCGTGACGATGAAGGACGGCACGCCGATGTAGGCGATGATGAAGCCCTGGATCGCGCCGACGCCTGCACCGAGGCCGATGCCGAGGGCGAGGGCCAGGACCCACTGGAACGGCACGTCCGGCCCGAGACCGAAGATTCGCGGGAACCAGTCCGTCATCCACAGGGCGTAGCTCATCGCGATGAGCCCGACCAGCGACCCGACCGACAGGTCGATGTTCCGCGAGACGATGATGAGGACCATGCCGGTCGCGATGATGGCGATGCCCGAGGCCTGGACCGCCATCGTGATCATGTTGGTGGGCTGGATGAGCGTTCCGCCGCTCAGGATGTTGAACGTCACGAGGATGACGACGAGGGCGAGCAGCATCCCGAACAAGCGGAGGTCGATCTCCGTCTGCCCGAAGAGGCCGCGGATCGAGGTGCGCGCGGGCGGTTGAGCCTGGGTCTGTCCAGGGACTCCGGGGACTCCAGGGACGGGTGCTACATCAGCCGCGTTCGCCACGGTAGCCCTCCTTGGCCAGGGGCTGAACGAACCTGCGCCCCCGGGGGACCCGGGGGCGCAGGAGTTACTTGACTAGGTCGAGGCGACCGCTACTTGCAGGCCGGCGGCGCCTTGGCGGCGTCGACGCCCTTGCAGAGGTCGGCCTTCGTGATCTGCTTCGCATCGAGGACGACCTGCAGGTTGTCTGCAGTGATCGGGGTCGGCTGCAGGATGATCGAATTGACGGTGTTTCCGCCCGGCGTCTTGAACGGCGTCGCCGTCAGACCCGCGACCGGAGCGACCGCCGGGTCGATGAAGTTGGCCGGCAGCGCCAGGCTCTCCATCTTGCCGCCATTGCACAGCGCGAGCGCCAGGGCCCCGGCGGCCTTGCCGAGCTCGTTGGAGTTCTTCCAGACGTCGACGTACTGCTTACCGAGCGCCACGTTGTTCAGGTTGGAAGGGTCGCCATCCTGACCGCTCAGCGGCGGATAGCCATACGACTTCGCCGTCAGGGCGCCGACGACGCCGAGTGCGGTGCTGTCGTTCTCGGCCAGGATCGCGTCGATCTTCTGGTTCGACGAGACCGCCGAGTCGATGATCGCTTCCATGTTCGCCTGGGCCTTCTCGGTCTTCCAGGCGTCGGTATAGGTGCCGTCCGCGGGGCCGATGATCTTGATATCGCCCGACGCGATCTTGTCCTTCAGGCCGGCCTGGTCCCAGCCCTGCGGCAGGAACGTCTTGGCGTTCGGGTCGCCCGGGTCGCCCTTGATCAGGACGTAGTTGCCCTTCGGGACCTTCTTGATGACCGCGTCCGCCTCGGCCTTGCCGACGCCGACGTTGTCGAAGCTGAGATAGAAGGCGCTCGGATCCTCGATGAGGCGGTCATACCCGATGACGGGGATGCCGGCGGCCTTCGCCTTGGCAACCGACGGAAGGACCAGCTTCGGGTCCTGCGCCAGGAGGATGAGGACCTTGGCGCCCTTCGAGATCATCGTGTCGATGTCGGTCGCCTGCTGCTCGTTGCTCAGGTTGGCGTCCGCATCGATGTACTTGCCACCGGCCGCCTCGACCGTCTGCTGGATGTTCGGCTTGTCGTGCGCCGCCCACCGGGGCTGCTGGAAGTTGTTCCAGGACACACCCACGGTGCACCCGGCTCCGCCGGATCCGGCCGCCGCGGCCGATCCACCGGCGCTTGCAGCGGGACTCGCCCCGCCGCCGCTGCTGCAGGCAGCCGCGAGGATCGCGACCACGCCCACGAGCAACCCAAGTCGTCGATTCATGCTTGTTTCTCCTCCTCTGATCCTTGCCTCGCCTGTTGGAGCTGGCGCAGATGCCCGGCTAGGCTACCACCCTTCTCTCCCGAAAAATGAGTCTTCCCCGTTGGACCGGTGACCCTCGATCCCGTCGGCCTTGCGGCCCATCCGAGCCCGCTCATCACGCCGTGGCCAGCGTCGTCCGGGCCCGTCGAGGGACGAGCCAGCCGGCTGGATCAGCGAGGAGCGGCTCGAAGGCCAGTTCCGCGGCTCCGAGCAACGGAGCGTCCTCACCGAGCACGGCGGGGACGATGCGCACAAGTCGGCGCGGAGCGGCCAGCGCGCGGCGGTCGAGCTCGCGTTCGATGGTCGGTCCGACGAGCGGAAGGATCCGGCCGAAGATGCCACCGAGCACGATGATCCCGGGATTGAAGATGTTGACGAGGCCCGCCAGCCCGATCCCGAGCCACCGTCCGCCGTGATCGAGCGCGCTCATCGCCGCCGGGACGCCGGCTTCGGCATCGCGGACCAGCGCATCCACCTCGGGCCGTCCGCCACCGGGTGGTCGTCCGGCCATCCGCAGCAGCGCGCCCTCGCCGACCTCGGTCTCCCAGCAGCCGATCGAGCCGCATCGACAGGCTGCGCCGGTGGGGTTGACGGGCATGTGACCGACCTCGCCGCCATACCCCGCCACGCCCGTCAGCGGCCGGCCGTCCACGATCAGGCCGCCACCGACGCCGTACTCGCCCGAGATGAACAGGACATCGCGGCCTCCGACGGCTGCGCCGCGTCGGAACTCGACGAGCGCACCGAGGTCGGCATCATTGGCGACCGAGATCGGTGCGGCGACGTCGAGTGCGGCTGCCAGGGCGTCGCCGAGCGGGACGTCGCGCCAGCCGAGGTTCGGGGCGAGCGCCACGACGCCGTCGCTGCGCCGAACGACGCCGACGATCGCCACGCCGACCCCGACCGGAGCCTCAGCAGCCGGCCGCCGAGCCTGGAGGGCCGACGCGAGCTCGGCCAGGTCCGCGGCGATGCCGTCGACCCCGGTGTGGCCGGCTGGCCGGTCGACGCGTACGCGTTCGAAGACCTCACCCCCGAGGCCGACGATCGCAGCGGCCAGGGAATCGACGGCGATCTCGAGCGCGAGCACGACGGCGCCGTCGGGATCGATCCGGACGACCCGTGACGGCCGACCGGGCATCCCCTGGGAATCGGCGCGCTCCTCGGCGACGAGGTCGGAGGCGGCGAGCTCGCCGATCAGCCCGCGGATCGCACTCCGGGTGAGGCCGGTGCGGGCGACCAGCTCCGAGCGTGAGGCGGGACCACCCTCGTGCAGCCCGCGGACGATGGCGCTCAGGTTCGACCGGCGGACCGTCTCGCTGCGCTGACCGACCGCCTCAAGCCGCATCGTCACGGGATTTGTGTTCCTCTCGCTCAAATGTTGTGACACACTCCACCTCACGAGGTGTCCGTGTCAAGGGTCGTGCGTGAAGTCGGACCTCGGGAGGGCGTGAGGGCGACGAATGGCGAACCTTCGCTGGGGCATCCTGTCCACCGCCGACATCGGCCGACGCAAGGTCATCCCCGGCATCCTGAAGGCCGACCGGTGCGAGGTCGTCGCGATCGGCTCCCGAGATCCGGTGCAGGCTCGGCAGGTCGCCGACGAGCTCGGCATCCCGGCCGCCCATGGCTCCTACGAGGCCTTGCTCGCGGACCCGAACGTCGACGTCGTCTACATCCCGCTGCCGAACCACCTCCATGCCGAATGGACGATCGCCGCCGCCCGGGCCGGGAAGCACATCCTGTGCGAGAAGCCGTTGGCGATGAACGCGGCGGAGGCGCAGACCGTTGTCGATGTCTGCGCGTCGGAAGGCGTCCGGCTGATGGAGGCATTCATGTATCGCCTCCACCCGATGTGGGAGGAGGTCCGCCGGCTCGTGCGCGATGGCCGCATCGGCCGCCTGTCCGCGATCCAGAGCTGGTTCTCGTACTCGAACGACGACCCGGCGAACATCCGCAACCAGCTCGACGCGGGCGGCGGTGCGCTGTACGACATCGGCTGCTACACGATCAACCTGTCGCGGATGCTGTTCGAGGCGGAACCGGTCGGCGTCAGCGCATCCGTCGTCCGCGAGCCTGCGACAGGCGTCGACGTCCTGACCAGCGGCATCCTTGAGTTCGAGAGCGGGACCGCCACGTTCACCGTCTCCACCCGAGTCGAAACCGATCAGCGGGTGCACATCTACGGCACGGACGGTCGGATCTCGATCGAGATCCCGTTCAACATCCCGCCTGACCGACCGACCCGCATCTTCGTCACCGCGGGCGGCGAACCGCCGGTCGCGCCGGACACGGAGACGATCTCGTTCGAGACCGCCGACCCATACACGGTCCAGGCGGAACGCTTCGCCGCCGCCATCCTCGACGGGCTGCCGACGCCGACGCCGCCGGAAGATGCGGTCGCGAACATGCGCGTCATCGACCGGGTCTTCGCCGCCGGGGCCGGCGCTGGCGCTTCCTGACGGTGTCCGCGTGACGAGGCGTCGGGTCGCGCTCGTTGCCGTCCTTGGGATCGTGGCCCTCGTCGTTGCCGGAGGCGCGCTCGCGGCGACAGGCCGGATCCCGATCGGCGCCTCGGCCGGCGCACTCGCGACGCCGCACTTCGTCGACGTCACTGCGGCATCGGGCGTCGATCTGACGTACGACGGGCCGTACCCGTTTGCCGTGGGCGGTGGCGTGGCGGTCCTTGACTGCGATGAGGATGGAAAGCCTGACCTGTACCTCGCGGGCGGTGCCGGTCCGGCCGTCCTGGAGCGGAATGACGGTTCGGCAGGCAGCGGGCCGCATTTCACCTCCGTCCACGATGCTGCGACCGACCTGACGAACGTCCTCGGGGCGTATCCCGTCGATATCGACGGCGACGGGCAGGTCGATCTCGCCGTGCTGCGCGAGGGCGGGAACGTGTTGCTGCGCGGGCTCGGTGGCTGCCGGTTCGAGCGCGCGAACGAGGCCCTCGGGTTCGATGGCGGAAACCGGATCACCATGGCGTTCAGCGCTACATGGGAGCGACCCGACTCCCTGCCGACGCTCGCGTTCGGGAACTACATCCTCGATCCGGACGTTCCCGACCCGGACCACCTGTGCGCCGACAACGTGCTCGTCCGGCCGGCCACCGACGGCTCGCGCTACGGCACGCCTGTCCCGCTGACGCCATCGTGGTGCGCCCAGTCCGTGCTCTTCAGCGACTGGGACAGATCCGGCCGGCGAGATCTGAGGGTCAGCAACGATCGCCAGTACTACAGCGACCTGTCCGACGGGCAGGAGCAGCTCTGGCGGGTCGCCCCGGGCGAGACCCCACGGCTCTACACGGCCGATGACGGCTGGGTGCCGATCCGCCTGAACGGCATGGGCATCGCGAGCTATGACGTGACCGGCGACGGCTACCCTGACGCCTACCTCACGAGCCAGGGAGCGAACGTCTTCCAGACCCTCAGCGACGGTCCGTCGCACCCGGCGTTCCGGAACATCGCGCTCGAGCTCGGTGTCGAGGCCACCCGGCCATCGAGGGGCGGCGACCCACTGCCATCGACCTCCTGGCATCCGGGATTCGCCGACGTCAACGATGACGGGTTCGTCGACCTGTTCGTCTCGAAGGGGAACGTCGGGGCACAGGCAGACTACGCGGTGAAGGATCCGTCGGATCTGTTCATGGGCGGGCCATCGGGGACGTTCACGGAAGACGCCGAGGCGGCGGGCATCGACAGCTTCGCCCGAGCCCGCGGCTCGGCCCTGGTCGATCTGGACGGGGACGGCATGCTCGACCTCGTCGTCGTGAACTTCGGCGATCCGGTCCGGATCTGGCGAAATGTCGGATCGGGGACGGCGGCGGCTCCACGGGGGATGGGTCACTGGCTGGGCGTCAAGGTGAGCCAGCCAGGAGTGAACCGTGACGCGATCGGAGCATGGCTTGATATCGAGGTCGGCGGGTTGACGACGCATCGCGAGGTCACCGTGGGTGGTGGCCACGCCGGCGGCGAGCTGGTGCCCATCCATGTCGGTCTCGGTGGCGCGACGACTGCCCGCGTCCGGGTCACGTGGCCCGACCGCGTCGTGGGGTCGTGGATCGACGTCAAGGCGGACCGGACGGTCATGCTCGAGCGAGACGCGACCGTCGCTTCACCGTGGCCATCGCTTCGGCGATGATCGGAGGATGACCATGACGACCCGCCGCGCCCACCTCGCCACGATCGGGCTGCCCGACCTCGGGATGCCCGACGTCATGCCCGAGCTGCCCGCCGCGCTCTACCCGCAGAGACTTGCCGCCCTGCGCGAGCGCGCGAGTGCCCACGGGTACGACCGGCTCGTGGTCTACGCGGACCGTGAGCACAGCGCGAACCTGTCGTGGCTCTCGGGCTTCGATCCGCGCTTCGAGGAGGCCGTGCTCATCGTCGGTCCGGATGGCGAGCCCCTGGTCCTGACCGGCAACGAGTGCTATGGGATGGCCGGCGCGGCCCCGCTGCCGATGCGCCGGGAGCGCTTCCAGGACCTCAGCCTGCCGGGCCAGCCGCGCGACCGGTCGCGGCCGCTCGGGGAGATCTTCGCCGGCGAGGGGATCGGGCAGGGGAGCCGGGTCGGGGTGATCGGCTGGAAGCCGTATGACCGGCGGGACGTGATCGACCTGCCGGCGTTCATCGTCGACGAGCTGCGCCGGCTGACGGGTCCGACGGGCCTCGTCGAGAACGCCGTCGACATGCTCATCGACCCCGCCGACGGGCTGCGTGTGATCAACGAGGTCGAGCAGCTCGCGATGCTCGAGGCGGCTGCCTGCCGGACATCGAACGGCATCCGGCGTCTCCTCGAGGGGTTGCGTCCAGGTATGACCGAGCGGGAAGCGGTGCGTCTGCTCGAGTGGGACGGTGCGCCGCTGTCCTGCCACCTGATGCTGACCGCCGGCCCGCGCGCGACGTTCGGCCTGTTGAGCCCGGGCGATCGGCGGATCGAGCGGGGCGACCGCTTCACCGTCGCATTCGGGATCTGGGGCGCGCTGAACTGCCGCGCAGGCTTCGTCGTCGAGGACGCCGACGGGCTCCCACGGGGGATCCGCGATTATGTCGAGGTGCTCGTCGGGCCGTATTTCGAGGCCGTCGCCGAGTGGTACGGCGCGCTCCACGTCGGCCAGACCGGCGGCGCGCTGTTCGAGATCGTCGAGCGTCATCTCGGTGACTCGTTCTTCGGCATCTTCCTCAACCCGGGCCACCAGATCGGGCTCGACGAATGGGTCAACTCCCCGATCGCGCGCGGGTCGGCGGTCGAGCTTCGGTCCGGGATGGCGTTCCAGGTCGACATCATCCCGGCGACCGGGACGGACTACTTCACGACGAACATCGAGGACGGTGTCGCGCTCGCCGACGAGGACCTGCGGGCTGCGTTCGCTGCCGCCTACCCGGACGCCTGGGCACGGATCGAAGCGCGCCGCGGATTCATGGCCGAGTCACTCGGGATCGACCTCCACCCGGACGTGCTCCCGCTGTCGAATCTGCCCGCCTACCTGCCGCCGTTCCTGCTCCGGCCCGACCGGGCGATGACCTTCGTCGAGTGACCCTCAGCGGGACTTGAGCAGGTCCGGCGGGACCAGCCAGCGCAGCGTCCCCGTTCCGGCTGCGAGCGGGCGGTCGATGTCGATCCGGGCGAGAGCGCCCTTGCGCATCGGTAGCTCCGAGGCTCCGCACAGGTCCGCGACGAGCTCCGAGAAGTCCGGATCGTGGCCGACGACGACGGGTCGCTGGGGGTCGCCGGCGTCGCGCAGGAGCGTCTCGAGCGCGTGCGGGCTCAACGGGCCCCCGAGTCGCGTGTCGGTCCCGAACGGCTTGCCGATCCGTTCGGCGACGATCTGGGCGGTCTGGAGGGCCCGCAGCTTCGGCGAGGTGACGATGGCGTCGGGCGCGAAGCCGACTCCCGCGAGGAACCGACCGAGCCGGTCGGCCTGGCGTTCGCCCTTGGCCGAGAGCGGACGGACGTCGTCGTCGCCCTGCCAGGCCTCCGGGTCGCCGGCGTCCGCGTGTCGGATGAATATGAGCTCGACCATCCCGACGAGGGTACTCCCGCCGCGCGCGTCGAGGCTACGGGTTGAGGTCCTCGACGTCGCCGGTCACGAGGTAGACGACATCCTCGGCGATGTTCGTCGCCCGGTCGCCGATCCGCTCGAGGTAATGCGACGCGATGACGATCCGCGTGCCCCGCTCGACATTCGCGGGATCCGCGCGCATGAGCTGGACGACCTCGTCGAACGTGGCGTGGTACAGGCGGTCGATCTCGTCGTCCTCGACGGCGATCTCGCGGGCGCTGATGGCGTCCGACTCGACGAGCGCCCGCAGGACGCCGTGCACCAGGACGGCCGCGCGCTCGGCCATCTCGGGGAGGTGGACGTAGCGGGCGAGAGGCGGTTCGGGCGACAGCTTGATGACCGCCTTGGCGACCGACGCAGCATGGTCGCCCATCCGCTCGAGCTCGTAGGTGACGTGGTCGAGGGTGAGCAGATAGCGCAGGTCGCGGGCGACGGGCTGTTGTGTGGCGATCGTGACGGCGATCAGCCGGGAGACACCTCGCTGCGCTTCGTTGATGACCGCGTCGCCCTTGACGACATCGAGCGCGAGCGCCGCATCGTGTCCGACCAGCGCGCGAGCCGCCTGGCGGATCGCCTCTTCGACCAGCGAGCCCATCCGCAGGACCGAATCCCGGATGAGCTGCTCCTCACGGTCGAGCGCCTCGCGCGGCGCCTGATGCCCCGGCGCGGCTTCGGCCGCGTTGTCGAGGAGCGACTCGAGCGCCGTATCCATGGTTCGCCTCTCCGTCATCCGAATCGACCCGACACGTAGTCCTCCGTCATCTGCTGACTCGGGTTCGTGAAGATCTGGACGGTCTCGCCCTGCTCGACCACGTATCCCGCACGGTCCTCGGCCATGTTCATGAAGATCGTCCGGTCCGACGCGCGCGCCGCCTGCTGCATGTTGTGGGTGACGATGACGATCGTGTAGCTCTGCTTGATCTCGGCCATGAGCTGCTCGATCTGGAGGGTCGCCCGGGGATCGAGCGCAGAGCACGGCTCGTCCATCAGGATCACTTCGGGGTCCGTCGCGATGGCGCGCGCGATGCACAGGCGTTGCTGCTGGCCGCCCGACAGTGACAGGCCCGACTGGCGAAGCTTGTCCTTGACCTCGTCCCAGATGGCGGCTCGTCGGAGGCTCTGCTCGACGAGCCCGTCAAGGTCGCCCTTGAACCCGTTCAGGCGGGGCCCGAATGCGACGTTGTCATAGATCGACTTCGGGAACGGGTTCGGCTTCTGGAACACCATCCCGATCCGTCGGCGTACTTCGACGGGATCGACATACGACGCGTAGAGATCCTCGTCGTGGTAGGTGATCTCGCCCTCGAGACGGGTGCCCGGGATGAGGTCGTTCATCCGGTTGATCGTCCGGAGGAGCGTCGACTTGCCACAGCCGGACGGCCCGATGAGCGCCGTGATCTGGTGGGTCGGCACGTCGAACGAGATGTCCTTCACCGCCCGGAAGCCGCCGTAGAAGAAGCCGACGTCTCGGAGCTTGATCACGGTCGACACCGTTGCTTCCGCGGTCGGCGGTGCGTCGTGCGTCGGGAGAGAGGCTGTCTCGATCGTCCGGACGGGTGCGACGACCGTGTCGATCTCGACCTCTGGATAGGTGGCGGTCATCGTGTCTCCCTCGATCGCGACGGGTCTGGTTGGGTCATCGGGACGTTCATCGGTCACCATCGACGGTCATACCGGTTGCGCAGGAGGATCGCGAACGCGTTGGCGATGATCGTGACGACGAGGAGCACGACGATCGCCGCCGCCGTCAGTGCCCGGAACTCCTCCTGCGGCTTTCGCGCCCAGTCGAAGATGATCGCCGGCAGTGCCGTGTAGGGACCCGTCAGGAGGTCGCCCACGGTACCGGCCGTCGAGAACGAGCCGAGCACCGCACCCACGAGGATCAGGGGAGCCGTCTCGCCGATCGCCCGAGCGAGCGCGAGGACCGTGCCGGTCAGGATGCCCGGCGCCGCGGCCGGCAGGATGAGCTTGCGGATGACCTGCCAGCGCGACGCCCCGAGACCGAAGCCGGCTTCCCGCAGCGCGTTCGGCACCGCCCGGATGGCCTCCGCGGAGGTGATGATGACGATCGGGAGGACGAGCACCGCGAGCGTCAGACCGCCGGTGATCACGGTCTTGCCGTTCCCGTCGCCGGCGGATGCGAACACGGCGACGAACACCGTCAGGCCGAGGATGCCGTACACGACCGACGGCACGCCTGCCAGGTTGCGGATGTTGATGTCGATGAACCGGGCGAGTCGGTTGTCGGCCGAGTATTCCTCGAGATAGATGGCTGTCGCGATCCCCACCGGGAATGCGGCCAACGCGACGATCATCACCAGCAACGCGGTCCCGATGAGGCCCTGGGCGACACCGGCGTCGGCCGGGTTGCTCGACAGGTCGGACGTCAGGAAGTCGACGCCGCGTTCTGCGAGGACAGGGGCACCCTGTGCCAGCTGGGTGCCGACGAGGACGACCAGGACCGCGAGCGAGAGCAGAAGTGCCAGCAGAAGGGCTCCGGCGAAGACGAGCCCCGAGATGTCGTGACCCTGACGACGGACGGATCGGTTGACGGCGACGGTGATCGGGACAGCAGTCATCGTTCCGGCTCCTAGTACTGCTGCCGGGTGCGACGCACGAACACGTCGCCGATGACGTTCAGGACAAGCGTCCACAGGAAGAGCAGCAGACCGAGGAAGAACAGGCTCTGGAATGCGGCGCTGTTCCCCGTCACCTGATCGCTCCCCGCCGCGAGCGACGCCATCGCTCCCGTGAGCGTCTGACCGGGGCCGAGCGGGTTGAGCGTGAAGAGAGACCCGGCAGTCGCGCCCGCCGCGAGGGCGACGACCATGGTCTCGCCGACGGCCCGCGAGATCGCGAGGATCATCGCCGCGACGATGCCGGAGATGGCAGCCGGGATGACGACCCGGACGGATGTCCGCAATCTGCGGGCGCCGAGGCCGTACGAGGCCTCACGCAGCGCGTTCGGGACCGCTCGCATCGCGTCCTCGGAGATGGAGGCGACGAGCGGGATGGTCAGGATCCCGACGCCTATCCCCGCGGCGAGCATATTGAAGCCCTTCGCCGACGGGAAGATCGCCTGGACGACGTTCGGGCTGATCCACGTGAGTGCGAAGAAGCCGAGGACGACGCTCGGGATGCCGGCCAGGATCTCGAGGATCGGCTTCACGATGCTCCGGACGCGATGACTGGCATATTCGGAGAGGTAGACCGCGCTCGCGAGACCGATGGGTGCCGCGACGATGATCGCGATGAGCGTGATCATCAGCGTGCCGACGACGACCGTCGGGATCGAGAACTGCCCGCGACGCGGGAACCAGCCGCCGGCGAACAGCTGTGACGGGTCGATCTTCGAGAGGAACGTGAGGGCCTCGAACACGAGGGAGAGCACGATCGCGGCGCTGATCACGATCGACAGCGCGGCCGCGCCGAACAGGATCGCCCGGATGACGCCCTCGTTCCGGCGCCTCACGGCAGTCCCCTGCAGGCGACTGCCGGACGGCGGCACGCTGATCACGCTCATATCACGACCCTCGACGATCAGTCGCTATCGGACCAGGTCTTCTGGGTGGCCGCGAGGGCGTCGGCGGGGAGGTTCACGTATGGAACCGTTTCGAGGACCTTCGAGATCGTCCCGTCGGCGAGGTAGAAGTCGACGTATCCCGCTACCGCGGGGTTTGCCGCGGCCTTGGCCTTGTTGACATAGATGTACAGGCTCCGCGACAGCGGATATGTGCCGTCCGCGATCGTCGCGTCCGTCGGCTGGACGCAGTCGCCGTTGGGGGCCTTGGAGACGGCGACCTCCTTGATCTTGTCCTTGTTCTCCTGGGCGAAGGCGAAGCCGACCCAACCGAGCGAGCTTTGCGAACCCTCAACGCCGGCGATGATCGAGTTGTCGTTGGCCGAAGCGACGTAGTCCGGTCGCGTCGCCGACTCCTGCTTCGGGTTCTGCGCCGAGGCGATCGGCGCGATGACGAGCTCGACATAGCTGTCGTACGTCCCCGACTCCTCACCGGGTCCCGTGATCGACAGGTCGGCGTCCGGGAAGGCCGTGTTCGAGCCGAGCGACTTCGCGAGGTCCTGCGCCGACGACCACTTGTCGAAGCCCTGCGACTGCGGCCCCGTCAGGGCGTACAGGTCCGCGAAGGACAGGCAGGTCACGGCGGCGTTGTCGGGGGAGGTCATGACTGTCATGCCGTCGTAGGCGATCTTCAGCTCGGTGTATTCGATGCCGGCGGCCGCGCAGGTCGCCGCTTCCTCGTCCTTGATCTTGCGCGATGCGTCACTGATGTCGGTCTCGCCCTTGCAGAACGTCTTGAACCCGTCGCCTGTGCCGGGTCCGGTGACCGTGTAGTTGAAGCCCGGGTTCGCGGCCTTGACGAGCTGGGCGACGGCCGTCGAGATCGGCTCGACCGTCGAGGACCCTGACACGTTGATCGTTCCAGTGACCGCGGCCATGCTCCCCGCGGGTGCCTGGCTGGCTGACGTCGAGGGCGTGGTCGCCGAAGGGTCGGCACCAGATGCGGCGTTCGTCGCGGCAGCCGCCGACGGGGCGATGCTGGCCCCGCCGCTCGAGCACGCCGTCAATGCGACGGACGCGATGACGGCCAGGGCGGCGAGGCGCCGGGGCGTTGTGCTGATCACGTGGATGGTTCCTCCTGTCGGCCGCGCCCGGGCGCGGTCTGGGTCTGGACAGTCCAGTCCGTTCTGACAGGGTCACCGTCGCGTCACGGCATCAACGCGCGGTTGGTCGGGCGTGAACTCTTTGTTAACGCGACCCACGGGTC
The DNA here is from genome assembly GCA_045804705.1 of Chloroflexota bacterium. Taxonomy (GTDB): domain Bacteria; phylum Chloroflexota; class Limnocylindria; order Limnocylindrales; family CSP1-4; genus SPCO01. Next base: position 13,102 of record JBJMMQ010000012.1, read on the forward strand.
GAGAGGGAGGGGGTCGCCCGTTTGGCCTCTTCCGGCTTCAGGCGCGCGCCTCCAGGACGGGCAGCCGGCGCGCGGTCGCGGGCAGCGGAACCACCGGTCCGAACCCGCCCGCCAGCTCCCGGAATCGCTCCACGGCCTGAGGACGCAGCGAGTAGAAGATCCAGGTGCCGCGGCGTTCACCCTTGATCCACCCCGCGTCACGGAGGACCTTGAGGTGGTGCGAGACGGTCGGCTGGCTGACATCGCAACACGCCGTGAAGTCGCACGCGCAGACCTCCGCGCAGTCACTCAGCTGGCGGAGGATCGCGAGGCGGGTCGGGTCGGCGGCGGCCTGGAGGAGCAGGACGTCGGGGTCCGTCTGACGTTTCATGACATCCAGCATATTGACAGATGTCTATATCGTCAAGTATCAATACGTATGCCGACCAGACCGCCGCGAGGAGTTCCAGCGATGACCACCGAAAGCATCCACGAGACCGTCCGCCAGCACTACGCCGATGCCGCCGTCCGCGCCTCCCAGGGCTCCGCGTGTTGCAGCGATCCAGAGACGATCGGGGCCAACCTGTACTCAGCTCTCGAACGCGATGAGCTGCCCGATGCCGCGGTCCTGGCGTCGCTCGGCTGCGGGAACCCCACGGCCGTCGCCGACCTGCACCCGGGCGAGCGTGTCCTCGATCTCGGTTCGGGCGGCGGGATCGACGTCCTCCTGTCGGCCAAGAGGGTCGGTCCGACCGGCCGCGCCTTCGGCGTCGACATGACCGACGAGATGCTCGCGCTCGCCCAGGCCAATGCGGCCGAGGCTGGCGCCACGAACGTCGAGTTCCTGAAGGGCCACATCGAGGCGCTGCCGCTGCCGGCGGAGTCCGTCGACGTCGTCATCAGCAACTGTGTCGTCAACCTCGCCGCCGACAAGCGCGCGGTCTTCGCGGAGATCGCCCGCGTCCTCCGACCCGGGGGCCGGGTCGGCATCAGCGACATCGTGGCCGAGGATTCGCTCAGTCCCGACGAGCGCGCCGAGCGCGGGTCGTATGCAGGCTGCATCGCAGGCGCGTTGTCGATCTCCGAGTTCCGCGCGGGCCTCGAGGAGGTCGGCCTGACCGACGTCACCATCACGCCCTCTCATACGGTCACCGACGGCATGATCAGCGCGATCATCAAGGCCTCGAAGCCCGCGGACGCCCGGCCGCTCATCGATCTGTCGGCTCGCCGGGAGTCGTTGCCTGTCTCCGCGGCCGTTGGTTGCTGCGGCGGCACCGGCTGCTGCTGATGGACATCGCGAGGCGTGACCTGCTCGCGTTGGTCCTCGCTGCGACGTGTTGGGGCACGGGCACGGTGATCAGCAAGGCCGCCCTCGCCGAGGTCGCGCCGCTCACGTTGCTCGCGATCCAGCTCGCCGCGAGCCTGTGCGTCCTGGCGATCCTCATGCGGAGCCAGGGGATCTCGCTACGGAGCGACGCTTCGCCCTTGCTCGGTCGCCTCGGGCTGCTGAATCCAGGCCTCGCCTACGCCCTGAGCCTGCTCGGGTTGACGTTCATCACGGCCAGCCTGTCGGTGCTCCTGTGGGCGCTGGAGCCCCTCCTGATCCTCGCATTGGCCGGTGTGTTCCTGCGCGAACGGATCACCCCGACATTCATCCTGCTGTCCCTCATCGCCGTCGCGGGCATGGTCCTGATCGTCTACGACCCGTCGTCGACGAGCGGCCAGTGGATCGGTGTCGGGCTGACCGTGGCAGGGGTCGCCTGCTGCGCCGTCTACTCGGTCGTGACGCGTCGATGGATCCCCGACGCGAAGGAGACGAGCCAGGTCGTCGTCGCGCAACAGGCCCACGCGCTCGCGCTCGCGCTGGGCCTGGTCGTCCTCGTCGGGGTGGCAGGTGGGACGGTCCTGCCGACGGCACTCACGCCACTCGGGCTTGCGAGCGCGATCGCCTCGGGCGTCCTCTACTACGCGGGCGCTTACTGGTTCTACCTCGGCGCCCTGCGCCACGTCCCCGCGTCGTTCGCGGCTGTGTCGTTCTATCTCATCCCGATCGTGGGGGTCGCCGGAGGTGCGATCCTCCTGGGCGAGCGCCTCGACCCTCGACAGTGGGTCGGTGCCCTGGTCGTCCTCGGTGCGATCCTCGCCATCATCCGTCTGCCGTCGTCGCCGGCAGTCGAAACAGCGGTGCGTGATCCGCGCATCACCGACTCGGCTGCAGCCGATCGCGCCTAGATCAGATCGCTCGGCCGATCGTCAGCCCGGCCACGACGGCGATGAGGCCGAGCACCACGGAACCGGCGAGATTCGCGACCGCAGTCGTGTACGAGCCATCCTCGATGAGGACCCACGATTCGAGCATGAACGTCGAGAACGTCGTGTAGGCGCCGATGAAGCCGATCATCACCGGGCCGCGGATCTCCGGCGGGAGGATCGCACGTTCGGCGCTCATCGCGAACAGCAGGCCGAGCACGAACGATCCGCTGAGGTTGACCGCAAGAGTCCCCCAGGGGAAGGAGTCGACGGTGCGATCCGTCACCCAGCCGTCGACGAGGTAGCGCGAGATGGCGCCGGCGAAACCGCCGAGGCCGATGAGCAGGAGCGGCATCGCGCGAGTATGACGCGGGCTTCCTGGCGCATGGGTGCACCGCCGCAGACACGTGCGCATCGCCTGCGAGACAGAGAACGTGGCAGACTTCGGAGCCGCGGGACCGTGTTCCCGACCGATGGAGGCGACCGATGGCCAAGAGAGAGACTGGGACCAAGGCGGCGGCCGGCGTCATCGTGGACACCGTGGCCGGTGTCGTCGTCGACGCCAAGGGCGCCGTGACGCCCGTCTCGGGCAAGGTGGCCCGCCAGCTGCACAAGATCGAGAAGAAGCTCAAGGCGGCACGCAAGGCCGAGGCCAGACGACTCCGGCAGCTGTCCTCCGCTGAGACCTCGAAGAAACGGGGCCACGTCAAGAAACGGACCCACCAGGCAGCCAAGGCCGCCACCCAGGTCGCAGCACTTGCCGCGCGGCTGACCGACGCCGCGGCAGATGCCGCGGGGTCCGCTGCGAACGCGGTCGGCGGGGCCGTCGGTGGTGCCACGGGCGCAGTCGCAGACGCCGGCAAGACGGTCGGGGCGGCCGCTCTCCGAGCCGCGACCGTCCTGACCCCGGTCCAGGCGCGTCCGGCCGAATCCGCGGACGGCGCGACGACCAGCCCGCGTCCAGCCACTCGCCGGGCGACACGCGCGACGTCCGGGACGCGCGCGACGCGGGCACGCCGGGCGACAGCGAAGCCGACGACACGTGCTGCCGCGACAAAGCGGACGGCGCGATCCAGCGCGGCAAAGCCGGCCGCGAACAATGCGACGAAGCCCGCTGCGAAAGCGCCGACGAACGCGTCGGCCGCGAGTTCGCCGGCCAGCGCGACTTCAGCCGCTGATGTGACGTCGACCCCTGCCGCCAAGCCGGCGGCACGGAAGCCCGCCGCGCGGAAGCCTGCGACCCGGAAGCCTGCAGCCCGCAAGACCCCGGCCCCGAAGCCCGCCACCGCATCGAAGACCACGGGATCCGCGGCGGCACACGCAGCTGCCCCGACCGCAGCGAAGCCCTCGACGGCACGCCGAACGGCGACGGCCCGACGGACCACGACGAAGTCTTCGGCCAAGCCGACCACGTCGACCGGACAGGCCGCGGCGAAGCCCACCACGCGGAAGCCGGCGGCAGCGCCGGCCACGCCGAAACCTGCAGCAGCCAAGACGAAACCGACCGCCACGAAGGCCACCGCCGCGCGACGTCGTCCCGCATCAACGGCCAAGCCGCGCACGACGACCGGAACCACGACGTCCGCTCCGCCCGAACCGGGAGCCTGAGCGACGGCGGCCGGACCGGTGCCCACCGGGCCGGACGAGCCCCGAGTCGTCGGCGCATCGGTCGACCTTGGATCGAACTCCGTCCATCTCCTCGTGGCGCGTGTCGTCGGCCACGACCTCGAGCCGCTGGCTGATGAATCGGCGTTCCTCGGTCTCGGGTCCGCGGTGGCTCAAAGAGGCTTCCTCGGTGCCGCGGCTCGCGCTGAGCTCGTTTCGACGCTTGCGCGGTTCGCTGCCGTCGCGCGGTCGTTCGGTGCCGACACCATCACGCTCCTCGGGACCGAGCCCATCCGGCGCGCAGCCGATTCCGCCCAGGTCGTCGCAGCCGCCCACGAGATCGACGGCGCGTCGCTCCACGTCCTGTCGCACGAGGACGAGGCCTTCCTCACCATCATCGGCGTGACCGAGGGGATGCCAGTCGCCCGGGAGACGCTTGTGGTCGATGTCGGTGGTGGCAGCTCCGAGTTCTGTGTCGTCGACCCTGTCCATCGGCCGCGCGCCGCCGGGATCCAGCTGGGCTCCGCGCGGCTGACCGATCGATTCGCGACGGGCGACCCGCCGACGGCGACGGACGTCGCGGCGATGCGGGCCGCCGCAGTTCAGGCGGTTGCTGGTGCCCCGGACTCCGATCCGAGCGAGATCATCGCGGTCGGCGGGACGGCGTCGAACCTCGTCAAGGTCCTACCGGACGCGATGGCCGATCGGACCCTGACACGGGAGCGAATCGCCACCATCCAGGCGCTCCTCGCATCGGTGGCCGCGGCCGACGCCTCGGCGCGCTTCCTGATCAACCCGATCCGTGCCCGGATCCTGCCGGCCGGCGCGACGATCGTCGATGCCATCCTCGAGCGCTACGGCGCAGACGAGATCCGGGTGTCCGAGGCGGGCTTGCGCGAGGGCGCGATCCTCGCTGCGGCACACTCAGGCCCGCATTGGCGCGACCGACTGGCGACCCTCGCGCACGGCTGGCGGACCTAGAGGCGGGCGGCCGAACCCTCGACGAGGTTCCGGATCAGAGTCCCGCGACCACCCGTCCGAGCGACCGCCGGAACGTCACCCCCGCGACACCGCGCCACGGCGCGCCGATGGTCCGCCGCAGCCGCGCGACCTCGCGCTCGCGGTTGACGAGATACCGCCCGATCGACGCGCTCTCGAGCGGGGACAGCTCGCCGGAGTGCTCGACGAGGAACGTCCGCGCCATCGAGGCCGCCACGTCCGCGTCGTTCATCAGCCCGAGGTGGTCCTGGAGCGCCGTCACCCGGGCGATCAGTGGGGCAGCGTCGTCGCCCAGCGCCTCCCGCACGAACTCGAGCGTGTAGCGGAGCCACTTGCCGGCGATGCGCAGCTCGTGCAGCGTCTCGACGTCGGCCCAGCGGAGGACCGGCTCGTAGCCGCGGACCTGTTCATAGGCATTCCAGATACGCGACGCCGTGGTGTCGCGGACGCGGTGGGGTTGCGTCGGCCCGACCGGGACGACCGCCACGCCCTCCGTCCGGACGAAGTCGCGATAGTCGTCGACCCAGCGCCGGTAGCCATCCGAATCGAGCTCGCGGATGAGCAGGACGCGGGCGTCGTCACGATGCTCGCGCCAATCGTTGAGGAGCGGTTCGATCGCGCGCTGCTCGGAGACGGGCAGATCGGCCCGGTAGAGATCGGCTTCCTCGAGCAGGACGTCAAGGTCGCGGACCGCCCCGAGGCGCGACGCGATCTCGCGCAGGCCCGAGCGATAGCGCTTCGTCCGTCCGGGGCGGAATGACGCACCGAAGACACGCCACGCCGCGCGTTGCCGTCGGGTCGCGACGCGCATCGCGTGGAGCTCCTCGGCGTCTTCGCCCAGCCTGGTCCCGGCTTCCCGCGCGAGCATCCGGGCGAGGTGGAAGCGCATCACCTTGCGGCCGGCCTCTGCCACGTGATCGTCGACGGTGACCCCGGGCGTCTTGCCGACCACGAGACGCGTGTCGGCGACGGCGGCCTCGTCGTCGGGCTTTCGGATGAGGTCCGAGGTGGACGGCACGACCGGATGCTCGACAGGCGCGAAGGGATCCGCGACCGCTCGGAGCCCGCCGTCGCGTGCCACCGCCGCGAGCGCAGTCTCGAGCTTGCTGGCCGTCTCGGGCGCGAGACCGGGATCGGCCGCGAAAACGGTCGCAAGTTCCGCGAGGCTGTCTTCGGCGCCCTTCACGAGCTCGGCTTCGAATTCGACGAACCGGTCCACGACGAGCCCGTCCGAGACCACATCGACCTCGTCGAGACTGAGCTCGACGCTTGCGTCGGCCGTCTTCACGATCCGCTTCCGGCGCTGCTGGCGGATGGTCACGACCTCGACGAGCGACGCTTCACCGGCCAGCTCGAGGACGAGAGATCGGGCATCGGATGCCGCCCACTCGGCCGGGTGCTGCTCGCTGTCCGCGGGTCCCTCGAGCTCTTCGCGGCGCATGGCGCCGCCGGCACCCTCGGTCCGCGCGAGCGACTTGACCGACACGACCGTCCCACGCGCCGTCCGCCTGATCCGCGCGGCGTAGCCGGCACGGGCGATCTCGCCGTCGGCGGTGTCGACGTAGCGGTCCTCGAACTCGGAGGACTTCGCCGTAGCTGACCCGTTGAACGACCCGATCTCTTCCGCGGCGAGATATCGTTCGGCCGCCGCGAGGTCGGTGACCCGGTACTTGAGCTCGACTTCCGTCGCCCGCTCGACCGCGCTCATGCGCGCGGGTCCAGCGACCCAGCGCCGGCGCCGGGGCGTCGTGGCGCGGCGACCACGCCGCCTTGCGCGAGCGCGTCCTCTTTCATCGTCTCGAAGGTATCGATGGTGCCCTCCCGGCCCTGGACCTGCTCGGTTCGGATCCATGTCGTATCGGATCGCAGCTGCCACGATCGCCGGTCGTCGGCGAGCATGACGTCGAGGATCTTGGCCAGCCGGCCCTGCGCCTCGTGGTCCTCGACCGGCGTGATCGCCTCGACGCGCCGATCGAGGTTGCGATCCATCAGGTCAGCCGAGCCGATGTAGAACTCGCGCTCGCCGCCGTTCTCGAAGCTCCAGATCCGCGAGTGCTCGAGGAACTCACCGATGACCGACCGCACGCGGATGTTCTCGGAGACGCCCGGGAGCCCGGGCTGGAGCGAGCAGGCGCCGCGGATGATCAGGTCGATCGACACGCCCGCGCTCGATGCCTGGTAGAGCGCCTCGATGACTGCGACGTCGACGATGGCGTTCAGCTTCAGGATGATCCGCGCTGGCCGCCCCGCGACCGCGTGGCCGACCTCACGCTCGACGAGGTCGAGGAAGCGCGAGCGGAGACTGTGTGGCGCGACGAGCAGCCGGCGGAACGAGCGCTGGCGCGACAAACCCGTGAGGTTGTTGAACAGGTCGGTCACGTCGGCGCCGAGCTCGGCGCGGCAGCTGAGCAGGCCGAGGTCGACATAGAGCCGCGCCGTCTTCGGGTTGTAGTTGCCGGTCCCGATGTGGACGTAGCGCCGGAGCCCGGCGCCTTCGCGACGCACGACGAGCGCGGTCTTCGAGTGTGTCTTCAGGCCGACAAGGCCATAGACCACATGGGCGCCCGCGCGTTCGAGCTTGCGTGCCCAGACGATGTTCGCCTCTTCGTCGAAGCGGGCCTTGATCTCGACCAGGACGACCACCTGCTTGCCGCGCTCGGCCGCCCGGATGAGGGACTGGACGATGGGCGAATCGCCCGACGTCCGGTAGAGCGTCTGCTTGATCGTCAGGACCTCGGGATCGTCGGCCGCCTGGGTGATGAACCGTTCGACCGAAGCCGCGAAGGACTCATACGGATGGTGGACGAGGATGTCGCCGGCGCGGATGGCGGCGAACACGTCCGCAGGCTCGTCCTCGTCGTGCGGGATCAGCCGGGGCGGCGTGACGGGCGACCATGGCGCGGGCTTCAGGTCTGGCCGGTCGAGCTCGGCGATCGACCACAGCCCGGTCAGGTCGAGCATGCCGCGCACGTCGTAGCAGTCGTCCTCGCCGAGCCCGAGCCCGCGGAGCAGCAGCGCGCGGGTCGCTTCCGGCATCGACCGTTCGACTTCGAGGCGGACCGCGGCGCCGAACCGGCGACGGCGGAGCTCCTCCTCGATCGCGAGAAGCAGGTCGTCCGCCTCGTCCTCCTCGATCTCGAAGTCGGCGTTGCGGGTGACCCGGAAGAGATGGTGCTCCTCGATCTCCATCCCCGAGAAGAGTGTGTCGAGGTTTGCTTCGATGACCTGGTCGATGAGCACGAACCGCCACGGTTCGACCTCGAGGAGACGGGGCAGGATCTGCGGCACCTTCACCCGCGCGAAGCCGCGCTCGCCCGTCTCGGGGTCACGCAGGCCGACCGCGATCGACAGCGAGAGCGTCGAGATGTACGGGAACGGGTGTCCAGGGTCGACCGCCAGGGGGGTCAGGACCGGGAAGATCTCATCGACGAACCGTTGGCGGAGCGCCTCGTGATGCTCCGGGATGGCGGCGTAGTCGACCAGCTCCACGCCTTCGGCGGCCAGCGCTCGGCGGACCGACACGAAGATCTGCGAGTGGTCGGCGACGAGGTCGAGGACGCGCGCTCGGGCCGCGGCGAGCTGTTCGTCCGCTGTCCGGCCATCAGGCGATCGGGCGACCTTCCCTGCCTCGACCTGCTGGCGGAGGCCGGCGATCCGGACCTGGAAGAACTCGTCGAGATTGTTGGCGACGATGGCCAGGAACTTGACCCGCTCGAGGAGCGGGTTGCGCTCGTCGCGCGCCTCGTGCAGGACGCGCGCGTTGAACTCGAGCCACGACAGCTCACGGTTCAGATAGGGGTACGTGGCCCTCGCCCGCGTCGCACGGCGCTGGCGTGGCGCGACCGTCGGTCGTGCAGGTGCGCCTGGTTCGATCGCGGCCATCGAGACGGTGTCCTTTACGTGGGGTCGGGACGGCTCGCGACGAGCGTCAGCCCCGGCCGCCGAGGATAGCACGCGCTCAGGCTCAGTCCTCCGCGAGGTACCGCCGCTCGCCGGACCCGGGGTCGAGCCAGACGCGCATCCGGTGGCCGGACGTCGGGTCGACGAAGACCTCGTCGCTCCTGCGGAAACGCGGATCGAGCCGGGTGCCGAGCGGCTCGCCACCGGCGGGCCCCGCAGGATCACCGGCACGGTCGGTCGCGTCGGAACGGTAGCGAACGCGTTCGAGAAGGGTCGCGACCATGATGACGACGCCGGTCGCGCCGACCCACAGCCCGGTGATGGTGCCGCCGGCGCCTTCGAGCGCGATGAGCGCGATGCCTGCCACGAGCAGGGTCAGTCCGAAGAGCAGGACGACGATCCGGGCGGCCCCGAACGCGGCACTCATCGGCGGATCACTCGACCGTCGGCGTCGCGTCGGCGCCAGCTGCCACGACGACGGCGGTCCCATAGGCGACGATCTCGCTCATCGTCCCGGACAGCTCAGAGCTGTCGAAGCGCATCGAGAGCACGGCGTTCGCGCCGAGGAGCGTGGCGTTCGCCACGAGCCGGTCGAGAGCCTGGCGACGGGTGTCCTCGAGAAGGCTCGTGTACTCGTGGATCTCGCCGCCGCCGAGAGATCGGAGGCTGGCCATCAGATTGCCGCCGAGGCCGCGGCTCCGGACGACGAGTCCGAAGACCATCCCCTTGCTCTCGACGATGCGGTGACCCGGGAGGTAGGGCGTCGTGACGACGATCATGCGTGCTCCTCGTGACGGTCGGCGATGGGTCCGGCGAGCGCTCCTGCCTCGGCGCCACGGCGTCCGACGCACGCCTCGCATGGGCAGCGGTCGCGCAGCAACGTGAATGTGTAGTAGCCAGTGTGGTGTCCATCGCCCCACGTCGGCGCGATGGCGTAGCCGCCGACCATCGTCACGTCCGTGAGTCGGGTCTGCTCCGACGTCAGCGTCGGGCCGCTGTCGAGCCAGCCCGGGAGACCCGCCTCACCGCGACAGAACGCGCACGGGCATAGCCAGCGGAGCGTGGTCGTGTCGTACGCGGTCTCGTGACCGTCGTCCCAGACGATCTCGAGCCGGCCCGCGCCGCGGTCCGCATGGATCGAAACAGGGGTCGTTGGACTCATGCGACCGATCGTACCCCCGTTGGACCATGATGAGCGTGATGGCGACCGATCAGGCGGGAACGGTGGCGGATGCGGTCGCTGCGCGGGCCCATGCGCTGTCGGCGAACGAGGTCGCGCGGTCGGTGGACGTCGATCCCGCGGTCGGGTTGTCCGCCGCGGAGGTCGTTCGACGCGCGGCAGCGTTCGGTCCGAACGAGCTCGAGGAGGCGCCACGGACATCCGTCGCGCGGCTGTTCTGGGATGCACTGACCGAGCCGTTCGTCATCCTGCTGATCGTGGCCGGCGTCCTCGCCGTGGCGCTCGGCGAGGTCCGCGACGGTCTCCTCGTCCTCCTCGCACTCCTGCCGATCGTCGGGGCCGACGTCGTCACGGGGTATCGCGGCGAGAAGGCACTGGACGCGCTGCGGGCGGCATCTGCACCGACGGCACGCGTCAGGCGCGACGGTGGTGTGGACGATGTCTCGGCGGCCGGGGTGGTCGTGGGCGACGTCGTCCTGCTCCGCGCCGGCGACGTCGTACCGGCCGACCTCCGACTCCTGCGAGCCGACCGGCTGATCGTCGATCGCAGCGTGCTGACCGGCGAATCGGTCCCGGAGCCCGCCGGCCTGGCGGCCGATCCAGCCGACGCGCCGCTCACCGATCGTCGCTCGATGGCCTACGCGGGGACGAGCATCGTCGGCGGGCGAGGGGAGGGTGTCGTCGTCGCGATCGGTGGGGCGACCGAGGTCGGACGGATCGCGTCCGGGCTCGGCGTGACCGAGGAGCATCGGTCGCCGCTCCAGCGCGAGCTCGACCGCCTCGTCCGGATCCTGCTCGTCGTCGCGATCGGCCTGATCGCGATCGTCACCGGCCTCGGTTTCGCGCGTGGTCAGGACGCCGGCGCAAATCTGCTGGCGGGGATCTCGGCGGCGATCGCGGCGATCCCGGAAGAGCCGCCGATCCTGCTCGCGGTCATCCTCGGCCTCGGCGCGTATCGCCTGCTTCGTCGCGACGTCCTCGTTCGGCGGCTCAACGCCGAGGAGACGCTCGGCGCCGTCGACCTGATCATCACCGACAAGACAGGGACCCTCACCCGAAACCGATTGGACGTCGTCTCGGTCCGGGACATCGCGGGCTCTCTGGACGGGCAGGGGCGGCTCGACGTCCTGCGCGAGGGCCTGCGCGCGGAGGATGACGCCTGGGTCCGCGCCGAGGGGATGGCACCCGGCTCGTTCACGTCGTCCCTCGCACGCGCGATCGAGGCGGGCGGCGCGGACGCGAGCCTCCGTCTCGAGGACCTGGTCTCGTCCGAACCCGTCACCGATGGGCGGCCCATCTCTCTGACCCGAAGTCACGGTCCCTCCGGGATCGTGGACCTCGCGATCGGGGCTCCAGAAGCGATCCTCGCCCTGGCCGACCCCGCGCGGGAGGAGACGGCGGCCTGGCTCGCGCTGGTCGAGGCGGGTGCCGCCGCAGGCGAGCGGCTGGTCGCGGTCGCCCGCCGCGCGCTGGATGACCGCTGGCACCTCCGGGCGCTCATCGGCTTCGCGGATCCGTTGCGCGACGGCATCCGCGACGCGCTCGAGACGGCTCGCGTGGCCGGGATCGAAGTCATCGTCGTCACCGGCGACCACCCGCTCACCGCCGGCGCCATCGCGGCGGCCGCGGGTCTCGATGCGTCGGGCATCGTGGTCGGCGAGGAGATCGCGGCGTGGGACGACGAGCGCCTGACGGCGGAGCTCCCGCGCTTGCGGATCGTCGCGCGGTCGACACCCGATCAGAAGGAGCGTCTCGTCCGGCTCGCCCGTGCGGCTGGTCGGACCGTGGTCGTGACCGGCGACGGCGTGAACGACGCCCCGGCGCTGCACCGAGCGGACGTCGCAGTCGCGATGGGGTCTGGGACCGGCGTCGCCAAGGAGGCGTCGGACCTCGTCCTCGGTGACGACTCCTTCGCGACGTTGATGTACGGACTCGCCGAGGGCAGGCGCATCGTCGACAACGTCGAGAAGGGTCTCGTCTTCCTCATCTCGACCCACGTCGCGCTGCTCGGGTTCATCCTCATCGCGACCCTGTACGGCTTCGGTCAACCGCTCCTGCCGCTGCAGATCCTGTGGCTCGAGCTGTTCATCGACCTCTCGACGTCCGTCGCCTTCGAGCTCGAGAAGCCGGAGCCGGACCTGATGCAGCGACCGCCGCGCCGGCGCGACGTTCCGCTTCTGACGAACGAGCTGCTTGGCCGGATCTCGGTGGCGGGCGGCTTCAGCGCCGTCGCCGCACTCGTCGTCATGGTCACCCACCCGGGGACCGCCGATCACACGCGATGGCTCGCCTACACGGTCCTCGTGTGTGCGCAGGCAGTCCGCGCCAACGCCAACCGAAGCCTCCGGATCCCCATCCATCGCCTGCCGCCGAACTGGTTCCTGCTGGCCGCGGGCCTCATCGTCATCGGCGTCCAGGTGGCCATCCCGCAGATCCCACTCCTGGCCGAGGCCTTCCGGGCCACGCCGCTCGACGCGACCGACTGGCTCCTCGTCGCCGTCATCGCGCTGGCACCGGCCCTTCTCGCCGAACTGGTGCGCACGGTCACCGGCCGGACGTGGATCGCCTGATTCAGGGCTATCCTCCGCGGCGTGAGCCTCGACATCGACCACGTCACGAAGCGGTTCGGCTCGACCACGGCACTCGACGGACTGACCTTCGCGGTCGGGCGCGGCGAGGTCTTCGGCTTCCTCGGAGCCAACGGGGCGGGGAAGACGACGACGATGCGGATCTGCCTCGGCATCATCCGTGCCGATACCGGAGAGATCCGCTGGGAGGGCCGCCCGACGGCCGATCTGCCGCGCCGCACCTGGGGATACCTTCCCGAGGAGCGAGGCCTGCACCCGCGGATGGGCGTCCTCGACCAGCTCGTCTACTTCGGATCGCTCTACGGCGAGCCGCCTGAGCGCGCACGGCGCGAAGCCATCGCCTGGCTCCAGCGCTTCCGGATCAGCGACGCCGCCGGGCGGCGAGCCGAGGAGCTGTCCAAGGGCAACCAGCAGAAGGTCCAGTTCATCGCAGCGGTCCTCCATGACCCCGAGGTGCTGCTGATGGACGAGCCGTTCACGGGCCTCGACCCGGTCAATCTCATCCTCCTGCGAGAGGCCTTCACGGAGCTGCGCGACCGGGGCAGGACGCTCGTCTTCTCGACCCACCAGATGGAGGCGGCCGAGGCGCTCTGTGAATCGGTCGCGATCGTCGACCATGGCCGGCTCGTGGCCGGTGGGCGCGTCCGCGACCTCAAGCGTGCGAGTGGCCGCCGGACGATCCGCCTCGCCGTCGACGGTGGCGTGCCGCCGTGGCTATCGACGGTTGCCGGGGTCGACGAGGTCCGGCGGGCAGTCGACGGCGCCGAGCTTGAGCTCGCGCCGGCGGGGGACCCGAGCGCGATCCTGGCGACGATCGTCGCGCGCGGAGCGGCCGTGACCCGTTTCGACATCGTCGAACCGAGCCTCGAGGCCCTCTTCATCGAGCACGTCGGCCGTCCCTCGGACGACGACGCGCCTCTGGCCGCCGACCTCGTGGCGCCGTCGCTGTCGGCTGGCCGGGTGGCCTGATGTCGCAGCGCGACCCGCTGCTCCCGAACGCCCTGATCGTCGCCCGGCGCGAGTACCGCGACCGGACGCGGAGCCGCCTGTACATCGGGTCGACGATCGTCCTCGCCCTTATGGCGATGCTCGTCGCGGTCGCGCCGATCGCCGTCCGCGCGCTCGACCGCCAGACGGTGACCCGGATCGCGATCGTCGCCGACGACGCCGAGCTCGGCCAGCGGGCCGTGTCGGTCGCGGATTCGCTGCTCAACAGCCCGCCTCCCGGCGCGACGGCGGCGACATGGAAGAAGCAGTTCCTCGTCGATGTCGCCGCCGACGCCGGATCCGCCGCATCGGACCTGACCGAGGGGCGACTCGGCGGCGTCATGCTCGTCTCGCGGCGACCGGACGGGCAGGTCGACATCGTCCTCCGCACACCGGAGGGCCCGAACAGCGCGCGCAGCACGATCCTCAGCGTCGCCGCGTTCGGCATCGGCGTCCTCGATTGGAGCGCTCGACTGCCCCCCGACGCGACGCGTGACGCCTTCCACCCACCGGGCTTCCAGGTCGAGTCGATCAACACGGCGGTGGATGCCGGCGTCGCTCTCGACGCCCGGCAGGCGGCGAGCCGTTACGTGCTCGGGCTCGTGTTCGTCATCCTCCTCCTCATCTCGATCATCATCTACGGCATGTGGGTCGCGACCGGCGTCGCGGCCGAGAAGAGCAGCCGGGTCATGGAGCTGATGATCAGCGCGGCCTCGGCACCGCAGATGTTGACCGGGAAGGTCGTCGGGATAGGCGCAGCAGGACTGACGCAGTACATCGCGATCGCCATCCCCGCGTTCGTGCTGCTTGCGCTCCAGAACCAGATCGCGACGGCTGTCCTCGGCCCGGACTGGGTGACCGGTGCGCCGCTCGGCGGCCTGTCAGGGCCGCTGCTCATCGGCTACGGCGTCTTCTTCATGCTCGGATACGTGCTGTTCGCCCTGATCTATGCCTCGATGGGCTCGTTCGTCAGCCGGCCCGACGACCTCCAGACACTGTCCCTGCCGCTCAGTCTTGTCGCGATGTCGGGCTACCTCGTCGCTGTCGTCGCGCTCGGCGGGGCGACCGGCACGGTCGTCGTCCTCCTGTCCTTCCTGCCGCCGTTCAGCCCATTCGTGATGCTCGCGCGGATCATGGTCTCGGCGGTCCAGCCGTGGGAGATCGTCCTGTCGGTGGCGCTGCTGGTGGCGACCATCGCGGTCGTGGCGGTGATCGCGACGCGGATGTACGCGGCCGGCGTGCTCTTGTACGGACAGCGGCCGGGGTTGCGGGCGTTCGTCGCCGCGGCGCGGCGCGGCTGAGGACGCCGAGTCGCCGCCCCTAACCTCCGGTCACTCCTCGTCGAGCGGCAAGCGACTGATCAATGCCAGGACGGGCGCGGCTGCGGCCGACGCGGCCTCGGGCACCGCCTCGCCCTCGTCACCGCCGACTGGGGTGACGCCGGGTCGCGCAGCGACGAACCGCCACAGCCGGCTCCGGACGCCGGGCAGATACGGGCTCGCGCGCTGACGGGCGAGGATCCCGGCGATCCCCTGCGCGACGGCCGCCTCGAACAGCGCGACCCCCTCGGTCGCGATCGCCGGCACTGCCACCACCTCGTCCCCGGGACGCAACACGCGTCGGAGCGCCTCGCGGCGCCGGACGAGCTGCTGGGACAGCAGCGATCGGCCGTCGAGATGGAGCAGGTCGAAGGCCAGGAACGCGACGGGCCTTCCGGCCTCGCCCGCGAGTCGCCGGGCGAGCTCCGCATGATCCGCGCGCCCCGACGCATCGACGACCACGAGCTCGCCGTCGAGGATCGCCGATCGCGCCGCGACTCGGACGGCCAGCCCGGCAAGCTCAGGCAAGGCGGACGTGACGTCACGGCCGGACCCGTCGCGGACGACCACATCGCCATCCCCCGGCGCCTGGCCCGGCCCCACAGCGACGACCGCGCGCTCGCCACCCCACCACGGCTCGAACAGGTGCTCGTCCGAATCGAACGGCGCCGGCAGGGGGCGCGGCAGCATCGGCCGCAGGTCGGGAAGATCGGGCAGTCCGTCGGCCTCGAGGAGCAGCGAGAGCTGATCGGCCATCGTCGCTCGATGGTAGCCCGCTAGACTTGGAAGCGTCCCGTCTTCCGGAGGTCTCCTTTGCCGCGTCCCCCTCGCCCAGACGACCTGTACCGACTCCGTGTCGGGACAGAACCACGCGTCTCTCCTGACGGTCGCCGGGTAGCGTTCGTCGTCCAGACCGTCTCGCCCGGCTTCGACGGCTACCGCCACGCGATCTGGCAGGTCGATACCGACGGGGGATCTCCCGCGAGGCAGGTCACCCTCGGCTCGAAGCACGACCATCACCCGCGCTACTCCCCGGACGGCCGAACCCTGGCCTTCATCTCCGACCGCCGGACGCGTGTCGAGGAGGACCCCGTCGTCGAAGGCCATCGTCGCGGTCGCTCGGGTCATCCCGACCGCGGCCACGACGACGCGGCCGAGGACGTGAACCAGGTCTATCTCCTTCCGCTCGATGGCGGAGAAGCGCGACGGCTGTCCGACCTCCCTCGCGGGGTCGAGGCGTTCGAGTGGTCGCCGGATGGCACGCGGCTCGTCGTGGTCAGCACGTCGCACGGCGCGACCCGCTCAGAGGACGACAAGCGCCGCGCGATCGATCGCCGTCGCGACCCCGGCGCGCCGCCCGATTCCGACTACCGCTACCTCGACCGGCTCGACTACATGCTCAACGGCGCCGGGTTCACCTATGACAAGGTCCGGCACCTGTGGCTGGTCGATGTCGCGACAGGCACAGCGACGCAGCTCACCGACGGCCGCGTTCCGGATGGAGAACCAGCCTGGTCGCCGAACGGCCGGCGCATCGCCTTCACGTCGAACCGGCGGCGCGACGCCGACCTCTTCTCGGGCCACAGCGACATCCACGTCGTGGACGTCGAGACCCGAGCGGTCACCGCCGTCACCCGCGGTCCGCGTTCGATGTTCACCGCCCCGCGCTGGCTGCCCGACGGGCGGACGATCGCGGCCCTCGGCCATCGACTCGAGGGTGGCGCCGGGAGCCGGAACGACATCTGGCTGTTCCGCGCCGACGGACGCGATGCGACACCGACCGGTGGCCGGAACCTCTCCGGCCCGCACGATCTGATGCCCGGATCCGGGATGAACAGCGACGTGACCCGCGGCGAGGGACCCGTGCTCGCCGCGTCGAAAGGCGGGCGGTGGCTCCACTTCTCGGCCCCGGTCGACGGCGCGTACGAGCTGTGGCGGATCGCTGTCGCCGACGGCCGCGTCGAACGCCTGACCCAGGGCCAGCACTACATCTCGGGCTGGGATGCCGTGCCTCACGAGGAGGGCGGCGGGGTTCGGATCGCCTATCTGCGTTCGACGGCAACCGAGACGCCCGACGTCTGGATCCTCGATGCGGGCGGGACCGCCAGGGGCTCGAAGGGCTCGAAGGCATCGAAGCCACGCCGGCTGACCTCGCTGAACGCGGACATCCTCGACGACGTCGAGCTGCGCGCGCCGACCGAGCGACACGTGACGGTCGACGGCCGCGACATCCAGGGCTGGTTCATCCCGGCGGGCGATGGCCCACGGCCGCTCGTCCTCGAGATCCACGGCGGGCCGCACACCCTCTACGGCTGGTCGCTCGTGTGGGAGTTCCAGGTCCTCGCCGCGGCCGGCATCGGCGTCTTCTACTGCAACCCGCGCGGCTCCGAGGGTTATGGCGAGGCGTTCAACGACGCCAACCACCGCGACTGGGGACCAGGCCCGACGCGCGACGTGCTGGCAGGCGTGGACGCGCTCGTCGCGGACGGGCTCGCGGACCCAGACCGGCTCGGGGTGACCGGCGGGTCGTACGGCGGCTACCTGACGAGCTGGATCGTCGGTCACGACGACAGGTTCCGTGCGGCCATGACCGCGCGCTCGGTCAACGAGATGGGCGTGCTGTTCACGACGGGCGACATCTCGGGCGGGGACTGGGCACGGCTCGAATTCGAGACGACGCCGTGGGAGGACCCGGAGTACTTCCGCGAGATCTCGCCTCTCACCTACGCGGACCGCATCCGGACACCGCTCCTCATCCAGCACTCCGAGCGGGACATCCGAACGACGATCGCGCAGGCCGAGGCGCTCTTCACGGTGCTGCGGTCGCTCCGCCGACCGGTCCGCCTGCTCCGTGTCCCGGACGAGAACCACGAGCTGACGAGATCGGGAACGCCCTACCGCCGGGTCGAGAACCTCCACGTCGTCGAGGACTGGTTCCGGCACTTCCTCGTCGCCGGCAAGCGTGGGCTGCCGCCGGTCCCGAAGGTCCACGGCGGACGCTAGCGCGGGCCGCCGGTCGTGAAGGGGGACGCCGGAAGCGAGGTGTATCCTCTCCGTCCCATGACCGCGACCAGACGCCCCGATTCGCCGACCCGCGAGCGGGCGAATGAGCTGATCCGCGCCTGGGACGGTCGGCCGGGACCTCTGGGCAGTCTGCTCGGGCGGGTCACAGCGGTCGATGAGGTCGGCGTCGAGCAGCGGGTCGATGCGCTCCGGCGCCGGTCGATCAAGAAGGCCTCGAAGCTCTGGGCGCTCAACCTCGCGATCTCGATGATGGACCTCACGACGCTCGAGGGGAAGGACACCCCGGGCAAGGTCCGCGCGATGTGCGTGAAGGCGATGCGGCCGCAGCCCGGCGACCCCACGATCCCCTCGGTTGCCGCCGTCTGCGTCTACCCCGCGCTCGTGGCCGACGCGAAGGAAGCTCTCATCGGTTCGACGGTCAAGGTCGCCAGCGTCGCGACGGGCTTTCCCTCCGGGCAGACGTTCCGCGACATCAAGGTCCAGGAGGTCAGGGCCGCCGTCGAGGCTGGCGCGGACGAGGTCGACATGGTCATCGACCGGGGCGCCTTCCTCGCCGGGGATTACCTGACCGTATTCGAGGAGATCGTCGAGGTGAAGGAGGCCACCGGCCCGGCCCACCTGAAGGTCATCCTCGAGACCGGCGAGCTCGAGACATACGATAACGTCCGGCGCGCGAGCGTTCTGGCGATGGCCGCCGGCGCTGACTTCATCAAGACTTCGACCGGCAAGGTGACGCCGGCCGCCACGATGCCCGTGACGCTGGTCATGCTCGAGGCGATCCGCGACTTCGAACGGTCGACCGGCCGCCAGGTCGGCATGAAGCCGGCCGGCGGGATCAGGACCGCCAAGGAGGCGATCCAGTACCTGGTGATCCTCTACGAGACTCTCGGGCCGCGCTGGATGTCCCCGGACTGGTTCCGGTTCGGCGCCTCATCGCTGCTCAACGACGTGTTGATGCAGATCGAGTTCCAGCGCAGCGGCCGCTACCAGGATCCGGACGACTTCACGCTCGACTAGGAGAGCGTCGGTCAGCCCAGGGCGAGCTTCGGCACGCGTCCCAGCGGGGCGCGAGGAGCGGGTGCATCCTCAGGCCGCGCCCATGGGCGATCACGGAACACGAAGCGGGGCAGGTCCTCTTCCTGGACACCACGCGCTCGCGCCGGAGCGTCCGGGGCGACGAACGGGATGCCGACGACGCCGGGGCTGGTCGTTGCGATCCCGGCCCGATCGAGCGAGAGCGCGAGGCCGACGACGAGCGCGAAGGCGAGGGCGAGCGAGATGAGTGTGATGACGATCATGTCGATGGGTCTCCGGTCTTTCTTTGACGACGTCATCACCATGACGCCTGGCCGGCCACGCCACCATCGACACCGGTCGCTTCCGCCCATGGACATCCGACGATGACCATCGGCAGGCTTCCACGCGGTCGGTCCACGGTCCACACTGGTCGTAACGGCCGTGTCGGCCGCGAGAGGGAGATCGACCAGATGTTGATGGGGATCATTGGCGCGATCCTGCCCAGGTTCGTGCTGCTCGTCGGGTGGGTGAACGATCCGACCGCGTGGACGTCGCTCTTCGGTGCTCCGGTCTGGTTCCTGTTCGGGTTCCTGTTCTTTCCGTGGACGACGTTGATCTATGGGTTCGTCGCCCAGAACGGGATGACGCCGATCAACTGGATCTTCGTCGCCGG
>JBJMMQ010000013.1:0-23461 GCA_045804705.1 Chloroflexota bacterium
GATGACCGCCGCCGGCTCCGAACCGTCGAACTCAAGCCAGGGGAATTCCTCGACGCGTCGTCGATCCAGGTCGACTCGATACCGAGGGATCGTGCCGTGGGAGACCGCTCTTCGACCCGCTTTGACGACCTTCGTCCGTGCCTTTGCCATGCGTCTCAGTGTCACCGCCGGACTTTTGCGAACGCGTCATGCGCGATCGGCCGGCGAGTTGCAAAGGGTTGTCATCTGTGCCACTTCCCCCTTCGCCACGTCGCGCTCACGCTGAAGGCGCAACGCCTCTGTAAGCGGAGGAGGACGAGCGATGCGGCTCCTGCGGTATGCGCCTCTCGAAACTAGCCGTACCCCCAACACGTCGACCGAGGCGGTCGAACATCAAGGAGGCGCTCGAGATGGCGAGCAACCGAGGCGGGCAGGGCGGTTCCAGCGAGCGTGGGTTCGCTGGCATGGACGACAGGAAACAGCGGGAGATCGCGAGCCAGGGCGGCAAGGCCAGCGCACGACAGCAGAACCGCGGGCCCAACGGCCAGTTCACGGGGCGAAGTGGTAGCTCAGGGAAGAGCAGCTCCTCCTCCAAGAGCGGTTCATCGGGGAATCGGAGCGGCGGCTCGAACCGCTAAGGTCCGAATCGAGATGAGGGTGCCGGACTTCCGGCACCCTCTTTCATTTGTCCCTCCGGACGTTGGCGTTCGTCGCCCGATCGCAATGACTGGTACGTGGTGCCGGAGCCGAGATTTGAACTCGGACGCCCTTGCGGGCCGCGGAGTTTAAGTCCGCTGCGTCTGCCAGTTCCGCCACTCCAGCGCGATCAGTAGCCTACCGCGCGGCGGTGGCGTCGGCCGCGACGCGGCCTTCCAACGGGCTCGGCCTTGATTTTCTGGTTCTCGCGGCCATGCTTGGGCCAACGACAAGGAGGAGGGACCCAGATGAACGATCAACAACAACGTCCAGCGGGAGTGACGCTCCTCGCTGCGATCGCACTCGTCGCCGGAATCGTCGATATCGCGGCGGGCTTAGGCAATGTCGCGATCGGCGGCGGCTTCTGGACGGACCTCGGGTTCGGGAAGACGCTGGATGGCGTGATGACGATCGCCGGGTTGGCGCTTGCGGCTGTCGGCGTCCTCGGTGTGGCGACCGGCGTCGGTCTTCTGCAGGAGCGCAACTGGGCCTGGCTGATCGCCCGTTTGTGGGCGAGTCTGTGCATCGTGGTCGGCCTCGTCAGCGCCGGACTGTCGCTCCTCGGCGATACGATCACGAGCGGAATCCTCGCGACGATCCTCGGTGGGCTCGTCCCGGCGATCGCCGCGGTCGTCGTGCTCTGGTACCTCTACCGGCCCGAAGTCAGAGGCGCATTCGGACGCGCCTGACGGATCGTCGGATCAGTGTTCGACCGCTGAATCGAGCGTGCTCGCAGCGAGCACCCAGGCGGCAACCTCGGCGTCGGTCGGGATCCTTCGGACGATCCCGGGCCGGGCGGCAACGACCTCCTGGAGCGTGATCGCAAGGTTGGCCGGGTTCCGTTGTGCGAGCTCGGCAGGCGAGTCGACGCCCGCGGCCTCAAGCAGGTCGCTATATTGCGGCCCCACCCCGGGGACGCGCATGAGGTCGACCTTGTCCACCCAGTCGCGGACGAGCTTGCTGCTGATCCCCGTCTGCTCGGCGATCCTCTCTCGCGCGTACGGCTTCGCGCCGGCCTCGAGCAGGTCGCTCGTCGTCGCGATGCCGATCGCCGCGAGCTTGTCGGCGTAGGCGGGGCCGATCCCCTCGACATCCACGATGGGCATGTGGTGGGCGGGCGCGACCGCAGGTGCCGCTGCCGGTGCTGCGGCGGCGGTTGGCGTCACGATGGGCGGAGCGACAGCTTCCTGGACAGGGGCTGGCGCGAACGCGACTGCCGCGGCCGCAGCGACGGGCGCCGGCGTCAACGGGGCGGCGAACGCCACGGGCGCGGCCGGCTCATCGGCCGGCACCGCTGTCGGAACCGGTTCGTAGCCTTCCATGAAGACGCCCCTGACCTCGGCCGTGCTGAGGTACCAGATGATGAGGCCCGGCATGAACGCCATGGCGAGGCCGATCCCGCTGCCCGGGAACTGGAAGAACGCGATCGCGGCCTCGAGGAGCGCGAAGCCCGCCATGAACATCGCGAAGACGCGTGCCCACGGCTGGAGCGTCCACATCCCGACCGCGACCAGGATCCAGATGGCACCCGTCGCGACAGCGAGCCAGCCCCACAGGCCGACATGCTCGAACGCCGGCAGGTCGCCGAGGGCCCCGAACCAATCGAATCCGATCATCCGGAGACCGAAGAAGAGGTAGGCGAACCCGGCGAGAAGCGCGAAGAAGCCCAAGAGCGAGACAAAGATGGGCGGATTCTTCATCGTGAGTCCCTCCACACGTGACGGTGCCGATCGACGGGACGGTGTCGGGTGAGCATGGCACACCGGATGGAGCTCGACACGGGCAAGAGGAAAGCCCTCGGAGGGCGTCTCCGAGGGCTTGCTCATGCGAGGTGAACGCCGGCTAGACGGACGAGCCGACGGTGTTGAGGATGCCGCTGACCTGGGTGCCCAGGAAGATCAGCGCGATGATCGCGACGATCGCGATGAGGGCGAGGATCAGCGCGTACTCGGCGAGGCCCTGGCCGTCGTCGTCGTTGCGGATGGACGAGATAAGTGCATGAAGCTGCGTCATGTGGGGTTCGTACCTCCTTCCCTTGATCTATCTCCCGAAGGGTTCGATTTCGGGGCGAACCGATCATCACGCAGCCGATGGTCGCCGTCACCGGCGGGAGGGTGCAGATAGGCCAAGGCCGCATTGCCGCATCCATGCAGAAAACGCCGACGCTCCCCGACGCACGACATGCACGATGCGGCGGCGGCAGGCGACGTTCGACCTGAACTTGCGCGTCTCGAGGAGTTCGAGGTCGACCTGGCGACTCAGGTCCCCTTCGGCCGTTTGCCGACCCTGAGCCCCGAGTTGACCTCATATTCCTCGCGCAGGATCTCGATGTCGTCGGCCGCGGCCAAAGCTTCATACGATCCGGGGCGAGCGGTCTCGAGGCGGAGCTGCGCTTCTCGCCAGTTGGCAAGGATGACGTCGAGCGGCCGAGGCACGACGTCGATCAAGCGGACCATGTCGGTCAGCTCGCCGGCCGCCCGGCGATGCGCTGCCTGCTCGGCGATCTGAAGCTGCATCTGCGACCAACGAAACACGATTCGCGCGATCCGCTCGACCTCCCTCGCGCGTTCGACGAACTCGGGCGTCCCGAGTGGCAACGCCTCCTTCACGCGTTCTCCGACCTCCATCTCACCGATCAGCTCGAGCATCTGGTTGACCATGGCCCGCGCTTCCCCACGGTCAGCACCGGCCGACTCTTCAACGACGGCAGATCCGCCCCGCGCGTCATCCGCGGAAAGAGGTGGACGATCCGAAGGACTTTCGTCTGGCGGTGCATTCGAGCTGCCCATCGGGGCCATGGTCGATGGACCGGCCCGAGTCGTCCGGGGCATCAGCGAGTGGGTTCGGGCCGGTCGCCCCGGTCACCCTGTCCGCGCTTGGCGGACGATCTGGCATCCTTCCGCTGGTCAACGGCGGATGACCGGCCGACGTCAACCTGATTCGCGGTGAAACGACCCTTGGAGTCGCGTCGGACGTAGCGCTGATCGGTCCCTGTGTCGACGCGTTCTCGCTTCGAGGCCATGACGTTCTCCCGCTGGCTCGACGCCGCGTTCGTCACGCGGACAGGCCGCCTGCGCGGACCATACGAGGACCGTGCGGCCCGCGCCATTCCCGTCGGTTTACGGACTGTCGCATCGGCGTTGCGACGTCGAGCGCCGGATCGTCACTCGCCGGTGTGTTCCGGAACTCCGACCAAACGAAGACCCGCTGGTCACCCAGCGGGTCGTTTCGTGCTCAGGAAGTGGAGGCGACGACCGGATTCGAACCGGTGAATAGAGGTTTTGCAGACCTCCGTGTTGAGCCACTTCACCACGTCGCCAAGTGCATTGTCCCCCGCGGACGGGTTTATAACCGGGGGATGCTGGCTGCCCCTCGAGGGTTCGAACCTCGGTTCACGGATTCAAAGTCCGCTGTCCTACCACTAGACGAAGGGGCAGCGGGTCCGAGAGACGAAGGAATTGGAGCGGAAGACGGGGTTCGAACCCGCGACCTCAACCTTGGCAAGGTTGCGCTCTACCAGCTGAGCCACTTCCGCTCGAAAAGATCCTTCCACCCATAGGTGGTGCCGAGAGCCAGATTCGAACTGGCGACACCGCGATTTTCAGTCGCGTGCTCTACCAACTGAGCTATCTCGGCCCGATGGCCAACCAGCCGTCGGCTGCCCGTCGGCGGGTGGAACGATACCACGAGCCTCGCCGGGCCAGCAACGACCGCCCGGGTCGCTCCCCTACTCCAGGCCCGCCAGCGCCGCGGCATCCGAGGCGTCGAGCGGCGCGTCGCCGGTCAGCTGGCGGAGCCGGTTGATCCGGTCGAGGATCGGAGGATGGGTGGACATCAACCCCGACGAGCGCGCCTCGAATTTCTTGATCGGATTCGTGAAGTACATGTGCTGGGTACCGCGGTTGGCGACCTCCAGCACCTCCTGGTCGCCGCCGATCTTGGCCAGCGCGCGCTCGAGCCCGTACGGGTTGCGCGTCAGCTCGACCGCGGACGCGTCGGCCAGGTATTCGCGCTGACGCGACACCGCGAGCTGGATGAACCGGCTGATGATGGGCGCCAGGATGGCCAGGACGATGGCAACGATCATGATCACGACCGCGATGCCGCCGCCACTGTCCCGGTTCGAGGACCGTCGGCCGCCGCCCCAGAACGTGAACCGAAGGAAGAAGTCGGCCAGGATCGCGATCGCCCCGACCATCACGCCGACGACGAGAGAGAACCGGATGTCGAGGTTCCGGACGTGCGAGAGCTCATGGCCGATGACACCCTGGAGCTCCTCGCGGTCGAGCTTCTGGAGCAGTCCGGTCGTGATCGCGATCGAGGCATGGTTCGGGTCTCGGCCCGTGGCGAAGGCGTTCGGGGCCGTGTCGTCGATGACGTAGACAGCGGGCATCGGCACGTTCGCTGCGAGCGCCATCTCCTGGACGACGTTCATCAGCTGGGGAGCGCTGGACGCGTCGACGGGCTGCGCGCCGCTGACCGCAAGGACGAGCTTGTCGCCACTGAAATAGCTGCCGACGCCGGACAGGACACCGACCGTCAGCGCGAGCGCCATCACCCCGATGGCACCCGGGAGCGACCCGACGATGGCATAGCCGATCGCCAGCCCGAGCACGGCGAAGATGAACGTGACCCCGACCGCCAGCAGCGCGGAGTTCCGCTTGTTGGCCGAGATCTGCCCGTAGAACGACGACGCAGCCACGGTCAGATCCCGCGGCGACTGGTCAGGTGAGACTCAGGTCGACGTTGGGGACGGTCTCGGCCTCGGGCTCGGCGTCGAAGAAATCACGCCTGACGAAGCCCAGGATGCCGGCGATGAGGACCGAGGGAAACGTCGCGATGTTCGTGTTGTAGTCGAGGACGGTCGCGTTGTAGTGCTGGCGCGAGAACGAGATCTGGTTCTCGGTCGTGGTCAACTGCTCCTGGAGTGCGAGGACGTTCTCGTTCGCCTTCAGCTCGGGGTAGTTCTCGACGACCGCGAAGAGGGATCGGAGAGTGCCCGTCAGGGCGTTCTCGGCGGCGGCCTGCTGGGCCGGCCCTTGTGCTCCCGCCGCGACGGCCGCGGCGCGGGCATTGGTCACGTCCGTCAGGACCTTCTGCTCGAACCCCATGTAGCCCTTCACGGCGTTGACGAGGTTCGGGATGAGGTCGTGGCGACGCTTCAGCTGGACTTCGATCTGGGCGAACGCTTCGTCGATCCGCAGTCGCTTCTGGACGAGGCCGTTGTAGATCCCGATGAGGACCACGACCGCGACGATCGCGATGATGATGACGACGATCAGGATTGGATCCATTCGGCTCCTCCGCGCGGCGCCCGAGCATGTCGGCCGTCCGCATTGAGTCTAGCGGAGGCGGATGGTGGGCGGTACAGGGCTCGAACCTGTGACTTCCTCGGTGTAAGCGAGGCGCTCTGACCAGCTGAGCTAACCGCCCGAGAGGAAGCATAACGACCGCCGCATCAGCGACGGTCGTCTGGATCAGCGATTGGTGCCCAGGCCGGGACTTGAACCCGGATGAGTTGCCTCATACGCCCCTCAAACGTACGCGTATACCAATTCCGCCACCTGGGCTAGAGGTGTCGCCACGATCGATGGGTCCACACTGAGGGTTGGTACCGAGGAAGGGATTTGAACCCATACGCCCTTGCGGACACTAGCTCCTGAAGCTAGCGCGTCTACCAGTTCCGCCACCTCGGCGTGGAACCCGTGCGCGACCGTTTACCGGCCCGCAGCGAGGCGCCATGTTAGCACATCCCAAAATCGGTCAGCCGGGTCGGCGACCTGCCGGACGGTGGGTCCCTCGACCGTGTCGCGGACCACGATCGACTCGTCGGCGAACGCCAGCGGGAGCAGGTAGCGACCCTTGGCGAGGGCTATCTGAAGCGCCGAGTAGGCCGCCTTCCGCTGTGCTTCGGAGCCGGGTCCTCGGGCGGCGGCCAGCAGCTTGTCGAGCGCCGGATCCTGGAGGCCGATGATGTTCGATCCGCCGGTGACCGTCTGGCTGGAGGCAAGCAGCGGATAGAGATCCGGATCGAGTCCGACGGTGACGTCCCCGACGGCGACCTGGAACTTCCCCGTCGCGAGCCGGCCGGTCACGAAGTCGCCCGGCGGTAGCGCGACATGGGTCACCCCGAGGCCGAGGGAGGTCCAGTCCCGGGCGACGTCCTCGGCTGCGGCGAACGCCGCAGGGTTCGAGGCCTGGTCCGGGCTGATGAGCTCGATCGCGAGCGGCGCCTTGGCCTTCGGGATCCGCCAGCCGTCGGCGGCCTTCGTCCAGCCCGCAGCCTTGAGGGCCGCGTCGGCGGCGACGGGATCGAACGCGACGGGCGGATCCGCGACGGGATCGAACATCGTCGACGACGGTGGGATCGGGCCCGACGAGACAGCCGCCCCCGCGGCGAAGGCGTCCGAAGCGAGCTGGACGCGGTCGATCGCCTGCAGGAGTGCCGTCCGGACGCCTGGGTTGGAAAACTCCGGATGCCCCTGCCGGAGGTTGAGCAGGACGGCCGTCATCGTCGCCCCGGGGTAGTTCAGTGACCGCGTCCCAGGCTCGCGCGCGAGATCGCGGTTGACGCCCGGGGCGAGACCCGACGCCGCGTCCAGACCGCCCGCGCGGAAGGCGTCGGCGAGCTCCTCGGGGTCATCGAAGAACGTGAAGTCGATCCCGGCGAGATACGGGACCGGGCGGCTCGGTCGTGCCGTGGCGACGGGCGTGGCGAGCGAGTCGGTCGAGGCCGGCGACGGCGCCTCGGTCGGCGACGCCTGGAGCATGGTCGCGGCGGGGATGAGCTCGGCGTGCTGTCCGTCGAGGCTCGCGACCGCGAACGGCCCGGACCCGATCGGCTGGTGGCCGAACGGCGCGTTCGGGAGCTCGGTCACCGGGATGTCGGCGAGAAGGTGGGCCGGCGCGATGGGTTGGGTCGCCAGCTGCAGGAACCCGCCGAGAGGCGTCGCAAGACTGAACGTGATCGTCCGCGGACCCTTCGGCTGTACGGTCACCTCGTTCCACGATCGCGCCGCCGATCCCGTGTACGTCTTGTCCTGGAGGACGCGGATCGTGTAAGCGACGTCGTCCGAGGTGACCGGCTCGCCGTCATGCCAGTAGGCGTCATCACGGAGCTGGAAGGTCCACATCGTCCCTGTCGGGTCGACCGTCCAGTGCTCGGCCAGGTCCGGGACGAGTGTCCCATCCGGGCCGTTCCGAACGAGCCCCGAAAAGACGAGCGCGACGAGGTCCCGGTCGGCCTGGGTCTTCGCAGTCAAGGGGCTGACCGACATGGGATGCCCGAGGACGCCCTCGCGATATGGCCTCGCGACCACCGGGCCTGAGGT
Source organism: Chloroflexota bacterium (assembly GCA_045804705.1). Classification (GTDB taxonomy): domain Bacteria; phylum Chloroflexota; class Limnocylindria; order Limnocylindrales; family CSP1-4; genus SPCO01. The sequence goes on from JBJMMQ010000013.1 coordinate 8,007, forward strand.
TGGTTGAGGGGTTGCGACGGACGCCGTTGCGGGAAGGATCGACGGGGCGCTGACCAGGCCCGCGATGACTGCGAGCAATACGACCAGGGTCCCGACGACGAACGAATCGTTGCGGGTCATCGAGCTCCGAGCGAGTGTCCGGACCGCGGTGGGCCGCCGCGAAGCCGGATCAGGTGGTGGCGGCGGGCGCGAGGATGAATGCCGCCAGGCTGAAGATGACGAACAGGACCAGCAGGACGATGGTGAACTGCCAGAGCCGGCGCTCCACTCCCCGCCGGCTGCGGTAGACCGCGGAATCGCCACCGAACGTGCCGGACAGGCCCACTCCTCGAGCCTGCAGCAGGATGGCGACGATGAGCGCGATGCTCACCAGGATCTGGCCGATGGCCAGAAGGGGATCCACGGGTCTTGCTCCTCAGGAACACTTCAGCCGAGGGATGCTATCACAAGAGGCGCGACCGGCCGGTCATCCCCTCCCAGCGCGGCAGCCCCGCGAACTCGAGCAACGTCGGCGCGACATCCGCCAGGACGCCGTCCGCCAGTCTCAGCCCGCGCGCGGCGCGACCGACGAGGACGAACGGCACTGGGTTGAGCGAATGAGCTGTCACCGGATCGCCCTCGGCGTCCCGCATGGCGTCCGCATTGCCGTGATCGGCCGTGATCGCCAGGAGAGCGCCGGGCGCGCCGGGATCGTCCGCGTCGACGGCGTCGATGGCCGTCACGATGCGGGTCAGGCAGGTGTCGATCGTGGCCAACGCGTCGATCGTCGCGTCCCAGACGCCCGTGTGGCCGACCATGTCGGGGTTGGCGAAGTTCGCGACGATGAAATCGAACGTTCCCGAGGCGATGGCATCGACGAGAGCGTCGGTGACGCCGAGTGCGCTCATCTCCGGTTGAAGGTCGTACGTCGCGACCTTCGGGCTCGGCACGAGGAGCCGCTCTTCGCCTGGGTACGGCGCCTCGACGCCGCCGTTGAAGAAGTAGGTGACGTGCGCGTACTTCTCTGTCTCGGCGACATGGAACTGGCGCCAGCCGGCCTCCGAGAAGGCCTGGGCGAGCGAGCGTGCCTCCTCGGGCGGGAAGGCCACCTCGACCCGCAGATCCGCCTCGTACTCGGTCATGGTCACGACGAAGAGATCGTCGGGGGCGTCGCGACCCGACGGTGACCGCCGCTCGAACCCCGCGAACGTCGCCCCATCGGTCAGCGCGTGCGTCAGCTCACGGGCGCGGTCCGCACGGAAGTTTGCGTGGATGATCGGGTCGCCGGCCTCGAGCGGGTCCGCGCTGCTGTCGATGACCGTCGGCGTCACGAACTCGTCGGTCTCGCCCCGCGCGTAGGCAGCCTCGATGGCGTCCGCTGCTGATGCGGCATGCTCGCTTGCCTCGGCATGGACGATCGCGTCGTAGCCACGCTCGACCCGGTCCCAGCGATGGTCGCGGTCCATCCCGAAGTAGCGCCCGCCGATCGTCGCGAAGGTGGCGTCGGGGTGGGCCGCGTCCAGACGCTCCTCGAGCACTCCCGCGAAGCCAAGAGCCGACGACGGTGGCGTGTCCCGTCCATCGAGCAGCGCGTGGACGCGCACCCGCGGGACACGCTCCCGACGGGCGAGATCGGCCAGCGCGACCAGGTGGCGGTCGTTGGCGTGGACGCCGCCAGGGCCGATAAGGCTGACGAGGTGGAGCGTGCCGCGACCTTCACGGGCGCGCCTCGTCGCCTCGAGGAACGCCGGGCGCTCGAAGAACGAGCCATCGGCGATGGCGGCATCGATCCGTGGCAGATCCTGGAGGACGGGCCGCCCGGCTCCGAGGTTGAGATGGCCGACCTCGGAGTTGCCCATCTGTCCGGGCGGCAGGCCGACTGCGTCCTCCGAGGCGCGGAGGACGGCATGCGGCCAACGCTCGAGTAGTCCGCGCCACGTGGGCATGGCTGCGGCCGCGATGGCATCGGCCGCAGGGTCGGTTCCGATGCCGAACCCGTCGAGTACGACCAGCACGATGGGACGCGGCCGAGATCCGGCAGGAGGATGATCGCCGGGCGTCTGCTCCTGTCTGGGCGTCGTCACGCTGCCGCGCGGCGGGCCGCGGCCGTCAGCCCAGCGCGCGCCACGATCCCCGCCATCTCATCCGGCTTCAACGAGGCGCCGCCGACGAGCGCACCGTCGATCGCCGGCTCGGCCAGGAATTCGCCGATGTTGGCCGACGTCACGCTCCCGCCATACAGGATCGGCAGCTCGTCCGCGACGGCCGGCCAACCCTCCCCCACTGCGGTCCGGATCGCGTCAGCCATCGTCGAGGCGTCCTGGCCGCTCGCGTTCCGGCCGGTGCCGATCGCCCAGACCGGCTCGTAGGCGATGACCAGGCCGGCTGTCGCAAGGGCCTCCGAGGCGTGCCCCTCCAGGGCTCCGGCGAGCTGGCGGCGGACGACCTCGGTCTGGTCACCGGCTTCCCGCTCGGCGAGCTGCTCGCCGACGCACAGGATCGGACGAAGGCCGGATTCGACCGCGCGCGCCAGCTTCCGACCGATGATCTCGTCGCTCTCGCCGAAGTCCCGCCGGCGTTCGGAATGACCGACGATGACCCAGTCTGCGAGCCCGACCAGCATCGGTGCCGAGATCTCGCCGGTATAGGCGCCCTGAAGCTCGTGATGGACGTTCTGGGCACCGACGCCGACGTCGGGATCGGACTCGGCGAGGGCGTCTCGGACGACGGCGAGCGAGACGTAGGTCGGGCAGATGACGCGCGTCACGCCGGCCTGGCGGGTCCGCGCCGCGATCGTCCGGGCAAGGTCGCCCGCGTCGGCCGGCCCGATATGCATCTTCCAATTCGCGGCGATGATCACGTCACGCATCGCGCCGAATCATGCCAGAGCGGGACGGGCGGGACGGACCGGCGGACCGGCCTCCTCCTCGATCGTCGCGAGGCGCTCCAGTCGTTCGAGAGCCCGCTGAACAGCCGAGCGGTGGATCTCGAGACGTTCGGCAAGCTCGGTGAGGCTCGCTTCTGGCGTCTCGCGACGTGCTTCGGCGACGAGCCTGACGACATAGGGCTGCAGACCGAGCCGCCCATCCGCCTCCAGGGTGTCGATGGCGTCCAGCTGGCGGCCCGCGGCGCTGACGGCCCTCTGGAGATTCGCCGATTCGGCGTTGAGGACGCGGTTCAACTCGCCGCGGAGGGCACGTGAGACCTGACGCGCCTCGACCTCCAGGAGCGCGCCGCTCGCGCCGATCCGCCGCAGGAACGTTCCCACCGCTTCGCCGTTCTTGGACGTGACGACGCCACGCCCGCGACGCAGGCGCCAAGAGACCGGCAGGCCGAACTCAGAAAGCCGTGAAGCGAGGATTGGCGCCTCGTCGGGCGTCACCACGAATTCGAGATGCGTCCGGCCACCGGCGAGGCTCAGCGAGCCCCGCGCAAGGAATCGACCGCGCAGCCACGCACCCCGGCAGTGCTCGGCGGCGGGGGCCCACTCGAACGGTCGCGTCGGTGTCTGGGGCCCGGCGAGCCTCCGAAGGCGATGGGCGAGTCGCGCCATCGACGGTTCCCGGCCGATCGGCTCCGGGCCGAGCCCGTCCACCTCGGCGACGACGTCGCACGGCCGCGACGGGTCGATCGCCGCAAGCTCGCCGCGGAGCGCAGTGACGAGGTCCCGTTCCGAGCGCGTCACGTCACGCGGTCCGCCCCGTCGTTCGAGGGGTGGTCCTCCGGCGGAGTCCCGTCTCGGCCTCGAGTGCGCGCACGATCGCGGCTCCTAGCCGGACCGGATCGTGATGGTGCGGGTTCGAAGGGTTGATGACGTCGTCGAGGATGAGGCGCGGGGCCGGCTGGGTCGAGGGCGGCCAGCGGAGCCGAACGGCCTTGGGCGGCGCTCCATCGACGACGGCAGCCAGGCCGAGGCTCGTGGTGGGGATGAAGTGGTTGTTCGCGAGAACGACGTCGACGAGGTCGGTCCCGGTGTGGGCGACGAGGGCATCGAGGTGAGCTGCCAGGTCATAGCCCGTCGTCTCGCCCTCCTGCGTCGCGACGTTGCAGACGAAGATGCGCGGTGCGCTGGCGTGGACCACGGCGTCGCGGATCGCGGGGATCAGCAGGCTGGGCAGGAGACTCGTGTACAGGCTGCCCGGTCCGAGGACGATCAGCTCGGCATCGGCGATCGCCGCCAGCGCGTCCTCGGAGGCCCGGACGCTGTCCGGGGTGATCCAGACACGGTCGATCCCTTCGGTCCGCATGATCTGCGACTGGCCGTCGACCACGCTCCCGTCGGCGAGGCGCGCGTGGAGCGTCAGTGGCGTCGGCGAGACGGGCAGGACGCGTCCACGAACGGCGAGGATCCGATTCATCAGCCGGATCCCGTCCTCGAAGTCGCCGCCCTCGACCGCCGTCATCGCTGCGATCAGCAGGTTCCCGAGCGCGTGCCCGCCGAGCCCATGGCCGTCGCGAGCGCCGGCGCCGTCGGATGCCGGGAACCGGTACTGGAGGACCTCGCTCATGAGCGGCTCAGCGTCGGCGAGTGCAACGATGCAGTTGCGGATGTCGCCGACCGGCGGAATGCCGAGCTCCTCGCGCAGGACACCCGATGAACCACCGTCGTCCGCGACTGTGACGATCGCCGTCAGGTTGCTCGTGTGCTCCTTCAGTCCTCGGAGCAGCGTCGACAGGCCGGTCCCGCCGCCGATGGCGACGATCCGCGGCCCTCGCGCGAGGTAGCGCTTCTGGTAGATGAGCTCGACGAGGGGTTGATCAGGATCGTTCGAGCGGAGCGGTCCGGTCAGGACGCGGATGGCCCGATACGACCCGACCGCGACAAGGGTGATGCCGAGCGACATCGCGATGAACCCGCGCAGGAAGAACGGGAGGAATTGGAGGGTGAGGATGTCGATAAGGATGCCCGCCAGGCCGGTCGGGTCGGGCGTCACCTGGCGCAGGAAGTGTGCGAAGCCGATCGCGAGCAGGAGGAGACCCGCGAAGACGACGACGAGCCAGCGCTTGACCCCGATGCCGGGCGTCAGCCAGCGCCGGAGGTTCACGTCCGGTCGAGCTCTCGGTGGAAGACGGCCACCGGGCCGAGATCCTGCTCGCGGAGCCACGTCGCAAGCTCCTCGGCGACGACGATCGAGCGGTGATACCCACCAGTGCACCCGATCCCGATGGTCAGCCGGGTCTTGCCCTCGGAGATGTAGGCCGGGATCGCGAAGGTCAGGAAGTCCTGGAGGAACTCGAGGAACCGCGAGGCGACGGGTTGCCCGAGGACGAAGGTCCGGACTTCGTCGGTGAGTCCGGACAGGGGTCGCAGATCAGCGTCGTAGAAGGGGTTCTGCATGAACCGAACGTCGAAGACGAGATCGGACTCGAGGGGCACGCCGTGCTTGAAGCCGAAGCTGATGAGCTGGAACGCGAGCTGGTCGGCGCGCACATCGGTGGCGAGCTGGGCGAAGAGGCGCTCGCGGAGCTGTCGGAGCGAGAGCTCGGATGTGTCGAGAACGACGTCCGCCTCGGCGCGCACCGGTTCGAGGCGACGGCGCTCCTCCGCGATCGAGTTGGCGATGCCCCGGGCCTCGCCGAGTGGATGGCGATGACGGGTCTCGCTGAACCGGCGGATGAGGACATCGTCGCTGGCCTCGAGGAAGACGACCCGTGGCCGGATGCCGCGTCCCTCGAGCGCTCCACGCATCGCGGCCAGGGCCATCGTCGCGTCCCCGGCCCGAACGTCGAGGACGATCGCGACGCGCGCGAACCGCGTACGGTCCGAGGAGACGAGCTCGGCGAGGTCGGGCAGCAGCTCACCGGGCAGGTTGTCGACGACGGTGTAGCCGAGGTCCTCGAAGAGCTTCGCTGCGGCTGTCTTCCCGCCGCCTGAGAGTCCGCTGACGATGACGACCGCAGGCTGCGCGACCGCGTCCGATGTCACTCGCGCGTCGGTCGCGTCGGTCACTTCCCGCTGCGCCTGATGAACAGGATGGTCAGCTCGTAGAGCAGGTACATCGTGCCGCCAAGGACGAACGGGCTGACGAGGTCGCCGCCCGGGGTCACGACTGCGGCGAAGATCGCGATGCCGAGGATGACCATGCGTCGCGAGGAGCGGAGACGGGCCGAGGTGATGATGCCGACCGTCGACAGTCCGACGAGGAGGATGGGGAACTCCATGACGAGGCCGAAGGCGAGGAACATGGTCGTGACGAAGTCGAAGTACTGACCGGCGGCCGGCCTCGCCTGGAGCGTCTTCTCGTCAGTGAAGCTGAAAAGGAAGTTGATTGCGTACGGCAGAACGACGTACGCGATCACGACACCGAGTGCAAAGAACAACAGCGCCATCGGGATCCACGGCCGGACGACCTTTCGCTCGTTCGCGGTCAGCCCGGGTGCGATGAACGCCCACAGCTGGTAGAGCAGGATCGGCATCGCGAGGATGATCCCGACGACCAACGCGATCTTGACCTGGATGACGAACGCGTCTCCGACGCCGAGGACCTGGAGCGGGACGCCGTTGAGCGGTGCCTGGAGGAAGATCCGGATGTCCGTCGCGAAATAGAATCCAAGGGCGGACGCGAGGGAGACCGCGATGATCGACCTGAACAGCCGCGTTCGTAGCTCGCCGAGGTGGTCGACGAGCGACATGACCGTGTCATCGCTCGGCGGCGCCGAGGCGGGCGGTGTCGGCGGTGCCGGGTCGGGGGCTGTCGGAAGCCCGGTGACGCCCGGCTCGAGCAGGGCGTCGGCGTCGGCCATGGTCGGGTGAAGGGCGCCCGGCTAGCTTGTGACGCTGGTCGTGTCGGCGGTCGCGCCCGTCCCGTTGCCCGCAGGCGCCGAAGCGGCTGGCGCGGGATCGGCGGGGGCGGCGACCGGGGCAGCCGGAGCGGAGTCCGCGACAGCGGCGGCGACCGCAGCGGCCGGTGCCGCGGGTGCGGCAGGGTTCGGCTGTGGCGCCGGTGCCTGGTTGGCGGGCAGCGGTGATGTGTCCACGTTGACCGTCACGGCTTCCTGGACGTCCGAGGACGCCTTACGGAATTCCTTGATGCTCTTACCGAGCGCCGCGCCCACGTCGGGGAGCTTGCCGGGGCCGAGGATGAGGAGCGCGATCACCAGGATGATGACCAGCTCGAGGGGTCCAGGGGTAGGCATGATCGTCGTTGCTCCTGCAGGTCGGACGGTCCGTGGAACGCCCGGTTGCGTGAGGGCCGTATGGCCCGTTCGGCGCGGATTAGGGTAGCACAGGGAGTCTGGAAGCCCACTCGCGGGCGGCTGCGGCGACACGTTCGCCGGCATCCCGTGGACCCCCGTCGGGCGGATCGCCAAGCGCCGCGTCGCTGATGCCTCGGGACACGTTGACGAGCAGTCCTCGGCCGACACCCGATCCTGCCGGCGCGGCCGTCGCCGGGCCGTCGGCGAGGACCGAGGCGATGTCGCCGCCCTGCGCCCCGATGCCCGGGACGAGGAACCCGAGGCCGGGGACCAGCGACCGGATGGCATGCAATTCGGCCGGGGCGGTCGCCCCGACGACCAGACCGACCGTCCCGCCCGGCCCCCACGTCGCGGCGTGCCGGGCGACCCGCATATGGAGTGGCTCCGCGGGCGCGCGGATCACGGGATCCGCCGATACCTCGAGGTTCTGGAAGAGCCCGGCGTCGGGGTTCGAGGTTCGACACAGGACATAGGCGTAGCGGTCGGGGCGTTCGTACAAGGGCGCGATGGCTTCGCCGCCCGGGTACGGGTTGACGGTGACCGCATCCGCCCCGAGCCGGTCGAACAGGGCGACGGCATGGCGTGCCGCCGTCGAGCCGATGTCCGCGCGCTTGGCGTCCGCGACGACCGGGATGTCGTCGGGGATCTCGGCACGGATCCGCTCGAGGGCAGCCATCCCCTCGGAACCGAGAGCCTCGTAGAACGCGAGGTTGGGTTTGATGGCGGCTGCGAACGGTCCGGCGGCCTCGATGATCAGCCGGACGAAGCGTTCGAGCCCGGCGACGTCCCCGGAGAACCCTGCCGGAAGCTTGGCCGGGTCCGGGTCAAGACCGAGGCACAGGACGCTCCCGACGGCCGCGGATCGTGCGGCCAACCGATCGAGGTAGGCGACGGTCACTGGGGCGCCGACGACGCGGCGCTCGGGATCGCCGTCGGGGTCGGCTTCGGAAGCTGCTCCGCGGGGACGTACCATCCCGGGCGCGACTCGCCATCGAGGCCCGACACCTCGGTCAGCGAGATGACGTCCTTGACCGTCCAATCCGGCCCGGCGCCATCGAGACGCATGAGCTTCAGGTCGACGATCTGCCCGCGGATGTGGAGGAACGCGATGCCGTCGCCGGTGGGCGACCAGACCGGCGCCCACGAGGCTCCGTCCGTCGTCAGCCGCTGGACCTCGCGGCCGTTGGCCCCGTCAAGGATGACGAGATCGTTGCCGAAGCTGCTTTGCTTCGTCGCGACGATGTACCGGCCATCGGGCGAGTAGGACGGCTCGAGATAGCCCGGGCCTGTCAGCGGACTGCCCTTCTTCTTTGCCACGTCCCAGGTGTAGATGACAGGCGCGCCCTTCGCGCCGTCGCGGCCGTTGCGGACGTAGAGGAGCGTCTTCCCGTCCGGTCGCCAGGTCGGGTCCTGGTGGCCCAGCGGCCGGGTCTCGGCCAGCTTCGGGACCGTCCCCTTCTTCGAGGCAAGGTCGTAGAACTGGAGGACGACGTCGCTCGTCGAGGGGTTCGGGCGGTCCGACACCATGGCAAGTGTCCGACCATCCGGTGAGACGACGGGTTCGCGGATCCACGAGTGCCAGGTGCGGCCGTTGATCGACACCCGTCCGTTGATGAGCCGGACCGGATCGGCGCTGCCGTCAGCCTTGACGCTCATCACGTTCGGCACCGTCATCTGGTAATCGCGAAGGACGTTGCCCGCCGGCCAGTGCCCGATCCCGTCGGTGGTCCGGATGAAGTAGACCGTCTTTCCGTCCGGTGACCACGACGGCATCGAGTCGTTGCCTCCGGTCGTCAGCTGCTTGACATCCTTGCCCTTCTGGAGCCAGATGTTGCCCGCCTTCGCGTACACGATCGAGCCCGGGACCTTGTACTCCTCGACTTCCGGTGGCACGACGACGACATTGGAGGGCGCAGGGGTCGCGTCCGCGGGAGCATCGCCGTTCACGGCCCCCGTGCCGCCCTTCGATCCGATGAAGGGAACGTTGTTGCCGAGCAGGCTGATCGTGATGAAGGTGACGATCAGCAGCCCGACGACCGACAGGACGGGAGCAACCCACCGTCCAGGCGTGCCCGCGGCCTCGGACGCCCGGTTCACGACGCGCTCCCCGCGATGGTGCCCGCAGTCGCGACATCGCGGATCTCGAGCTGGAGCGATTCGAAGCCACCGAAGGCCCGGCTCATCAGTCGCGCGACCACATCGACGCGGTCGCCCTCGTGGACGGTCTCGGCGATGTCGGAGCGGCCGAACGCGATCCCGTCGAGGACGTCGCGGTCGCGCTTGAGCGTCAATTGGCTGTGGCCGCCAGTGGCGGCGCGGACACGGGTCACAGTGAGGCCGAGGACGGCGATCAGCGGGTCCGGGTTCCCGGGTCCGCACGGGGCGAGGGCTCCGAGCTCACGATGAAGGACGTAGTCGACGGCCATCGCCGGGAGGGCAAGGTCGACGGCGAGAGGGAGTCGCGGGTCGCGCGGCACGCGGTCAGCGGCGAGGGCCAGGAACCGCTCGCGGAACGCGTCCCACCGGTCGGTGGCGATCTCGAACCCCGCCGCACCGGCATGGCCGCCGAACCGGATGAACAGGTCGGCGCACTGCTCGAGCGTGGCGCCGAGGTCGAGCGTCCCGTCACTCCGGCACGACGCCCGGACGACATCGCCGAGGTCTGCGCCGACCACCGCAGGCCTGCCACGGTCCTCGGCCAGCCGGGCCGCGACGAGGCCGACGATGCCGACCGTCCATGGACCACGCACGACGATCGCGCCGTCCGCCGGGTCGGCATCGGCGATGGCCGTCCGTGCGTCTCCGACGGCCGTCTTCATGAGGTCTCTCCGGGTCACGTTGGCCGCCTCGAGCGCGTCGGCGTGGATCGCGGCCTGGGCCGGGTCATCCGCGAGGAGCAGACGGGCGGCTTCGAGCGCCTCCCCGACCCGCCCAGCCGCGTTCAGGCGAGGGGCGATCGCGAAGGAGACGGTCTCGAGGTCGACGGCTGCCGGTGCGATGTGAGCGCGTTCGAGGAGTGCCACGATCCCGGGTCGCGGGGCCGTCCGAAGGCGTTCGAGTCCGAGCCGGGCGATGGCACGGTTCTCACCGACGACCGGGGCGACATCGGCGACCGAGCCGATCGTCGCAAGATCCGCCAGGGCGAGGGCTGCGACCGGACCGCCGGGCTCGTCCGCGAGCAGGAGCTGGGCGACCTTGAACGCCACACCACTCCCGGCAAGCCGTCTGTCGGGGTAGTCCGCGTCGGGGCGATGCGGATTGACGACAGCGAGGGCGTCGGGCAGGACCGGCGGGACGCGATGATGATCGGTGACGATGACGTCGATCCCGCGCGCATTCGCGACGGCGATCTCAGCCACGCTCGTCGTTCCGCAGTCGACCGTGATGATCAGGCTGGCTCCGGCCGCCACGGCGGCGTCGATGGCGGCGAGCGACAGGCCATGGCCCTCGTCGAGGCGACTCGGGACATAGGGCTCGACGGCAACGCCGAACAGGCGCAGGGCGATGGTCATGATCGCCAGCCCGGTCAGGCCATCAGCGTCGAAATCTCCGAACACGAGGACGCGCTCCGCTTGCTCGCGGGCGAGGTGCAGCCGACGCAAAAGGATGTCTGCGTCAGGCAGGCGCCGCGGGTCGTGCAGGCCATCGAGCGGGTCCGCGAACCAGGCGAGGATGTCATCACCGCTCGACGCACCGCGGTTCGTCAGCAGGCCGGTCATACGGTCGGACAGGCCGAGCCCGCGCGCGGCGACGACAGCTGCCGGTGACACGATCGCGGCGTCCGGGAAGGTCCAGCGGTATCGGGGTTCGACCACGTCGTCAGGATGACACTGGGGACTGCACCGGTGATTGGCTGCGGGGGTGCGTGGCCCTCGCCTCAGGCCGTCGTGCGGCGGACGCGCGGCGCGCGCGTGGTCGCAAGCCGGCCGTGGCGGCGGTCGTCCCAGAGGTGCCAGTCCACGAGCAGAGGACTCGCGACGAAGATCGACGAGTACGTCCCCGAGATGATCCCGATGAGCAGGGCCAGCACGAAGTCCTGGATCGCGGCACCCCCGAACAGGAGCAGCGCGAGCAGCGTGATGACCACGGTCAGGCTGGTCATGATCGAGCGGCCGAACGTCTGGAGGATCGAGTGGTTGACGATGGCGTCGAACGGTTCGCCCGCGTGACGGGCCTTGTTCTCGCGGATCCGGTCGAAGACGACGATGGTGTCGTGGACGCTGAAGCCGATGACGGTCAGCATCGCGGTGACGAACAGGGCGTCGATCTCGACGTGGAAGAACGTGCCGAGGATCGCGAACACCCCGACGACCACGATGACGTCGTGAAGCAGCGAGACGAGCGCGGTCACCCCGAACTTCACGTCCCGGAAGCGGTAGGTGATCCAGAGCAGGATGCCGAGTGAGCCGACGAGGATGAGGATCAACGCCTGGGTGATGAGGTCGCTCGAGACGACGGCGCCGATGGTCGTGAGGCTTCGCTGCTCCGCGATCGGTCCGAGCTCGGCCTGGAGCGCCGTGGCCACCTCGCCGAGCGTGCCCTGCGTCGGGAGCTGCGTGTTACCGGTGGCAGGAGGCGTCGACGGCGATGCGCTCGGGGCCGGAGAGCCGCTCGGCGCCGGGGAACCGCTGGGTGTCGCGCTCGCGCTCGGTGCGGGCGAACTGCTCGCCCCTGGAGAGCCGCTGGCGCCCGGAGAGCCGCTCGGCGTCGCTGTCGGCGGCTCCGACGGGACGACCTCGAGGAAATCGGCCGGTCGCTCGGTCTTGATCTCGATGAACCCTGAGCCGGTGGTGAGCGCAGTCGCCTCGAGTCCCTGCTTCGCGAACACCGCCTCGACCTGGTCGGGCGTCACGTTCGGATCCTCGAAGCGGATCTCCCACTTCGTCCCGCCGGTGTAGTCGATGGTGAACTGCAGGCCGTAGTCGGTGAACGGCGTCAGCAGGATGAAGACGAGACCCGGGATGGTGATGATGAGCGAGACGAGATAGAACCAGCGCCTCTTCCCGATGACGTCAAACACGCGCGCGCGCCTCGCGTCGGCCCGTCGGCCGCGTGGCACCGAGGGCGGCGAACTCGTCGTCGCGGAGGCCGTACAGCGACGGCTTCCTCGCCCACTCCTGGCGGACCATCCAACGCAGGATCGTGCGAGTGACGACGATCGCGCTGAACATCGAGACGAGGACGCCGATGATCAGGACGAGCGCGAACCCGCGGATGACCGATGAGCCGAAGGCGTACAGGATCGTCGCGGTGATGAGGCTCGACACGTTCGAGTCGAGGATCGAGTTCCACGCGCGGTTGAAGCCCGCCTCGATCGCCGCCGGCAGGCTCTTGCCCACCCGCAGCTCCTCCTTGGTCCGCTCGAAGATCAGGATGTTGGCGTCGACCGCCATGCCCACCGAGAGCACGAAGCCCGCGATGCCGGCGAGGGTCAGCGTGACCGGGACGAGCCGGAAGATCGCGACCATGACCAGCGTGTAGTACACGAGCGCGAAGCTCGCGACGCCACCCGGCAGCCGGTAGTAGATGAGCATGAAGGTGATCACCAGGGCGATGCCGATGAGCCCTGCGAGGATCGTCTGATTGAGGAACTGGGTGCCCAATGTCGCGCTGATCTGTTCGCTCGAGAGGGCGGTGATCGGGAACGGCAGCGAACCGAACTTCAGGACCGTGACGAGGTCCGTGGCCTCCTTCCCGGAGAAGCCGCCCAGGCCGCCTCCGGTGATCTGCACGTTGCCGTTCGGGATGGAGTCATTGATGACCGGCGCCGAGATGACGCGGTTGTCGAGGGTGATGGCGAAGTACTGGCCGATGTGGTCGCGGGTGTAGTCGGCGAACAGGCCCTTGCCGGTGTCCTTCAGGACGAAGTTGACCGCGGGCCGGCCGTTCTGATCGGTGCCGACTGTCGCGGACGAGACCTGGTCGCCACTGAACAGCGGCGGGAAGGCCTTCGGATCGAGCGTCTGGTCCTGGGTCGCCTGGGTCGTCCCGAGGGGCACGAAATCGAGGCGGCCTGTCGTGCCGACGAGCCGGCGGACCGCCTCGGGGTCGGTCACTCCGGGCAGCTCGACGACGACCCGGTCCTTGCCCTGGGTGGTGACGACGGGCTCGGAGACGCCGGTCGTGTTGACCCGGCGCTCGACGATGTCCTTGATGATGCCCATGTCGCCCGCGCTGGGCTCCTTGCCCTCGACCGGCACCGCCTGGTATTCGACGCGGAGACCGCCCGACAGGTCCAACCCGAGCTTCGTCTCGACAAGACGCCAGCTCCCGTCTGCGCTCGAGGAGTCGGGAAGACGGAGGCCCGGGAAGAAGACGACCAGCAGCGCCAGGACGCCGATGAGCAGGATGAGGATCGGACCGGCTTTACGCATCGAGGCGGGATGTTACACGGAACGGTCTGTCATCGCGTCGATGGTGGCTGGACGGCGAGGTCGGGTGCATCTGGGCTCGTTCCTCGGGCGGCGGGGCCTCAAGGCGGGCCCGTCGAACGCGACGATACGTGCCGGCGGTAGCGGTGGAGTACCCCGAATGATGAAGAACTCGCTATCGATCCCGAGGCGTCAGGCCTCGAGCGTCGCCTTGATCCGAGCCGCGAGCGAAGGCCCGATACCGGGCACTGCGGCGATCTGCTCGACCGGCGCATCGCGCACCCGCTTGATCGACCCGAACACCTTCATCAGCTCGCGCTTGCGCTTCGGCCCGACGCCCGGAAGCTCGTCGAACGCCGAACGGACGCTGCGCTTCGCACGAAGATCGCGGTGATAGGTGATCGCGAACCGGTGGGCCTCGTCGCGCAGCCGCTGGACCAGGTAGAGGGCGGGCGACGTCGCGGGCAGCACGATGGGCTCTGTGGCGCCGGGGAGGAACAGCTCCTCGCGCTCCTTGGCGAGCCCTGCGAGCGGCAGGTCGTGGAGACCGAGCTCATCGAGCACCGCCTTGGCCGCGCTCACCTGCCCCTTGCCGCCGTCCACGATGACGAGGTCGGGCATTGCCCAGCGGCGCTCCTCCTCGACCCCTTCCTCGCCCGTTCTCGTCGCCCGGAATCGGCGGCGCAGGACCTCCTGATGGCTCGCGAAGTCGTTCGGACCGCTGACCGTCCTGATCCGGAATCGTCGGTACTCACCCGTCCGCGGCTTGCCCTCTTCGAAGACGACCATGCTCCCGACCGACTCGCTGCCCTGGAAGTTGCTGATGTCGTAGCACTCGATCCGGAGCGGCGGCGCGGCGAGCCCGAGCGCCTCCGCGAGCTCTTCGAGGGCGGCGAGGGTCTTGCCCTGGTCGGCGAGCCAGCGTGCCTGCTCGCGCGCGAGCGTCTCAGTCGCGTTCCGGGTCGCGAGGGCGAGGAGCTCGCGCTTCTCGCCACGCTGCGGGACGCGGAGATGGACCGGTCCACCGCGCCGTTCGGCGAGGAACGCTTCGAGCGTGGCCGACTCGCCGACGACGGCCGGCAGATAGACCTCACGCGGGATCGAGCCGGCCCTGGTGTAGTACTGCTCGAGGAAGCTCGTGAGGACCTCGTCGTCCGCGGCTTCTCGCATCGCTTCGAGCAGGAACACGTCCCGGCCGATCATCTTCCCGTCGCGGATGACGAAGAGCTGCACCGCAGCCTGGTTGTCCTGTCGGGCGAGTCCGACGAGGTCGAGCTCCGTCCGCGCGAAGGCGGCCATCTTCTGGCTCTCCATCGTCCGCTCGATCGCCCGGATCTTGTCGCGGACCACGGCCGCGCGTTCGTAATCGGTGCGGTCGGCGGCGGCGGCCATGTCGACGCGGAGCGCCTTCACCAGCGTCTCCTGGCGGCCTTCGAGGAACAGCTCGACCTGCTCGATGTCTGCCCGGTACGCATCTTTCGAGATGGCGGTGATGCATGGACCCTGGCAGCGCTTGATGTGATACAGGAGGCACGGCCGCTGGAGCGCGCGGACGCCGTCCTTGATCTCGATCGTGCAGGTTCGGAACGGAAACAGCCGTCGGACGAGGTTCATCGATTCGTCGACGCTCGACGCGGAGGCATACGGCCCGAAGTACCGGCTCCCGTCGTTCACGAGCTTTCGCGTCCGCTCCACGCGCGGGAAATCGTCGCCGAGGGTGACCTTGATGTAGGGGTAGCTCTTGTCGTCCTTGAGCCGGACGTTGAACCGAGGCCGATACCGCTTGATGAGGTTGGCCTCGAGCAGCAGCGCCTCTGAGACCGAATCCGTCTGGGTCACCTCTTCGTCGGTCACGCGGTCGATGACGCTCCGGATGCGTTGGATCTCCGCGGCCGGCGTCTGCTTCTG
>JBJMMQ010000014.1:0-6653 GCA_045804705.1 Chloroflexota bacterium
TCCGGCCATCGGTCTGGTCGAGCCAATGCTTGGTGATCGAGCCGACTTCGCGGTCGCTCACGAACACGCCCTGCATCCGAACGGGACGCGGGAGATCGACCGGCTGGTAGAGCATGTCGCCGCGGCCGATCAGGTCTTCCGCGCCGGGTGCGTCGAGCACCGTCCGGGAGTCGACCATCGAGGCCATCGCGAACGCGATCCGGGACGGGACGTTGGCCTTGATCAGCCCGGTGACGACGTTGACGGACGGCCGTTGGGTCGCAAGCACGAGGTGGATCCCGACGGCCCGCGCCTTCTGGGCGATCTTCACGATCGGATCCTCGACCTTCCGGCCCTCGCGCATGATCAGGTCGGCCAGCTCGTCGATGATCAGGACGATGTAGGGCATCCGCTCGTCGGCGGTCTCGTCGCCGGCGACCTCGGGCCGGCTGTTGAAGGCGGCGATGTTGCGGACGCTGTGGCCGGCGAGGACCTTGTATCGCTCCTCCATCTCGCGGACGGCCCAGTTCAGGACGGCCTTCGCCTCGTTCGGCTCGACGATGACGTGCTGGAGGAGGTGAGGCAGGCCGTTGTAGGGCGCAAGCTCGACCCGCTTGAGGTCGACCAGGATCATGCGGACCTCGTCGGGCCGTGCCCGCATCAGCAGGCTCGTGATCAACGCGTTGACGCAGACGCTCTTGCCCGAGCCGGTCGCCCCGGCGATGAGCAGGTGCGGCATCTTCGCGAGATCGACCGCCTGTGCCTTGCCTGCGACGTCGCGCCCGAGGGCGAACGTGAGCGTCGAACCGGACGCCTTGAAGTCGAGCTCCTCGAGGATGCGGCGCAGCGCGACGACGTTGAATTCCTTGTTGGGGATCTCGATGCCGACCGCCTGTTTGCCGGGGATCGGCGCCTCGATCCGAAGCGACCGCGCGGCAAGCGCCATCGACAGGTCGTCCGAGAGGGCCTCGATCCGGCTGAGCTTGACGTCGGCGGCCGGCTGGACCTCGTACTGGGTCACGACCGGCCCCGCGTTGCGACCGACGACACGGACCGGGATGCCGAAGCTTGCGAGCTTCTTGACGATGATGTCCTCGACCAGCAGGTGCGCCGTCTCGTCGCCACCGGCATGCAGCGGGATCGCGATGTCGTCGAGGGTCGTGACGGGCGGCAGGACGTACTCCACGCGGTCCTTGGTCGGCGGCGAATCGGCCCCGTCGGTCACGTCGTCGAGGTCGCGCAGCGGGCGGACGAGCAGGGTGGTCGCCGCGACCGCGCCGCTCACGCCGCGCGCCGGGGCGAAGGTCGCCGAGTTGGGCGCAGCGCTCGCGACCGCCGCCGGGATCGCCACGGCATCGTCCCAGACACCGGTCTGGCCCGGCGACGCGCCCGGACCGACAGGGACGGCTTTCTCCTTCGTCCGTCCGTTGGTCGCGGCTGCTGCCGCTGCCGCGGTCGCCGGAGCTTTCGAGTCTCCGTCCTCGTCAGGCGGTGTCCGCTTGAGTGATGCGGCAGCGGTCGTGCCCATCCAGCGAGCCGTCCCGACCGCCGGCTTCGCGAGTTGCCGCAACGGGATGCCGAAGCCGATGATCACGCCCAGGACCGCGATCGCGATCAGCAGCACGAAGGCGCCGGGCGCCGAGAAGAGGTCGGTCAGCGTGCTGGCCAGACCTCGCCCGATCCGTCCGCCCGACACGCCCAGGACCTGGGCCGCGCCGGCGATGCCGGCATAGGTGATGAGCAGCCCGAGCAGGGTGATCCCCCAGCCTGACCCCGGGCGCGTGCCTGGGCCCCATTCGAGCCACCAGCCGGCGAGGAGCAGCAGGAACGGCGCCACCCAGCGCATCGTCCCGAACCACGGCGAGAAGACGCCGGTCCACCAACTCGTGAGCGCGCCCTCACCAGGCAGCGTCAGTGCGATGAGGGTCATCGCGCCGAGCACGAGCAGTGTCAGCCCGATGATCGACCGGACGACGTCCGGCGTCAGTCGCGCCGTGAGCCCGTCGAGCGGGTTGCGCCGCCGCGCGCGCGATGGCCGAGTGGCCGGTCTGCGGGCGGTCGAGCGACGGCGGGTCGCCATGTCAGACCTCGACGACGACGGGGAAGACCATCGGCCGCCGCTTCGTCTGCTCGTACAGGAAGCGCGACAGCGCGTCCTTGATCTGGGTGTTGAGCAGGGCGATCTCGCTGATGTGGTCGCCGGGCGTGTCGATGGACTCCGTCACCCGCTTGAGCGCCTCCTTCATGATCGGGTCCTGCTCGTTGAGATGGACGAAGCCTCGAGTGATGATCTCGGGCTGCCCGATGACCGAGCCCGTCTGCTTGTCGACGGTCACGACGATGAGGAACATGCCGTCGTTCGCGAGCGCGCGACGATCGCGCAGCACGATGTCCCCGACGTCGCCGACGGACAGGCCGTCGACGTAGACGTAGCCGGCGGGAACAGGTGCGGCGCGGCGCGCGCTCCCGTCCGGGGAGAACTCGATCGGCGTCCCGTTTTCGATGATGAACACGTTCTCCGGTGCCACACCGGTCTCGATCGCGAGCCGGCCGTGTTGGACCTGCATCCGGAACTCGCCGTGCATCGGGATGAAGTGCTTCGGCTTCGTCAGCCCGAGCATCAGCTTGAGCTCTTCCTGGCTGGCATGCCCCGACACGTGGGCGCGCTTGATGGTGTGGTAGTAGACGTTCGCCCCGGCCTTGAACAGGTTGTCGATCGTGCGCGAAACGGACTCCTCGTTGCCGGGGATCGGGCTGGCGCTGACGATGACGGTGTCGCCGGGCTGGATCTCGACGAAGCGATGGTCGCGGTTGGCCATCCTCGCGAGTCCTGCCATCGGTTCGCCCTGCGCGCCCGTCGTGGCGATGACGATGCGCGGATCGGGATGGTCCTTGATCTTGTCCTTCGAGACGATCTGCGACGGGTCGTACTTGAGGTAGCCGAGGTCGGTCGCGATGCGGAAGTTCTGCTCCATCGATCGGCCGATGACGGACACGCTCCGGTGCATGTCGGCGGCCGCGTCGAGGACCTGCTGGACACGGGCGATGTTGCTCGCGAACGTCGCGACGATGACGCGTCCGTCGAGCGGCTCCATGATCTCGCGGAAGGCGTCGCCGACGGTCCGCTCCGATGGCGTGTAGCCCGGGTTCTCTGCCCGTGTCGAGTCCGACAGGAGGCACAGGACGCCTTCCTGGCCGAGCCGCGCGAGGATCGCGAAGTCCGACAGCTTGCCGTCGACGGGCGTGTGGTCGAACTTGAAGTCGCCGGTGTGGACGACCGTCCCGACCGGGGTGCGCAGGGCGATGCCCATCGCGTCCGGGATCGAGTGACCGACGCGGAACGGCATCACGTGGAAAGCGCCGATGTCGACTTCGTCGCCCGGTTCGAGCGCGATCAGCGGGTTGTTGTGGAGCTTGTGCTCCTTGATCTTGTTGCCGAGGAGACCGCGTGCGAGGGTCGAGGCGTAGACGGGCACACCCGGGAACTCGGGGAGGACGTACGGCAGCGCGCCGACGTGGTCCTCGTGAGCGTGGGTGATCAGGAAGGCCTTGACGTTCGCGCGGCGTTCCTTGAGATAGGTGATGTCGGGGATCACGAGGTCGATGCCGAACATCTCCTCGTCGGGGAACATGAGCCCGCAGTCGATGACGACGATCTCGTCGCGGTACTCGAAGACGTACATGTTCTTGCCGATCTCGCCCACCCCGCCGAGCGGGATGATGCGGAGCGGGTGGTCGCTCGGTGTGGGAGGCATCTGGGTCCTTGGGTTCTAGAAGAGGGTGAGTTGAGGGGTCGCGTCCTCGGACGCGGCTGAAGGTGTGTGGCCGATGTCGAGCTCGGGCTCAGCGTCGGGCGCGGTTTCCGATGCCGGCGCAGCCTCGGCTTCCGGCATCGCAACGGGTGCCTCGGCGGGGAGTGTCTGGACGGCGTCGCGTCTGGCTCGTGAGGCGATGAGCGTGCCCGGGACATCGGCGATATCGGCGTAGCTCTCGCGTTCGATCGCCGGCGTCCGGAGCGCCGCCGCCGGGTGGTACATCGCGAAGGCCGTCGCGGACGCGGCGCCGGTCGCCGGATCGACGGCGCGGACCGTTCCGTGGGCCTGGGAGATGCGCACTCCGGGCATGAACGTCGCCATCGAGTAGCGGCCGAGGGTCACGACGACCGCGGGATCGAGGACCTCGAGCTGACGACGCAGGAACGGTGCGCAGGCAGCGATCTCGTCGGGCTGCGGATCGCGGTTGTCGGGCGGACGGCACTTGACGACGTTCGTGATGAAGACGTCCTCGCGCCGCCAGCCGATCGAGGCCAGGAGCTTGACGAGGAGGTCCCCTGCCCGCCCGACGAAGGGCCGGCCCTGGCGATCCTCGTTGAAGCCCGGGCCCTCACCGACGAACACGACCTCGGTGTCGGCCGCTCCCTCCCCCGGTACCGCTTTCGTCCGCGTCTGGTGAAGGCGGCAGTCGGTGCAGATCCTGACGTCGGCGGCGATCGCCTCGAGCGCCCGTTGGCGCTCGACGTCGGTCACGCTGTGGCCTCAGCGGCGTCCGGGGACGTGTAGCGCGGCGCGCCACGGTGGGCGGCGGGACGGATCCAGCCGCGCTCGTGCAGGATCTCGGCGAGTTCCACGGCGTTCGTCGCCGCGCCCTTGCGGAGGTTGTCGGAGACCACCCATACGGCGAGGCCTCGGTCACCCTCGATCGAGGGATCGCGCCGGATGCGCCCGACGAAGATCTCGTCACGGCCGGCAGCCTCGGTCGCCAACGGATAGGTGTGCTCGGACGGGTCGTCCTGGACGATGACGCCCGGCACCGCGGCAAATAGCTCGCGTGCGCGCTCCGGCGTGATCGGGTCACGCGTCTCGACGTGGATCGCCTCCGAATGGCTGACGAAGACCGGGACCCGGACCGCGGTGCACGAGATGCGCAGGTCGGGCATCCCGAGGATCTTGCGGTTCTCGGTGACGACCTTCCACTCTTCCTTCGTGTAGCCGTTCGGCAGGAAGACGTCGATCTCGGGCAGGGCGTTGAAGGCCACCGGGTGCGGATAGACGGTCGCGACGGGCGTCTCCCCGGCGACATGGGCGCGGATCTGGCTCTCGAGCTCGGCGAGCGCGTCGGCGCCCGTGCCCGAGACCGACTGGTACGTATCGGCGACGACCCTCTCGAGCCCGACGGTATCGCGGAGCGCCATCAGGATGGGTGCCATCTGCATGGTCGAGCAGTTCGGGTTGGCGATGATGCCCGGATGACCTTCGAGATCCGCAGCGTTCACCTGTGACACGACGAGCGGGACCGTCGGATCCATGCGCCACGCGGACGAGTTGTCGATGACCGTCGCGCCGCAGGCCACGGCAGCCGGCGCCAGTTCCTTCGAGACGTCTGCGCCGGCCGAGAACAGCGCGATATCAACGCCCTCGAACGCCTCGGGCACGGCCTCGCCGATCTCGAGCGTCCGGCCGTCCACGGACACTGTCCGCCCGGCCGATCGCCCCGAGGCGAGCAGACGCAGCTCGCCGACCGGGAACTCCCGCTCGTTCAGGATCTGGATCATCGTCCGTCCCACGACGCCGGTGGCTCCGACGACGGCAACGGTCAAGGGTTGACGGTTCATGGTGGGTGCGGCCTCGCTCGTCCTATCGAAGGGTCGGGCACGGCGCGAGTATAGCAGCGGGTCTTTCCCCGGCCGGTGACGTGACCCTCGATCAGGCGTCGGAATCGAACGAGCCGCCGGGCGGACCCGGCGGCTCGTCGTGGCTGCGCGAAACGCGACCGGGACTAGACAGTCTCCTTGGCGAGGTGGCGCTGCATGGCCGCCTTGCGCGAGAGATTGATGCGGCCCTGGCGGTCGACTTCGAGGACGACGACCATGATCTCGTCGCCGACGGACACGACGTCCTCGACGGTCGGGACGTGATAGTCGGCCAGCTCGCCGATCCGGACGAGGCCTTCCTTGCCCGGCAGGATCTCGACGAAGGCCCCGAAGCCCATGATGCGGGTGACCTTGCCCATGTAGAGCGAGCCCACCTCGACCTCGCGGGTCAGGCTGTTGATCCAGTCGATGGCCTTGCGGGCGTTCTCGCCGGACACGGCCGCGATCTCGACCGTGCCGTCGTCCTCGACGTTGATCTCGGTCGAGGTCTCTTCCTGGATCTTGCGGATCATGGATCCGCCCTTGCCGATGATCTCGCGGATCTTCTCGGGGTTGATCTTGATGGTCGTGATGCGCGGCGCGAAGTCGCTCATCTCGACGCGAGCCTCGGGCAGCACCTCGGTCATCTTGTCGAGGATGAGGAGCCGAGCTTCCAGGGCCTGCTTGAGGCCGCCCCGGATGATCGCCTCATTGATCCCCTGGACCTTGATGTCCATCTGAAGCGCGGTGACGCCATCCCGTGTGCCGGTGACCTTGAAGTCCATGTCACCGACCGAGTCTTCCTTGCCGAGGATGTCGGTCAGGACGACGAACCGGCCGTCGGGCTCGCTGATCAGACCCATCGCCGCACCGGCGACCGGAGCGGAGATCGGCACGCCCGCGTCCATGAGCGCGAGGGTCGAGCCGCAGGTCGACGCCATCGACGTGGAGCCGTTGGAGGTCACGCACTCCGACACGAGCCGGATCACGTACGGGAACTCGGCGGCGGACGGGAGCACCGGGATGAGCGCCCGCTCGGCGAGAT
>JBJMMQ010000015.1:0-5931 GCA_045804705.1 Chloroflexota bacterium
GAAGCAACGGGTACGGGTCGACAGGAGCCACGGGACTACCGTCGCCACCGCCGCGGCGGGTGTCAACGGGCTCGGCCGGCGATCCGGTAGGACTGGATCGTCACGCCGCCGGAAGTTGCTCGCGATCCGATGAGTTCGAGCCCCGTGTGGGGGCCGCTCGCACCGAACAGCCGCGTCCCCTGACCAACGACCACCGGGAAGATGAACAGGGTCATCTCGTCGACGAGGTCCTTGTCGAGCAGCCATCGCAACAGGGCGCCGCTTCCGTGGAGCTGTAACTCACCTCCCGGCCTGGCCTTCAATGCGCGGATCTCCTGTGCCACGTCCCCGGAGATGACTGTCGAGCCCGCCCATCGCGGGCTCGTGAGCGAGGTCGACACGACGTACTTGGGCAGCGTCTGCAACGCCGTCCAGATCGGGCTGTCGCCCGGATCGTCCCAGGCGCCCCAGGTGCTCGCGAAATGTTCGAAGGTCCGCCGACCGAAAAGGAACGCGCCGGCACGCTGAAAGACCTCGTTCATGGCCGAGCCTGCGTCGTCGTCGAAGTGGGCCCAGCCGCGGCGCTCGCCCATGCTGCTGTCGCCCTCGGCAAGGTTCACGCCGGGCGCCTGGATCACTCCGTCGACGGAAACCTGCGTGATGGTCGTCAGCCGCATCGGTGCTTCTTTCTCGCGGGCTGGTGTCCCTCGACCGATCGAGCCAAGGGCGTCTCCTTACGAGGGTTCGGTGCGCGAAGCACCGGCTGCCAGCGCCGCCTCCAGCTCGCTGCCTGGAACGGCCGCATCGAGGTAGGCGAAGGTGCCGTCGCGCTGTAGCTCGCGGGCTGCCGTCAACAGCGCGCCATACGCGACCCTCGCCAGGGCACCACCCGTCGACACGCGTCGCACGCCGAGCGCGGCGAGCTCCGGGACAGACGGACCGCGCCGCATGGCGAGCACATTCACCGGCGAGTCGACGGCCCTGACGAGCCGCTCGATCTGGCCGGGGTCGACGAGCCCGGGCGCGTACACGCACTCGGCGCCGCCGGCTCGATACGCGCGGAGACGCTCGATCGTGTCATCGAGGTCGTCGATTCCGTGCAGGTGGTTCTCGGCCCGTGCCGTCAAGACCATCCCGTGGCGACGGGCCGCCTCGGCCGCGGCCGCCACCCGCTCGGTGGCGACGTCGATCGCATCGATGGCGTCTGTCGCCGGGTCGTAGTCCTCGATCGAACAGCCGGCTGCGCCAGCGGCGGCGATCAAGTCGACCGTCGCAGCGACACCAGCCGGGTCGTCGGCGAAGCAACGCTCGGCATCGACGCTGAGGGGCACCGCGACGGCGGCCGCGAGCGCCTCGACGTGACCGAGGAGTTCCTCACGCGTGACCTGCATATCGCCCTTGCCGAGCGACGCGGCGTGCCCCGAGCTCGTCGTCGCGATCGCCTGGAAACCGACAGATACCAGCAGCCTCGCCGACCCGATGTCCCAGGCGTTCGGCATCACGAACAGCCCCTCACGGTGGAGCGTTCGGAAGCGTTCGCGCCGATCGTTCACGGCGTTCATGGTCATCCCGGTCATCCTCTCACGGGGCGTTGCCGCGGACGTCTTCGGTCATCGGCTTGGGCGCCTTGAGCCGCCAGATCGACCGGGTCAGCCCCGGCGTCGCCACGAACATGATGGCGAAGGCGATGATGACGACGAGCAGCGCGAGCGGGATGCCGGTCACGATCGTCATGTTCGTCGCTCCGGTGGTGAGCGCGCCGTAGAAGAGCGCAGCGATCACGACACCGCTTGGTCGCGACCCGGCGAGCAGCGTGAGGGCGATGGCGACGTAGCCGAGGTCGTTCTCCGGCCCGCCCGAGAACCCCTCGGCCGGTCCGAGACCGAAGAAGGCGCTGCCCATGCCGATGAGCCCTCCGGAGACCGACATCGCCAGGATCATGTTCCGGCCGGGCCGCATGCCGGCGCCGCGGGCGGCAGTGCGGCTCAAGCCCGTCGCTCGAAGCTCGAACCCACGCGTCGTCCGGAACAGCAGCCAGGACACGACGGCCGCCATCGCGACGGCGACGACGAACCCGTAGTCGACGCGGATGGTCGGCAGGTCGACGATCCGGGGCACGGCCGGCATCGGTGGCGGCGGCCGCGCGAAAGGGATCAACCCGAAGATGAGGAATGCGAGGTTCGGCGCGATGCCGTTGAGCATCAGCGTGGTGATCACCTCATGCGCCCCCGTTCGCGCCTTGAGGAAGCCCGGGATGAACCCGTACGCGGCGCCGCCGATGGTTCCGCCGAGCAGCGCGACCAGGAGGGCGAGGAACGGCGGCAGCTGCCCTGCCACGAGCGTCGCGGTGATCGCGCCGACCACGCTGCCGATGAGGAACTGGCCGTCCGCTCCGAGGTTGATCAGCCCGGCCTTGAACGACACCGCGAGACCCAGGCCGACGAAGATGAACGGCGTGGCGCTGACGAGCGTTTCCGAAGCGGGACGGACGGCTGCTGCGATGTCGTCGGCGTTACCGCTCTGGATCGCGGCGACGATCCGACCCGGGTCGGCGATCGCCCCGGAGAACATCGCGCGATAGCCATCGAACACGACGCCGAGCGCGCCGGCGAGGGCTGCGATCGGATCGGTACCGATGGTGCGTAGGTGCTCGAAGTCGGTCAGCACGATGACGACCGCGCCCAACAGGAAGGCCGTGATCAGGGCGAGCACCGGGATGAGTGCGGGACGCAGCCTGTCGCGGATCCACTGCATGCCGAAGAGTGTCGCCTTTGCGCGGAAGGACTATGCGAGCGCGCCGAGCTGCAGCACGACGATGACACCGGCGAGCGCCAGCAACCCCACGCCAGTGAGCGCGAACGTCCTCGCGGCATAGCCACTGCCCGCGAGCAGCTGGAGCGACCGATGCCGCTGCACCTCGATCCGACAGACCTCCTCGTGACTCTCCCGGTACAGCACGAGATTCAGACCGGCGATGACGATCGGCGCCACCAGGACGAGAAGTCCGACGGGGTTTGCGAGCATCGACCGAAGGCCTTCGCGACTGCCGACGACGAGGGCCGCCGTCCAGATCACGACCCCCGCGACGAGCGTCGCCCAGTACGTCCACCAAGCTCGCACATCAGCCGCCCGGTCGGTGGCCCTCGACGACGACCATGCGCCACTCACCAGCGCCGTCGCGCATCGCCCGGATCGCGCGGTAGTCGTCCGAGTCGTACCAAGCGCGCGCCGCGTCGACCGAATCGAACTCGATGACTACCAAGCGTTCCGGATCCCAATGACCCTCGAGAACCTCGGTCGCACCGCCCCGGGCGAGGTAGCGCCCGCCGTGGCGGACGACGCTCGGACCTGACTCCTTGCTGTAGGCGGCCGCTTTCTCGGGATCCGTCGTTCGAACATCGACAACGAGGTACGCAGGCATGGGTCAGCCGGCGTCGTGCGTCATCTGATCGAGGGCGACCGTCGCCGCCAGGACGAGCGCGACGTCCTCGTTCGGACCGATCTCGACGCCGTATGTGTCGCGGACGGCGAACCAACGCTTCGAGACCGAAGCGACCTTCTGGCCATCGCGCTCGAACTCGTACTGGTGGTCGGTGATGCTGCCTTTGACGTCGTACTTGACACCCGAGCCCTCGACCTCGAACCGCTCCCGCAGCGGGGTGAACAGCGCCTTCTTGACCGTGGCGAGGACCTGACCGCCGCGCTCGATGGTCATCACGTCGCGGACACTGACGAGCTTCTCCTTCAGCGTTGCGACCTCTTGGCCCACGGCGTCCTCGATGACCAGGGTCTTGCGGATCCGGAACGCCTTGCCATCGACCTTGAAGGCGCGCTGACCGGCGCCGTTCTCGATCCAGTAGTCGTCGCCGATCGAGATCAGCGACTGGCGCATCTTGTAGACGTTCTGCGGGGCCGAGCCCTCGTCCTGCTGTTGGCGTCGACGGAACATCCTCGGGCCTCCTTGGGCGATCAAGTGCGGCGAGAACCACACCATAGGCGCCGCGCTCGGACACGTCGCGGTAGCCGGCCCGTCAAGCTCGTGCCGCAGTCGCCGGGCGGTACAGTGGATTCGTGGCGAGCTACGCGAAAGAGGAGGCAGCCGAGCGCGCCGGGGTCAGCGTCGAGGAGCTGAGCCGCCAGGTCGCGCTCGGTATCTTGTCCCCCGGTGCGGATGGTCGCTTCACCGCCGGAGCCGTTCGAAAGGCAGGGATGGCTCACGCCCTCGAGGCCGGGGGTGTGCCACTCGAAGGCCTGGCGGCTGAGATCAAGTCCGGGCGACTGTCGCTCGACTTCCTTGACAACCCGGCCTACGAGACCTTTGCGCTGCTGAGCGAGCTGACATTCGAGCAGCTGAGCACGCAGACCGGGGTGCCGGTCGAGCTCCTGATGACGATCCGCGAAGCGGTCGGTTCGGCCGTGCCACTCCCGTCGGATCTCGTTCGCGAGAACGAGCTTGCCATCGTGCCCATGCTCGAGGCCAAGCTGCGGGTCGGATATCCGGCCGCGGTCATCGAGAGCTCACTTCGCACGATGGGCGACAGCCTCCGCCGCTTCGCGCTGACCGAGGCCGCTGCGTTCCGGTCCCATGTGATCGCCCCGATGACCGATCGTCCGGGGGTCGAGATCGCCGCGGCCGCCGGCGCAGCCAGCGGGCAGCTGGCACCGAGCATCGATGCCGCCCTGCTGGCGGTCTACCACGCGCTGGAGGTCCACGACTACACCGCCAACATCATCGAAGGCTTCGAGGCGGCACTGGCCGAGGCCGGCCTCAAGAGCCGTCTCGCCCACCCGCCGGCGATGTGTTTCCTCGACATCACGGGCTATACGCGGCTGACCCAGGAGCGCGGGGACGCCGCCGCAGCCGATCTCGCGACCACGCTGGCTCGACTCGTAGAGCGCACATCGGTCAGGCACGGGGGTCGACCGGTGAAGTGGCTCGGCGACGGCGTGATGTTCTTCTTCCCGAATCCTGGTCCGGGGGTGGCGGCCGCGTTGGAGATGGTGGCGGGCGTGGCCGACGCGGGACTGCCGCCGGCGCACGTCGGCCTCCATGCGGGTCCCGTGATCTTCCAGGCGGGCGACTACTACGGGCAGACGGTGAACGTCGCATCGCGCATCGCCGAGTACGCCCGGCCGGGCGAGGTGCTGGTCAGCCAGGACGTGGTCGATGCCTCGGACGGGACGGAGGTCGTCTTCCGCGAAGTCGGCCCGGTGGACCTCAAGGGCGTTTCCGGCGCGCTGCGCCTGCACGCAGCTTCACGGCCCGGCTAACGGGGCGGACCGCCCGCCACTGGCTCACGCAAAAGCCCGCGCGGATGCTTCTCGTCAACTAGGTGGCAGTGTCAGGCCGTGCCACGCGGCAGCACCCAGCGGGTCGGCTGCCCAGTGATCGCGGAGATGCGGTCGTAGTCCTCGTCGTAGTGCGCCACGACAAGGCCCTCTCGTTCCCCTACCGCAGCGATCAACAGATCGGGGATCCGGACCGAGCGCTGGTGACCGACACCCTGGCCCGCGAGGGCCCGATGGACGTCGCGCGCTCGACGCCAGTCTGCCGGCACGGTCTCCGCCCACCGGAAGCCGGCGAGTGCCAGCTCGAGTCTGGTGTAGTCACCGGCGGTCCGAGCGCCCATGAGGAACTCGAGCGCGATGATGTCGCACAACGTGACGTCGTCTTTTGCCGCGGCATCGATCAGCCACGGTCGCACGCGCTCGTCGCGCGTCCCGAGGATCAGTGCGCTCGTGTCGACGAGTTCGCTCACGTCCACGCCTTGCGCCGTCACGTTGAGCCCGTGCCGGCCACCCGATCTGACCGAAGCGCATCCAGAGCGGCGAGGTCGAGATCATGAGCGATTTCAAACAGGTCGAGACGACGCTGCCGGCGGACGACGTCCGCGAGGGCCGCATGAACGGTGTCAGTGGTCTTTATCGTCCCGAGAACCGTCGCAGCCTGGC
>JBJMMQ010000016.1:0-18184 GCA_045804705.1 Chloroflexota bacterium
TCGGCGATCCGGTCGACGACCGTGTCGCCGAACGCCTCGCGGTTGGCGTCCCAGCCGCCCAGCGACGGATCGAGGTGGTACGGCGCGTACTGGACGAAGCAGCTCATCACGTGCTTGCCGGGTGGCGCCATGGACGGGTCGACGAGCGTGGGGATGATCACGTCGACGTACGGCTTGGCGCTCCAGCGCCCGTACTTCGCGTCGTCGTAGGCGCGCTCCATGTCGTCTGTCGACGGCGAGAACGAGATCGCGCCGCGCAGATGCTCGACGCCGTTCGTGTTGGGCAGGCACGTGAACTCGGGCAGCCGATCGAGCGCGAGGTTGACCTTGCCCGACGAGCCCCTGAACTTGAACCGACGGATCTCGGCCTCGAACGCCGCGTCCAGCACGCCGGGCTCGACGAGGTCGAGGAACGTGCGCTTCGCGTCGGCCGTCGAGACCACGACGCCGGCCTCGATCTCCTCGCCCGATTCGAGGACGACGCCGGTCGCGTGGCCGTCACGCATCAGGATCCGGGCGACGGGCGCCTGGGTCCGGATCTCCGCGCCCTGCGCCTGGGCCGCACGACCGATCGCCTCCGAGATCCCGCCGGTGCCGCCCCGCGGGATGCCCCACGCCCGAAACGCACCGTCGATCTCGCCCATGTAGTGGTGGAGCAGGACGTAGGCCGTCCCGGGGCTCTTCACGCCCTGGTACGTCCCGATGATCCCAGACGCGGACATCGTCGCCTTGAGCGGGTCCGTCTCGAACCATTGGTCGAGGAACTCCGAGGCGCTCATCGTCATGAGCTGCACGAAGACCGCCTGCTGGCGTTGCGGCAGCGCCTGGAAGCGCCGGGCGAGGCCGGCGAGCGGCAGCAGCGGCCGGGGGTCGATGCTGGTGAGATCGGGCGGGGTGATGCCCAGGATCGGCTTGATGAATCGGGCCATCTCGACCATGAGCTGGCCGTACTCCTCGTACGCCTCGGCGTCGGCGGCGGACCAGCGGCGGAGCTCCCGGATCGTCCGGCCGTGGTCGTTGACGCGCCACAGGTAGTCGCCGCCGCCGGGATCACCCTTGGTCTTGGGGCCGTCGCCCTTGTGGAGCGGCGTGAACGTGCCGTCGAGCGGCAGGATGTCGAGCCCGTGTCGTGGCAGCTGGAGATCGCGGATGATCTCCGGCCGGAGCAGCGACACCACGTACGAGAAGACCGAGAAACGGAAGCCCGGGAAGATCTCCTCGGTCACGGCCGCGCCGCCGAGCACGTGACGCTGCTCGAGGACGAGCGTCCTCATGCCCGCCTTCGCGAGATAGGCGGCGCTGACGAGGCCGTTGTGACCGCCGCCGATCACGATGGCGTCATAGGACTGGGCCAAGGGATCGGACCTCCGACGGCTATCCAGACTGCATACGTTTGATGCAAGGATAACGGAGGGCGACCCGCCAGACGGGGCGGCCGGCGTCCGAGCGAAGGCGGCGCGCCCAGGTCGAGCCCGTCGCGCGGATCTCGTCTGCCCTCAGCCGGCACGGCTCGTCGGCGATGAGTCCGAGGTCCCCGAAGGTGCGAATCATTCGGTCCAAGTCGGTGGCGCCGAACGGTCCAGCGCCGCCGATCGCGGCCCGGTCGCGCTCGACGATCGAAAGCACGATCTCGAGCCGGCCGCCCGGTGCAACAAGGCGGGCGATCGACGCCGAGACGTGGGGGTCGACGCCGAGCGCGCCGCGCAACAGGGAGCCCCACGGGAACAGGATCGTGACGCGATCCGCGAGGCCGTCGAAGGCGGCGGGAAGGCGCTCGACCCCCTCGGCCAGGAACAGCAGGTTGGGACTCCCGCCACGGTCGGGCCGGGCTGCGGCGCGGCGAGAAGCCTCTGCCAGCGAGCGGGCGTCAGCATCGATGGCCAGGACGAGGGTGGTCGGATCGGCCGCAGCCGCGGCGAGTGCCGCGCGCCCGTCACCTGTCCCGAGGTCGATATGGACCAGCCGATGCCGGCGGGCGAGCTCGGTGACTTAGCCGACGTCTGTCTCGTGCGAGCGGCGGCCGACGATCGTGCGCATGGCGGGGATGGTGCCACAGCCGGGCTGGGTCGTCTCCGCCCCGGCAGCGCCCTTCGCCTCAGACGACGATGCGGCCGTCTCGCAGCTCGACGACGCGGTCGGCGAGGTCGATGAGCATCGGGTCGTGTGTGGCGATCAACGCCGTCACGTTCTCGCGCCGGACGACGGTCCGGAGCAGGGTCATGATCGAGCGGCCCGTGGCCGAATCCAGCTGACCGGTCGGCTCGTCGGCAAGAAGCAGGTCCGGGCGATTGGCCAGGGCGCGGGCGATGGCGACGCGTTGCTGCTCGCCGCCGGACAGCTCGTGCGGGCGGTGACGGGCCCGATCCGCGAGGCCGACGACCTCGAGCAGCGTCGCGACCCGATCCTCGCGATCGCGCGGTGCGGCCGAGACGAGACGGAGCGGCACTTCGACGTTCTCGGCAGCGGACAGGATCGACAGCAACCCGAACGCCTGGAAGATGAACCCGACACGACGGCGGCGCATCTCGACGAGCTCGGCCTGGCTCATCCCGACCAGTGACGCCCCGTCGATGGCGAGGTCGCCCGAGGTCGGCCGGTCCAGCCCGCCGATGAGCGACAGCAGCGTGGTCTTGCCCGAACCCGATCGCCCGCGGATGGCGACGAGCTCGCCCCGGTCGACACGAAGGTCGACGTCGGCCACGGCGTGGACGACGTCGGACCCGTTCTGGAAGTCGCGAGACAGACCCGATGTGAGGATCATCGGCGGCGAGGTCATCGATCGCCCCGCTCGGGACGCGCCGACCAGTCACCTGATCCACCCGGCTCCGGGGGGCGCGATGGCTCGGCCGGCCCTGGCCGTCGCTCGCTCGTCTCGGGCCGGTCGGGCCACACCCCGACGTGGTCCTCCTCGAGCTCGAGCCGGACGCGATTCGCGAGACCGAGCGCCTCGACGTGGGAGCGCGGCAGCTGGAGCCGTCCGGCCCGGTCGAGGATCGCGTACTCGGTGCTGATGACGTGGTGGTCGCCCTCGCCCGTCACCGTCCGCTGGCGGAGCGTCTCGCTGCTGACCCGCCCGTCGCGGATGGCGACCGTCCGGGCGACCTGCTCGCTGACCAGCGGATCGTGCGTCGCGACGACGATGGTCACGCCGAGCTCGCGGTTGAGCCGCCGGAAGAGCTCGAAGATCTGGTGCCCTGTCGTCGTGTCGAGCTGGCCGGTCGGCTCGTCGGCGAGGATGACGTCCGGTCCGTTCGCCAGGGCCACTGCGATGGCGACCCGCTGCTGCTCGCCGCCCGAGAGCCGGTCAGGGCGGTGGTCGGCCCGATCCTCGAGGTCGACCTGGCGGAGGAGCTCGCGCGCACGAGTCACCCGAGCGTGATCCGGCACGCCGTCGAGGATCATCGGCAACGCGACGTTCTCGAGCGCGGTCAGGTACGGCAGAAGATTCCGCGCGGTCTGCTGCCAGACGAAGCCGATGACCTGTCGGAGGTAGCGCGTCTGGTCGGAGGTGCTGAGCTGGTCGAGCTGATAACCAGCGACGACGGCACGCCCGGCCGACGGGACATCGAGTCCGCCCAGGATGTTGAGCAGGGTGCTCTTGCCGGAGCCCGACGCCCCGATGAGCGCGACGAACTCACCCGATTCGATGAGCAGGTCGAGACCCTGGAGCGCGACGACCTCGAGGTCCGCCACCTTGTAGATCTTCACCAGGTTGTCGCACACGATGAGCGCCTGGTCGCCGTATCGCGGCCGGTCGCGGCGCGCTGGCCGGTCCGTCGGCGACGGCAGGTCGACGATCTCAGGCAGCTCGACGACCTCGGGCATCGGGTCGGTCATGGTCCCTCCATCACGATCGTCACCTATTCGTCGCCGATCCGCATGACCCGCCCGAGCTCGAGCCGGCCGACGAGCCAGACGCTCAGCGCGATGGCGGCACCGACGACGAGCACGACTGCTCCGACCACGGCGCCGACGGATGGCCAGTCGGCTTCGAGCTGGACTGTCGCGTCCTCGCCGATGAACGTGGCGAGACCGAGACCCGGCTCGAGGAGGATCGCCACGCCGAGTCCGAGCGCGACGCCGACGACGACCGCGACGAGGATCGGAAGACCGTGTTCGACGGCGGTCAGGGACGCGGCCTGCGGCTCGGTGAGGCCGAGCGTGCGGAGGAACCCGAGCTCCCGAGACCGGCGTTGTGCATCGAGCAGCACGACAGCCACGACCGCCAGGGTCGCATAGACGAGCGCGATGGCGAGCGCGAGTCCGAACCCGCCGGCGACGCCCGACACGAACGGCGCCTCGTGGACGGCCGCATAGCGGTCGTGACGCGAATCGACCCGGGCGGAGGCCGACTGCGCGACAAGCGTCCGCTCGACCGCGGGTCCCAGCGAGGCGTCCCCGCGCAGGAAGTAGTCGGACGGCCTGACGTGACCGTCGGTCGCCGCGACCAACGACGCGTACGGCGCAGCGACGAACGATCCGGACGTCCGGATGCCGGGGAACGAGTCCGCGATCTCGTCGACGCGGAACGCGACCTTGTCGCCGGCGACGGTCAACACGAAGACGTCGCCAGACACCGGTCCCGCCTGACCCGTCGGTGGACGCGAGGACACGACGGCGGGGATCGGGTCGTCGATCGTCCCAGTGGACGCGCTTGCGGGTGCTGTGGCGAACGAGGACGGCATCGGCCGGTCGATCGGGCTGCCCGCGATCACGGCCGCGAATGGGTCCGGCTCGACGGCCAGGAGGGATGTGCTCGCGGCGCGCCCGGCGCTCAGCACGAACGGGGCAGCCGGCACGCGGTAGGCTGCCGCGACGGCCCCGATACCCGGGATGACGCTCGGATCGACAGCGGGCGCGAGCGTCCCGCCGTTCCGGTTCTCGACCCTGTAGTCGGCGCCGACCAGCCGCCACGAATCCGCGATCTGGCCCTCGTCGACCGTCACGCGGACGACCGAGGTGAACGTACCGATCGCCACGGTCAGCATCAACACGAGGAGGGGCAGGTAGGCGGCTGTCGGGTCGCGGCCGATCGTCCGGAGCCCGAGCACCGCGACGAGGTCGCGCCGGTGCCCCGCGAGCCAGGCGATCGCCCGGACCGGGTACGGGTAGAGGCGGATCGTGATGAGAGCGACGGCGAGCCCGACGAGAACCGGCGACAGCGCCAGGAACGGATCGAATGCCCTGATCCCGCTACCGGATCCCTCCGCCGTCAGCCCGCGCTCGCGAAGCAGCCATGCCCCGGTCACGGCGAGACCGATGACGAGAACCTCGAAGACCAGCCGCCGCGGCGACACGGACGTGACCGTTCCGTCGTCGCGTTCCAGCTGACGTCTGGCGCGGCGCGCAAGGGGCCATGTCGCCAGCGTCAGGATGGCCGTGGCAGCGAGGGCGACGAGGATGGCGCCGACAGGTGACGCGCCGCCCGCGCGGACCGGGACGATCACCGACGCGAGGGCCAGGCCGACCAGTGCCGCAGGGATCGTGATGAGGAGGCCCTCGACGAGTTGGGCCACCAGGAGTTGGCCGCCCGAGGCGCCACGCCCCCGGGCGAGGATGATGCCGGCTCGCCGGCGCCGGATGACGAGGATCGCGATGAGACCGAGCGCTCCCGCCGCGACGGCCATCGGTCCGAGTGCCGCGACCGCGAGGACGGCCTCGGCAGCCGCTCGCTCGCTCAGAAAGCGGTCCACGACGGCGGCCAGGCCGGTCCGGAGGTTCGGGATCGCGTCACGGACGCCCCCGGCGGCCTCGAACTCGGTCTTGAGCCGGCGCAGGTCGGGCACGAGCGCGTCGAGCTGTCCCGCGTCGATCCCGGCGGCATCGACGAAGAACCGCCAGCGATACGCGGTCGGCAGATCGAGCGCGAACGCGTCCGGGTATGCCTCGGGGGCGATGATTCCGGCGACGTAGGCGATCGGATTGTCGACGGTGCCTCCGACGGCGGCACGGATCGGCGCCGGGTCGTCAAACCAGTAGGGACTCGCGGGTTCGCGGGCGCGGTAGAGCCCCACGACCGACACGTCAGCCTCGCCGGTCGGGCGTGGGAACAGGTTCCGCATGATCGGATCGCCGGGATCGACGGTCAGTCGGAGCGTGTCGCCAAGGGCGATGTGGGTCTCGGCGGCAGCCTCCTCCGAGATGGCGATCTCGAGGCGCGCAGGCCCACTCGCGACCGGGGACGCGGGCAGCCGCACAGGTGCGCGACCGGACGAGTACTCGATGTGCCCGTCGAGCCCGGCCTGCGAGCGGAAGGTCACGAACGTCGTGTAGTTCGGCGGGTCCCCGACGCGGAACCTCGGCGTCTCGACCACGTAGCCGCGGTCGCCGACGATCCGCTGGACCGAGGCCGGGATGCGGTCCCACAGGCGATCGCCCATCGCTTCGACGCCCGCGAACGGGGTGTCGCCCGGCGGGATCCGGTCGGCCGAGGCGAACTCGATGTTCCGCTGGAGGGCGGTGGCACGGACGAAGCCATCGCGGAGGCCCTCGTCGGACACGCGATCGAGAAGGCGCGGACCGACAGCGACGAGGAAGCTCGTCGTGGCGACCAGCACGAACAGGAAGAGGACGACACCACGCTCGGCGCGGAGGCGACGGAGGAGTGCGACGGTCGCCGACACGAGACGCATCAGTCCTCGCCCATCCGAAGCACCGAGGCGAGCCCGATCCGCCGCAGGAGCAACGCGATCATGCCGATCGTCACGGCCAGCACGACCGTGCTCACTCCGACGAGCAGCGCGATCGTCGTCCAGGGCACGACGATCTCGACGGCCGGGACCGGCGCGACCGCCTGCTGGGTGACGGTCACGAACGGGAGCACGACCCAGGCCAGGAGCAGCCCAAGGGCGGTCCCCGCGACGATGCTGATCGCCGCGAGTCCGGCGCTCTCCAGCGACAACCAGGCCGACAGCTGCCCGCCCGACAGGCCGACCGCGCGCAGCAGAGCGAACTCGGTCACACGTTCGCGCGCAGAGACCGCCGCGTTGACGACGAAACCGAGGACCGCGAACACGGCCGCCGCGATGAACCCGATGGCAAAGGCTCCGATGACCCCGAGGGCGACGGGATCGGTCGCAAGAGCGCGGGCACGTTCAGCCTGGCTGACGACCGACTCGCTTCCGATCGACCCATCGCGGAGCGCGGCCGAGACGGCATCGCTGCGACCGGGATCGACCGCCAGCCACCATTCGCCGCTCGCGAGTGTCGCGTCGCTCCCCTCGAACTGCAGGAGCGACAGGGTGGGCAGGTCCATGACCACGACGGGCCCTCCGGCATCGGTCGCCGGGAACGCGTGGACGACGCCCGTGAGCCGGACCAGGCGCGAGACGCCACCGATGGTCATCGACAGGGCGTCGCCGACGTCGCGCCCGGTCGCGCGGATGAACGCATCGTTCACCACGACGGGGATCGGTGTCGCGCCGACCATGGAGAGAGCCGCGGGCGCGAACGTGACCACGAGACCACGTCCGAAGTCGTCGCGCCCGGGGATCGCGACGAGGCCGGGTCCACCGGTCGAGACGGACAGGTCGCCTCCCTCGGTCCGCTCGGTCACCACCTGGTGCGGCTGGCTGAAGAATGCGCTGGTCGCGCGCCAGCCCGAGGCGAGCGTCGTGTCGACCGGGTCGAACACGCCGTCGCGGCCGGCCTCGACGCTCGAGACAGCGACCGTCGCATCGTTCGACATCAGGTCGGGCGGGAGGCTGAGCGAGACCTCGAGGGCGATCAGGTCGAGGGGGTCGTCGAACGGTCCCCCGCCAAGATCGATGACCGTTGCGCCCCCATCGCCGAGGGGAGCCGGGTCCGACGCGAACCGATGGAGCATGCCGCGGCCGTCGCGGACCACGCCCGAGACGGTGATCCCGCGCCACTCCGCGATCGACGCCGGATCCACCTGTGTCTCGGATCCGTCGGTCGTCCGGAGATCGCGGACATCGAGGCCGGCGTGGACCCGCAGAGACGTCGGCTGGCCCGGGAGGCGAAGGCCGTCGACCGCAGGCCGGCCAGCGACGAGCGGCGCGAAGAGATCGGGCAGGGACGCGGCGGCGAGATCGGGCCGCATGGTGACGACCGCGGGGGCGGCCACGGCATCGATCCCCACGATGGTCGCGGCCCCGGTGGGCAGGCCTGCCTCGACCCTCGCCACGGGGCTCGTCTTGGTGACCCCGTCGAGCGCGGCGTAGGCCGGTCCGACGGCCGTCGGCGAGATCGCGTCAGCTCGTCGACTCGGGGTGACCCGGACGTCGGCCCCGACCTGGTAACGGGCCTGGTCGTCCTGGGACGCCGTCCATGTCGCGGCGTATGACACTGCAAAGATACCCATCGACATCGCCAACGTCAGCAGCAGGGCGGCACGCGTGTAGCGCAACGGCCGGCGCGCGACCTGGCGCGCCGACAGCGAGGGCACGAGGCCGCGTCCGCGGACCGTGCCGCGTTCGAGGACGTGAGCCGCGAGCGGGATGAGCCGGAGCGCGACGATCGCTCCGGCCAGCAGACCGATGGCAGGTGTCGCGATGAGCAGCGGGTCCACGCCGACGGTGCCCTTCACGGACGCTGTGAGCGGACCACCGTACTGGCGGAGCTGGAACAGGCCGATGGCCGCGACGATGAGCAGGGCGAGGTCGAGCCCGAGCCGCTGGCCGAGGCTCCGTGTCTGACCGCGGGCCATCTCGCCCTGCACGCCCGCGAGCGACCGGGCCGACAGGAATGCGGGCAACGCCAGTGCGACGAGGCAGAGCAGCCCGGCACCGGCCGCCGCGAGGTAGGCATCCGCTCCGACCACCGGATCGAGCCGCAACCCGATGTCCACGAGCGGGCCGACGAGGTCGAACAGATGGAGCGCGGCGAGCGCCAGCCACGGACCGATGGCGACGGCAGCGACCACGAGCACCAGGCCCTCCGCCGCCGCCATCCCCGCGATCCGGAGGGATCCCGCGCCGCGCGACCGGAGCATGGTGGTGTCCACGCGGCGATGCTCGACGAGCAGCGCGGCGCTGAGCAGGACGGCGTACACGGCGAGGATCACGAGCTGGATGGTGAGGACCAGCACGCCCGCGCGGCTCACGAGAAGTGACTGGCTTGTCTGCTCCAGGATCGCCGGGAGGTCGGTCGTCACGGTCACTGCGGGCGAGCCTCCGGTGGCACCCGCGATGCGTCCGCTCAGCGCTTGCACCCGGGCGGCCAGCGGTTCGACGTCGGCGAGCGTCGTCGCGCTGAAGTCGGGGATCGCGCGCCACCCGACGCCGACCTGGGTGGGCGTCGTGCGGGCCAGCACGTTCGGGAGCGTCGTCATGAACGGGCCGTAGGTCGTGAACCGAGCGGTCGACTCGACGCCCTCGATCATCTGCGGCTCGCCTCGCCAGAAGGGGTCGTCGGGGTCGTCGACGTGAAAGATCCCGACGATACGGACCGGTACGAAGAACCCTGGTGTGACCCTGCTTTCGACGTACTCGGAGTCGCCGAGCTCGAGATCCCGCGCCTCAGCGGCGCGGTCGCTGATGGCGACAGGGACGGGCTCATCGGGCGAGCTCTCGTCGGTCGCCCAGGCGCCGCTCACGAGGGTCGCGTGGTCCTCGAGGCCCTCGGAGTAGCCGAACGTCGCGAGGTCGCGAACGCCGCTCTCCGGCTGGATCGACAGCGCGAAGGAATCGGAGCGAGCGGTCCGGAACACGGACCGTGGGACCGACCCCAGTGCCTCGTCGATGGCCGCCGACACCGTCCGGTCGACGTCCTCGCGACTGTCGGCTCCGATCCGCGCCGACGCTTCGATGTTGACGCCCGTGGCTGGCGCGTCCGCGAGCGACCGGTGGAGAGAGGCGACTGCGACCGCATCCCCATACATGACGCCCGCGGCGAGAAGGGTCGCGGCAAGCGTGCACATGACGCCCGCCGCGAGCACGATCGGCCAGTCGGCTCGGGATCTGCGGAGGCTGACTCGGACAAGAGCCGCGAGCGACGAGATCAAGCTTCGGCGGCTCCCGGGGGTCATGGGGTCGAAGTCCGCGGAGTATACCGAGGGTCGGCTCGCACGGGTCCCGAGCCCTTGGAACTTCATCCAGCGTGCATACGAATCCTGCATACTGGCCGCATGAGCGTCGGCACCGCGTTCCACCCGCGCACCTCGCCCCTCAACAGGAAGATGCAGTGGCGGGAGTGGTCCGGCTACTTCGCCTCGAGCGTGTACGCCGATGCCCACGACATCGAGTACAACGCGATCCGCGAGGCCGCGGCGCTCATCGACGTGTCGCCGCTCTACAAGTACCTCGTCTCGGGGCCCGATGCGCTCCGACTCGTCGACCGCGTCGTCACGCGCGACGCGACGAAGCTGTCGGTCGGGGGAGTGATCTACACGCCGTGGTGCGACGAGCACGGGAAGGTCGTCGACGACGGCACCGTCCACCGGCTCGACGAGCGGCTCTACCGCTGGACGGCCGCCGACCCGCAGCTCCGCTGGCTCCGCCAGAACAGCGCCGGCCTCGACGTCACGATCACCGAGGAGACCGAGGCGACAGCTGCGCTCGCGCTCCAGGGACCCCTCTCGCGTGATGTCCTCGAGGCCGCGAGCGGCGAATCATTCGGGGACCTCCGCTATTTCCGGCGACGTCCGTCGAAGATCGGCAAGGTCAAGGTCGATGTGTCGCGGACCGGGTACACGGGTGATCTCGGCTACGAGCTGTGGATCCCGACCGAGGGCGCCGTGAAGGTCTGGGATGCCCTCATGGCTGCCGGCTCGGCATACGGCATCCGTCCCGCCGGCATGCTGGCGCTCGATGTCGTTCGGCTCGAGGCGGGCCTGATCCTCATCGAGGTGGACTACACGTCCGCCCGCCATGCGATGAACCCGGAGCAGAACTATTCGCCTGGAGAGATCGGTCTGGGCCGGCTGGTCGACTTCGACAAGGGCGACTTCGTCGGCCGCCTCGCGCTCG
Organism: Chloroflexota bacterium; assembly: GCA_045804705.1. GTDB lineage: Bacteria > Chloroflexota > Limnocylindria > Limnocylindrales > CSP1-4 > SPCO01. The sequence continues at coordinate 10,929 of JBJMMQ010000016.1, forward strand.
AGCGTGAGGCGAAGGCCGGTGGTCCCGAACGCCGTCTGGTGGGGCTCCAGCTCGACTGGTACGACATCGAAGGGCTGTACGACGCGCAGGGCCTGCCGCCCGCGATCAGCCCGTCCGTGAACCGATCGCCGGTCCCGGTGTTCGCGGGTGGCCGCCAGGTCGGACGCTCCACGAGCCTGGGTTGGAGCCCGATCCTGAAGCAGGCGATCGCCCTCGCGTCCGTGCCGCCGGCACACGAAGGTCTCGGCTCGAAGCTCGCAGTGGAGTGGTCGGTCGAAGGTCGGCGCGGCCGCGTTTCGGCGACCGTGGTCGAGCTGCCGTTCCTCGATCTGGAGCGAAAGCGCGGCTGAATCGGGCGTTTGTCACGCCTGCGCAACACGATGAGGGTCGCCTGGGGCCCTGACTGCAGCCGTGCCGCGGCGACCATCACTGCCCTGATGACCCCACCTGAAACGGGGCGCCGCGACGGTACGCACGTCGTCGGCGCCACCGCCTGAGCCGCCGACGAGCGGCTGCCCTGGTCCTCTTCTGCATCGTCCCCAGTCTGTGGATCTCGACCATGGCGACCGCTCGCCCGCCAAGCGAGATCGTCCCTCTGAGCCCGGACGCGTTCCGGCCGATCGTCCTCGCGCCCGACCCGTCCGCAGCCGTGCCCGAGGCGAATGACGCGATCGCCGTGGCACCTGAGCCAAGTCGCGGCCCGATCGCGGATTTCCCGGTCGCCTCGTGGATCCCGAGCCTCCGCCCGAACCCGAGCCTGAAGACGACGGCGCGGGCCGAGGCGAAAGTCCAGCCCAAGCTCGTTGCCAAGAAGGCGGCGCCGGCCCTGAAGCTCACCGGCCATCGCGCCACTGGGACGGCGACCTGGTATTGCAAGACCGGGGTGAGCGTCTGCCATCACTCGTATCCCGGAGGCATGTACGCGGCGGCCGGCCCCGAGCTCCGGGTCGGAGCGTGGCGAGGGCGATACGTCCGTGTGTGCGGCGGTGGCGACTGCATCCGCGTCCGGCTCATCGACTGGTGCGCCTGCGGCGGCAACCACATCATCGACCTCTACAGCGACGCCTTCCGCCAGCTCGCCCCGCTGTCGGCGGGTGGCATCCACGTCACCGTCAGCTGGTGATCGTCGGCCGGTGACGCCCTCGCGGACGCTACGGGATGTGCAGCCGGCCCTCGTCGTCGATCGGGAAGAACGGGTTGTGGGCGATCTCCCAGGGATAGCCGTCGGGGTCCGCGACGTAGCCTGACGTCCCACCCCAGTCGGTCACCGTGGCGGGTTTGAGCAGCGTCCCGCCAGCGGCGACCGCTGCCGCGAGCCCGGGCGCGACGTCGGCTGCGGCATCGACGTTGATCGCCAGGGTGATCCCACCGAAACCCGTGCTGCGCTCAGCCGGCAGGTTCGCATCGGCCGCCAGCTCGTCGAACGGGAACAGACCGACGTGGGTGTCCGCGGTCCGGAACCACGCGATGACGCCAGGCTGCGTCGAGGAGCACGCCTCCCAGCCGAGTGCCTCGTAGAAAGCGATCGACCGCGCGAGGTCGGACACGCCGAGCGTCACGATCCCGAGGCGCGCCGGGACGGTCATCGCAACGATCGCGAGGCGAACTTCTCGAGACGTGCCAGCGCCTCGGGCAGGTCGGTCCGCCCGAAGCCGAGCCGGAAGTGATTGCCGGCGTAACCGAAGACCGAACCCGGGAGGATGAGCACGCTCTCCGACCGGGCGAGTTCATTTGCCCAGTCGTCGATCACCACACCCGGGACCGTGAGTCGCGGGAATCCGACCGATCCCGCACTCGGGCGGATCCACGTGAACCGGTCGAGGTAGTCCTCGAAGAACCCGTCGACGAGCTCGAGGTTCGCGGCGATGATCCCGCGCGAGCGCTCGAGGACGCGATCACGGGCACGCAACGCGATGATCGCGAGGACCTCGGACGGCGCCGAGGAGCAGATCGTCGTGTAGTCCTTGAACGCAGCGAGGCGGGCCAACAGGTCGCGGTCCTGAGTGGCGACCCAGCCGATCCGAAGGCCGGCCATCGCGTACGCCTTGGACATGACCCCGATCGAGATCCCGCCCGGGAGCGCGTCGGCGCCCGCCGCCAGCCTGTCCGTCTCGTCGAACTCGAGGCCCCGATAGACCTCGTCCATGACCAGCCGGATGCCCCCCTCCTGGGCGATCTCGATGATCCCGTCGTACGTCGTGCGGTCGAGCATCATCCCGGTCGGGCTGTGCGGCGAGTTGACGACGATGAGCTTCGTGGTGGGACGGATCTCGCTCCTGAGCCGGTCGAGATCGACGGCCCAGCCGTCCGATTCATGAAGACCGTGAAGGGTGATCTCCGCTCCCGCGGCGCGCGCGACCTCGTACAGGCTCTGGTATCCCGGCCAGGTGACGATGACGTGGTCGCCGGGTTCGACCGCCACGTTCATCAGGCAGAAGATCGCCTCTTCTGCGCCGGCGAAGGTGAGGACGTCCTCGGGCTCGATCGACTCATACGTCGCGGCGATCTCGCGACGAAGGAGCGGGTGGCCCATCGATTCGCTGTAACCGAGTCGGAGGCCCTTCCAGAGCGCGCGGGTCTCCGTGTCGGCGAGGGCGATGAGCTCGGACATCGGAAAGCCTTCGACGTCGGATGCGCACAGCACGTGGTCGACGTTGAACTCCCATTCCGCGAAATAGCGCTCGAGGGCGAAGTCGGCGATGCGCACGTCACTATGATGCGGCACGGTGCGGGCCACGGATGCGCCCATCGCGATTGATCAGCGAGGGGTCGTTCGCCTGTCGTCGACGGGCAGTCCTGCGTCGATCTCGAGTCGGATCGCTTCGCCGGGCGTCGGGAAGGGGATCTCCGCCGCAGCTCGTCCTGAGGCCAGCGCGATCGCAGCACGGATGGGCCCGGCGTGCGACACCACGATCGTCGGGCTTCCAGCCGCCTGCACTGCCGTCCACGCCGACGCGATGCGCTCATGGAATGTCGCTCCGGTTTCGCCGGCGGGCCAATCGATGTCCGTCTCGGCGTCCGCGAGCTGACGCGCCAGCGATGGGAACCGCTCCTCGACCTCAACGAAGGTCAGCCCCTCGGCCTCGCCGACGTCGGCCTCGGCCCACCGGGCGTCGGTCTCGATAGCTGGCGGTGCGTCGCCAAGCGCCTCGGCGATGATCTCCGCCGTCGCGTGTGCGCGCCCGCTGGGGCTCGCGACGATCCGGACACCCGCCGGAACGCTCGCCGCGAGGGCGGCGGCCATCCTCCGGGTCGCCTCGATGCCCTCGGTCGTCAGGGGCAGGTCGGCACGTCCGAGGTATCGGACCCCGGACCATGCTGTCGCGGCGTGACGGACCAGGATCACGGCGGTCATGCCGGACCGGCCACGCCGGCGGAATCGAACGTGGCCATCCCGTCGCGGATGGCCACTGCCGCGGCGACGATCCCGATGGCCACCGCCGCGCCGGACGCCTCGCCCAGCCGCAGGTCGAGGTCGACGACGGGCGACAGCCCGAGGTGCTCGAGAACGAGCCGGTGGCCCGGCTCGGTCGAGCGGTGGCCGGCGATCGTCCGCGCGGCGACGCCCGGTTGGAGGGCACACGCGACGAGCGCAGCAGCCGTGCTGATGAAACCGTCGAGCACGACCGGGATGCGGGCCACGGCGGCCTCGACGATCGCGCCGACGAGCGCCGCTATCTCGAGACCGCCGACGGCCGCCAGGACACCGACGGGGTCGGCGGGATCGGGGTCGTGGAGTGCGAGCGCCGCCTCGATGACGGCGACCTTGCGCCGGCGGCCCGTTTCGTCGATCCCCGTGCCGGGACCCGTCACCGCGTCAACAGGCGCTCCCGTGAAGACCGCGCTGAGCGCGCTGGCGGCAGTGGTGTTCCCGATGCCCATCTCACCGACGCCGAGCAGATCGAGTCCGGCCGGTTCGGCCCTCATCTCGGCGACCAGGCGGCGGCCAGCGTCGATCGCCGCGAGCGCTTCGTTCCGGGTCATCGCCGGCTCGAGCGTCATGTCGGCGGTGCCGGCGCGAACGCGGGCAGTCACCAGGCGACCGCCACGGACCGGGTCCGGCGTGCCCTCCGGGATCGGCCGCGCGACCCCAACGTCGAGGACGACGACCCGGGCACCGGCGGCCCGGGACAGGACGTTGATTGCGGCGCCACCCGCGACGAAGTTGGCGACCATCTGCGCCGTGACCTCGGCCGGATAGGCGGAAACGCCTTGCGCCGTGACGCCGTGGTCACCCGCTGCGACGAGGATCGCCCGCGCGTCGACAGCGGCGTCCAGGCGCCCCGTGATGCCCGCCAGCTGGATGACGAGCGCCTCCAGTCGGCCGAGGCTCCCGGGCGGTTTGGTCAGCCGGTCCAGCCCCGCTGCGGCACCGGCCATCGCCGCAATGTCCAGCGGAGGGACGCGCTCGAGGTCGGCACGCAGTCGGGATTCGATCGTGGAGCCGAGGACAGCAGTCATCCTCGGCCACCCTTCAGTGCGAGCGGCAACCCGGCGACGAGCAGATACACCTCGTCGGCACGCGCGGCCAGGCGCTGGTGGGCGATCCCGACGAGATCGCGATATGCACGCGCTCCGGCGTGCATCGGAACGATGCCCGAGCCGACCTCGTCGCTGACGACGATCACGGGGCCGGGTCGCTCGGCGATCGCGGCGAGACCCGCGGCCATCGGCCCGTCGAGGATCGGGTCGATGTCGGGAGCCTCATCACCGAGCAGCGTGCTCAGCCAGAGCGTCAGCCCATCGATGAGGACGACCTCGCGCGGGTCCGTCTGGGCGAGTGCGGCGGTCAGATCGATGCCCACCTCGATCGTCGGCCAGGTCGAGGGTCTGGCGGCTCGATGGCGCGCGATCCTATCGTCGAGCTCGGGGTCGCCCGCCCACGCGGTCGCGAGGAACCAGACACGCCCGGACTCTCCTGCGAGCCGCCTGGCGGCCGCCAGCCCGAACGTGCTTTTCCCGCTGCGCGTCCCGCCGAGGGCCAGGATGAGTGGGTCAGCCACCGCGGGTCGCGCTCACGAGAGAAGCAATGTCGCGGTCAGCACGGCTGCCACGGTCAGCTCGACGACCGCCCCGAGGCCGTCGCCATCGAGTTGTCCACGGAGCGTGACGATCAGGGCCGCCGCGGCCAGGCCGAGCACCGCCCCGATCGCGCCACCGAACGCGATGGCCGTCGAGCCCGCAGCCGTCGCGACGGCAAGAGTGACGGCTGTGGCGAGCGATACGGCGACGACACCCTCGAAGGTCCGGACTCGCTGTGCGAACCAGCCGGCGAAGCCGTCGCGTGGGACGCGACCGGGCACGGTCTGCACCGCGACGACGGGGATCGTCCGGGCGACACACGCCGCGACGATCAGGGAGGCCCCTGCCGCCCAGCCACTGCCGCCGGAGGCGAGGCCGGCGAGCGCCGCGATCTCGGTCCCGAGAACGAGAAGGAGCGCCACGACGCCGCCGGGACCGACGGCCGGATCCTTTCGCGCGCGGTCGGCCGCGGCGGGATAGGGCGCGACGAGCGCGTCGGCCGTGTCGGCCAACCCGTCGAGGTGCAGGACGCCGGTCACGACAGCCATCGCGCCGATGGCGAGGATGCCTCCGAGCACCGGCTGAGCGGAGCCCGCGACGACCAGCGGCACGGCGCCGACGAGACCGACGACGACCCCGACGAGCGGGAAGGCCGCGGCCCCGCTCGATGCCTCGTCGGACGATGACAGGGGAAGCCGGGTCAGCAAGGCGAATGCGGCGCGAACGGTCGCGAGGGCTCGCGTGAGGCCGCCGGGGGTCTCGGTGAGGCGCCTCGGTGCCGGGGTGGCCATCTCAGACTGCCCCGACGGGGAGGCGGACGAGCGCGGGGTCGACTCCGAAGACCGAACGGATGTGTCCCGCATCGAGCGTGCTCGCGGGGGCCCCATCCGCGACGATCCGGCCGCCGCTCATCAGCGTGACGCGCGGGAAGAAGTTCGCCGCGAGAGCAAGGTCGTGCAGGACCGCGATGATCGTCCGGCCGTCGCGTTCGTTGAGGTCGACCAGCAGCTCCATCACCTCGACCTGGTGCCGGATGTCGAGGTGGGCCGTGGGCTCGTCGAGGACCAGGATCGGGGCGGCCTGGGCGAGGGCGATCGCCACGAACACGAGCTGGCGCTCGCCCATCGACAGGCGCCTGGCATCCCGGTCGGCGAGGTGCCCGACACCGACGCGTTCGATGGCATCGTCGACGGCCACACGATCGATCTCGCGGGTCCCGTTGATCGGTGGGTCATGCGGAAGACGTCCGAGGGCGACGATCTCGCGCACGCTGAGCGCGAACGGCAGCTGGACCAGCTCGGGGACGACGGCGATCTGGCGTGCGACCGCCTTCCGGTCGAGGTCGCGGATCGGGCGACCGTCCAGCTCGACGCTGCCGCTGCGCGGATCGAGGACGCCGGTCAGGACGCGCAGAAGCGTCGACTTGCCCGCGCCGTTCGGCCCGACGAGCGCGAGCCGTTCGCCCCGGGCCAGCGACAGGCTCGCGTCGGCCACGATCGTCCTGTCGCCGAAGGCGACGGTCACGTCGTTCGCCACCAGGATCGGGTTCACAGCTCGTATCCCGAGTGCGTCTGGTGGAGGAGCACGAGGAAGAACGGGGCACCGAGGATGGCCATGACGACGCCGACCGGAAGGTCGCCCAGCAGGCGCGCGACGAGATCGGCGGACACGAGGAGCACGGCCCCGAAGATGGCCGAGATCGGGACCACCCGACGAGCGCCCGCTCCGACGAGCAGCCGCACGACGTGCGGCACCACCAGGCCGACGAAGCCGATCAGGCCGGTGATGGCGACGGCGGCCGCCGTGGTCATCGATGCGAGCACGAGCAGGAGGGTGCGCTCGCGTCGGACCTCGACGCCGAGATGGGCGGCGGCCGCGTCACCCAGCAGCAGGCCGTCCAGCGAGTGGGCGCGGAGCCCGATCAGGACCGATGACACCACGATGAGCGGCGTCGCGATGATCAGGCGCTCCCAGGATGCGCCAGCAAGACCACCGAGCAGGAACGAGAAGATCGCCCTGAGGTTCGCCCCCGAGACGTACATCGCCATCGTCAACAGTGCGGCGAGGATCGACCCGACGGCATAGCCGGTCAGCAGGAGCCGTGTCATCCCGCCCGGTCCGCCGGACCCGCCGAGACGGAAGACGAGGAGCGCGGCGGCCATCGCACCGACGAAGGCCCACAGATTGACCAGGCCGAACTGGAAGATCGTGAAACCGACAGGGAGCACGATGGC
>JBJMMQ010000017.1:0-32725 GCA_045804705.1 Chloroflexota bacterium
CCATCACGCCTGGGGCCGCACCTACAAGGATGTCTACCAGCGATTCCACGCGATGCTGGGCGAGGACGAGCGCTACCAGAACGGCTTCGACTGCCAGGGCCTGTGGGTCGAGGTCAACGTCGAGCGCGACCTCGGCTTCACCTCGAAGCGTGACATCGAGGCGTTCGGGATCGCGGATTTCGTGACCCTGTGCAAGCAGCGCGTCCTCACCTCTGCCGCGCGCCAGACCGAGCAGTCGATCCGGCTCGGGATGTGGATGGACTGGAACGATCCGCACGAGCTGCGCCGGCTGGCCGACATGCTCGGCGCAGACCCCGCGGCTGTCACGACGTACGAGGGCCCGGCCGGTCCGGTCACGGACACCGTCGAGATGCTCGTCGGGCGCCTCGGGATGCCGGACACAGGCGGCAGCTACTTCACGTTCAGCAACGAGAACAACGACCTCATCTGGGGCTTCCTCGCCGAGTGTCATCGGCGCGGGTGGATCTACAAGGGCCACGACACGATGCCCTGGTGTGCGCGCTGCGGGACGGGCATCTCGCAGACCGAGATGAACGAGGGCTACCAGGACCGCGACGACCCGGGTCTGACCGTCCGGTTCCCTCTGGTCGACAGACCGGGCGAGACGCTCCTCGCCTGGACGACGACGCCGTGGACACTGACCTCGAACGTGGCGGCGGCCGTCGGGCCGTCACTGCGCTACGTCCGGGTCCGCCAGGGCGACGACCAGTTCTGGCTGGCGAAGGGGACGCTCGGGACGGCGCTCGAGGGACCGTTCGAGGTCCTCGAGGAGGTGAGCGGCGCGGACCTCGTCGGCTGGCGATACGCCGGACCGTTCGACGACCTGGCCGCGGTTCGTGCCGCCTTCAGCGCGGATCGTGAAGCGCCCTACGAACACGTCGTCGTTCCGTGGTCGGAGGTGGGCGAGGACGAGGGGACCGGCATCGTCCATATCGCCCCGGGCTGCGGAACCGAGGACTTCCAGCTGGGCAAATCGCTCGGGTTGCCCGTCGTCGCGCCGCTCGACGAGAGCGGGATCTTCGTCGACGGCTTCGGCAGCCTGACGGGACGCGATGTCCGGGACGTGACCGACCAGATCGTCGAGCACCTCAAGCACGAGGACCGGTTCTACCGGCTCGAGACCATCACCCACCGCTACCCGCACTGCTGGCGGTGCGGCACGCCGCTGGTGTTCCGGCTCGTCGACGAGTGGTACATCAGCATGGGCCCGCTCTACGACCAGCCACGCGAGACGCTCACCGCCGAGCAGGTCGACGCGAGCCTCCGCTACCAGATCATGGAGGTCGTCGACCAGATCCGGTGGATCCCCGACTTCGGCTATGAGCGCGAGCTCGACTGGCTGCGCAACATGCACGACTGGATGATCAGCAAGAAGCGCTACTGGGGGCTGGCGCTGCCGATCTACGACTGCGCGGCGTGCGGCACCGTCGAGGTCATCGGCGGTCGCGAGGAGCTCAAGGGACGCGCCGTCGAGGGCTGGGAGACGTTCGAGGGTCACACGCCGCACCGGCCGTGGGTCGACGACGTGCGCATCGCCTGTCCGACCTGCGGCGAGCCGGTCGAGCGCATCAAGGACGTCGGCAACCCGTGGCTGGACGCGGGGATCGTGCCGTTCTCGACGCTCCACTACCGCGAGGATCCCGACTACTGGCGCCAGTGGTTCCCGGCCGACTTCATCACCGAGAGCTTCCCGGGTCAGTTCCGCAACTGGTTCTATTCGATGCTGGCGATGTCGACCGTGCTGCGCCGCGAGCCGCCGTTCAAGACGATCTTCGGGTACGCGTTGCTGTTCGCCGAGGACGGCCGCCAGATGCACAAGAGCTGGGGCAACGCCATCGAGTTCGACGAGGCCGCCGACCGGATGGGCGTCGACGTCATGCGCTGGATGTTCGCCAAGTCACGGCCCGAGGAGAACATCCTGTTCGGCTGGCATGCCGCGGATGAGGCACGCCGCGAGCTGCTCGTGCTGTGGAACGTATACGCGTTCTTCGTGACGTATGCGCGACTCGTGGGGTGGACGCCGGGCGGGGACGTCGCCCCCGTCGCCGAGCGTCCGATCCTCGACCGCTGGATCCTGTCGCAGGCTGCCCGGACGGCAGCGGCCGTCGAGGCACGGCTCCACGACGTCGACGCGCTCGGAGCGACGCGCGCGTTGTCGCAATACCTCGACGGCCTGTCGACGTGGTATCTCAGACTGTCCCGCCGGCGGTTCTCACGCTCGGGCGACCCCGCCGACCAGCGCGCCGCCTTCGCGACGCTGCACGAGGCACTCGTCGCGACCGCGCGGATGCTGGCACCGATCCTCCCGTTCCTGTCCGAGTCGATGTACGGCAATCTCGTAACCACGGTCGATCCGGCAGCACCCGACAGCGTCCACCTGACGCGCTGGCCGACTGCGGACCTCGAGTCTCGGCGGGATGAGGCTCTCGAGGCGCGGATGACGATCGCGCAAGGTGCCGTCGAGCTCGCGCGGACCCTGCGCAGCACGGCTCACATCAGGAACCGGCAGCCTCTTGCGACTGCCTGGCTCGCGCTTCCCGACCGGGATCTCGCCTTCGACCACGAGATGCTGCGCCTGATCGCGGACGAGATCAACGTGAAGGCGGTCGAGGTCATCGACGACGAGTCGAGCCTCGTCGAGCGGCGAGTCAAGCCGCTGCTCCCCAAGATCGGGAAGCGGCTGGGCGCGGCCATCCCCGCGGTCATGGCTGCGGCCCGCGCGGGCGAAGTGACCTTTGAGGAGGACGGCTCGGTCACGCTCGGTGGCGTGACCCTCGCACCCGACGAGGTCGAGATCCAGGCCACGCCGCGGCCCGGGACAGCGGTCGCGCATCACGACGGGCTCGTCGTCGTCCTCGATACGACCCTTACCCCGGAGCTCGTGGCCGAGGGCGATGCTCGCGAGCTCGCCCGCGCCATCCAGGACCTCCGCCGCGACGCGCAGCTCGAGCTCGACGATCGCATCGACCTCTGGGTCGACCCAGTGGCAGACGGACTGTCGGCCCACCTGCCGGGTGTCGTCGCCGACACGCTCGCGGTCCTCGCCACGGGGGAGCCGCCGGCCGAAGCGCGAAGGGCCGACGTCGAGCTTGGTGGCGGTCGCGTCTCCATCGCCCTTCGGCGCCGCGACCGTCGGGCCGGAGCGGCCGGATGACGGAGGCAGGGCCGGACGTGGCCACCGGCAGCGAGGCCGTCCCCGCCGCGGTCAGCACCCGTGCCCACTGGCTGGTCTTCTTCGCGATCGCCGGCGCGGTCATCATCGTCGATCAGGTAGCCAAAGCCTGGCTGGTCGCGAACGTCTCACCCGGGGACGTCGTCGAGGTCCTCGGCGATTGGGTCCGGCTCATCTTCAGCCAGAACTCGGGCGCTCTGTTCGGGCTGTTCCGGGACAACGCCGTGCTGTTCGGGATCGTCTCCCTGGCCGTCATCGGTCTCATCGTCGCGTACCATGGGCGAGCGGGACGGAGCTTCTACATGTCGATCGCACTCGGTCTTCTGCTCGGCGGGGCGATCGGCAATCTCGTCGACCGGCTTCGCCTCGGATACGTCGTCGATTTCATCGACATCGGGATCGGTGATCTGCGCTTCTACACCTTCAACCTGGCGGATTCGGCGATCAGCCTCGCGATCGTCCTTCTGATCGGTGCGGCCCTCTTCCCGGTCCTGACGCGCCTCGGTGAGCGGACGGCGGATGGTTGATCCGTCCTCGGTGCCCGGGGTCCGGATCCTGCGCGTGCCGGATGGATCCGATGGCCGGGTCGACCGCTATGTCGCGGATGCGACCGGGCTCTCGAGGAGCTACGTCCAGAAGCTCATCTCCGACGGCCGGCTGACCGCGGGTGGCGAGGCGCTCCGCGCGAACACGATGGTCGGCGCCGGTACCGAGCTGCGGCTGGACGTCCCGCCGCCGGCCGCCCTCGAGATGCTGCCCGCGCCCGACATCGCCTTGTCGGTCGTCTACGAGGATGACGACATCCTGATCATCGACAAGCCGGCGGGTCTGGTCGTCCATCCGTCGCCGGGACACTCCGATGACACGCTCGTCAACGCTCTGCTCGCCCACGGCGGCGGCGACGCTTGGGGCGGGATCGCCGGCGTGCAGCGGCCCGGCATCGTCCATCGCCTCGACCGCGACACGAGCGGTCTGATCATCGTCGCGCGGCGCGATTCGGCGCAGGCATCGGTCATGGCCCAGCTCAAGGCGCGACGCGTCAAGAAGACCTACCTCGCGCTCGTCCAGGGGAACGTGTCCGCGGCGGTCGGCCGCATCGAGGCACCGATCGGCCGCGACCCGAAGCACCGGACGAAGATGGCGGTCGTCCCCGATGGGCGGCCCTCGGTCACGGGCTACCGGGTGCGTGAGCGTTTCGCCGACTGGACGCTGCTCGAGCTCGATCTCGTCACAGGGCGGACGCACCAGATCCGAGTCCATCTCGAGGCCATCGGCCACCCGATCGCGGGCGACCCGGTCTACGGAACGGGAACGTCACGCCGCGGTCCCGATGGTCTCGGACGCCTGTTCCTCCACGCGTGGCGACTCGAGCTCACGTCGCCTTCCGACGGCCATCTCATCCGGGCCACCGCACCGCTGCCACCCGAGCTCGAATCGGTCCTCGACGTGCTGCGGGCCGTCGTCCGTTGAGCGACGCCGTCGAGCGTGACGCGGGCACCGGGCGGATCGAGCCCGCGGAACGTGTCGACGGTGCGCCCGGCGCGATGCTCGTCATCATCTCGGGGCCGAGCGGGGTGGGGAAGGACACCATCATCGACGCGCTCCGCCTGCGGTCACACGACCCTGAATACCGCTACGTCGTGACCTGCACGACCCGGTCGCGCCGCCCGGGCGAGGTGGACGGCGTCGACTACAACTTCCTGTCGGCCGACGAGTTCGCCGCGCTTCGAGCGGCCGGCGGGTTCCTCGAGGCCAACGAGGTCCACGGCAACTGGTACGGCACCCCGCGAAGCCAGGTGAACGAGGGGCTGACGGCGGGTCGCGACGTCATCCTCAAGATCGACGTGCAGGGCGCCCAGGTCGTCAAGGGCAAGGTGCCGGGAGCACTCCTCATCTTCCTCGTCCCACCCTCGATGGAGGACCTCTTCCAGCGGCTGCGGAGCCGAGCGACCGAGACGGCCGACGAGCTCGAGGTCCGTCAGCGCAACGCCGCCATCGAGCTCGCGCGCCAGGAGGACTACGACTACGTCGTGACCAACGAGACCGGGCAGGTCGAACGGGTCGCCGAGCGGATCGACCAGATCATCGCCGCCGAGCACGCCAGCCATCCGGACCGTCGGGTCGTCGTCTACCCGCGGTCGCCTTGACCCGAGGCGACGTGGTCGAGATCTGGTCTGGCGACACCGAGGCGGAGAGTGGCGTCGCCGGCGTCATGTCGGTTCCCGGCCGTCGGGCCGTCGAGGTCGCCGTGGACGCGGCCGGGCGAGGTGGCGACCGGACGTACAGCTATCTCGTCCCGGACACGCTGGTCGATCTGCAACCTGGCGAGGCTGTCCTGGTCGAGTTCGGTCGGCGACAGGCCCTCGGCATCGTCCTCGGTGACGCGCAGTCGGATCCCCTCGCCGTTGACCTCAAACCCGTCGTGGAACGTGTCCGCGCCGACGGGCCGCTGCTGCCGCCGTTGACCCTTGCCCTGGCGCGCGCGATCGCCGCGCACTACCTCGCACCGCCCGCGCTCGTCCTGCGGGCGATGCTGCCACCGGGTCTGCTGGAGCGGTTGGAGCTGGTGGCCGAGCGGATGCCGGGAAGGGCCGTGGTCGCGGCACCCGAGGATGCCGCGACGGCAGACCTCCTCGAGCAGCTGGAGCGCGGTCCGCGACCCGTGCGCGACCTCGCGGGACCGGACGGCCGGGCAGGACTGCTGCGCCGGCTGCGTGCGCTCGAGGGCGAGGGGCGGGTGAGCCTCGAGTGGACCCTGCTCGGGGCAGGAGCCGGACCGCGCTACGAGCGCTGGATAAGGATCACCGAGTCGGGGGCGGGGGTGGCCGCGGGTGCGCGCCCGGGCGGCCGTCCGCTGGGCCCGCGGCAGGCGGATGCACTCGCGGAGCTCGCCGGCAGTCTTGGGGCCGAGGCCCTCGCGGCGGACCTTTCCGCGCACAACGGCAATGGTGCCGTCGCTGGCCTCGTTCGACGGGGCCTCGCCTCGGCCGACGTCCGGGAACGACCGCGGCGCCCTCTGGCGGAGCGGCCGGTGGGGCGGCGCGGTGGGCGACCGGCCTCGAGCAGCCTGCTCCCCGCGCAGGCGGAGGCAGTCGCACGGATCACCGCCGCGGTCGTTGCGCGAGACTCGCGTCCGCTCCTGCTCGACGGCGTGACGGGCGGTGGCAAGACGGCCATCTACGTCGAGGCCATCACGGCGAGCCTCGAGGCAGGTCGTCCGGCGCTCGTCCTCGTGCCCGAGATCGCGCTCGCGCTGCCGCTCGTCGACCGTCTCCGGGCGGATCTCGATGCGCGGGTCGCACTCGTCCATTCCGGACTCGGCGATGGGGAACGTGCCGACGAGTGGCGACGGATCAGGGCCGGCGACATCGACATCGTCGTCGGGACGAGGCTCGCGGTCCTCGCCCCGCTCGCGGACGTCGGCCTGATCGTCGTCGACGAGGAGCACGATGCGGCGTACAAGAGCGACCGGACCCCGAGACTCCAGGCACGTGACGTCGCCATCCGCTTGGCGTCGCTCGCCCGGGCCGCGATCGTCCTCGGGTCCGCGACACCAGCCGTCGAGAGCGTCGGTCTGGCGCGGACCGGCACGTACGACCGGGTCGTCCTGCCGGCCCGCCCCGTCGGGGCCGCGCCCGACGTCGAGATCGTCGACCTGCGCGCGGAGCTCGCGGCCGGCGAGCGGGGAACATTGTCGCGAGCGCTGGCCTCCGCCCTCGCCGCGCTCGATACCGCCGTCGGCGAGCAGGCCATCCTCGTTCTGAATCGGCGCGGAACGGCCTCCATCGTGCTGTGCCGCGACTGTGGTCATGTGCAGGCCTGCCCCGACTGCGAGCGTCCCCTCGTCTACCACCAGGCCGGGACGACGCTGCGCTGTCACCACTGCGGACGGGCGACCCCGCTCGCGTCTCGTTGTCCAGCCTGCTCCTCGCCTCGGATCCGCTACCTCGGCGGCGGGACGGAACGTGTCGAGCGTGAGGTGCGCACCACCTTCCCGCGGCTGCGGGTCGGCCGGCTCGACCGCGATGTGGTCGAGCATCGCGGCGCTGCTGAACGCGTCGTCGACGCCTTCACGGAAGGTCGCCTCGATGTCCTCGTCGGCACGAGCCTCGTCGCCAAGGGTCTCGACATCCCGTCGGTCACCCTCGTCGGCGTCGTGTCATCCGACGTGGCCTTGAACCTGCCCGACGAACGCGCCGCGGAACGGACCTACCAACTGCTCGTCCAGGCCATCGGCAGGGCTGGACGTGGCGAACGACCCGGCCGGGCGATCCTCCAGACGTACCAGCCCGACCACGCCGCCATCACGGCCGCTGCGAGCGGCGACAGGACCGCGTTCTACGACGCCGAGCTCGCGCTTCGCGAGCGGTTCGGGTCTCCGCCCTTCGGCCGGCTGGTCAAGTTGACCGTCGGCCTCGCCGACCCTGCGGCCGCCCAGCGCGAGGCCGAGGCGATGGCCAGCCGACTTCGCGACCTCGCCACGCAACGAGGTGTGGCGGTGACCGTCGTCGGACCGGCACCTGCCTACATCGCACGTCGTGCGGATCGCTGGCGATGGAACGTCGTCCTGCGAGGCGAGGATCCGGTCGCGCTGCTCGACGGCGGCATCGACGCGCCGTGGTCAGTGGATGTGGACCCGGAGTCGCTGCTCTGACGGCGACCTCGGCGAATGACCGGTCCGGCCGTTCGTGCGAGGATTGACCACACATTCGTACCCAGGAGCCCTGACCGTGACAGACGAACAGCCGAACACCAACGACCAGCCGACACCGGACGAGACGTTCACCTGGAGCTCATCCGACGGGCCGCATGGCGAGTCCGCCGGAGGCACCTCCGGATCGACGAGCGGTTCGTCGAGCTCGACAGGTGGATCGCCGGGGGCGACCGCCACCGCGATCCTCGGATCGATCCGCGAGGCCGTCGACGATCTCGCCGAACGGGCCACACCGACCGTCCGGGAGTTCTCGGCACGGACCGCTGAATTCGCGGCCGAGGCTGCGGAAAAGGCCAGCCCGTTTCTCCGGCGAGCCGGTGACGCGACGGCGGAAGCGAGCGGGAAGCTGGCCACCAGGTCGCGTTCCTGGGCCGCGGACGTCCGCGCGTCGATGGGAACGGCCCCCGACGGCACCGACGCCGGCGGGACCGGCACACAGCCTGGGTCTGCCGTCGCCGACGACGATGCGCCCGACGGCCCGACTCCGGCCTGAACCTCCGAATCTATACTCCGTCCATGAGCGTCCGACCGATCGTCCTCCTCGGCGACCCGCGCCTGCGCCTGAAGGGCAAGCCCGTCGACAGCTTCGGCAAGTACCTCCACGAGCTGCTCGACGATCTCGCCCACACGATGCGAGATGCCCCGGGGGTCGGCCTTGCCGCGCCCCAGCTCGGCGAGGCGATGCAGGCGTGCGTGATCGAGGTCGAGAGCCAGCTGTACGAGCTCGTGAACCCGAAGATCGTCCGCTCGACGGGTGATGACCGCGACCTCGAGGGCTGCCTCTCGATCCCGGGCTACGTCGCCTATGTGACACGCCGCGAGCGAGTCTGGGTCGTCGCGCAGGACCGGCACGGCCAGAAGATCAAGGTCGCAGGATCCGGGCTGCTCGGACGCGCGCTCCAGCATGAGCTCGACCACCTCGACGGCAAGCTGTACATCGACTACCTCGACTCGATGGACGAGTTGATGGCGGTCGGGGTCGGTGACGAGGACGACGCGGAGATCCGCGAGGCGACGAGCGCCCTGGCGTGACGGACGTGCGGGCCGGCGGCTCGCGCGTGCGGACCGTCTTCCTCGGCAGCGGTGGTTTCGGCGTCGAGCCTCTCCGGGCTCTCGCCGCGCATACTGACATCGACCTGGTCGGCGTCGTCACCGCACCGGGCGGCGGGACGCCCATCGCGGAGGCGGCCGGATTCCTGCGACTCGAGCCGATCCTGGCGCCGAGGCGCCTTCGTGCCGCCGATTCCATCGCGTCGATCCTGGCGCTCGAACCTGGGCTCATCGTGCTCGCCGACTACGGCCAGATCGTTCCCGCCGACCTCCTCGCATTGCCACATGGCGCCCTCAATCTCCATCCCTCGCTTCTGCCGCGACACCGCGGCGCGACGCCGATCCCGGCCGCGATCCTTGCCGGTGACGCGGAGACCGGCGTCAGCCTCATGCGAATGGACGCGGGACTCGACACCGGTCCGCTCGTCGGCCAGCGACGCCTGCCACTCAGCGGCGACGAGGTGGCGCCCGATCTCGAGGTGGCGCTGTCGGCAGAAGGCGCGGATCTCCTCGGGGTCAGCCTGGCCCCGTGGCTCAGGGGCGAGTCGATCTCCACGCCCCAGGGTGAAGCGGGCGCGACGATGACGCGTCCTCTTCGGCGCGCCGATGGGCGACTCGATCCGGCGCGCTCCGTCGTCGACCTCGAACGCCAGGTCCGTGCCTATCAGCCGTGGCCGGGATCGTTCATCGACACGAAGGACGGCCGGATCGTGGTGTGGGATGCGACCGCCGAGTCCGGCTCGACCGGTCCGAGCGGGATCATCGTCCCGGCCGGCCTGTCGACGAGCGACGGCATCCTCGTTCTCCACGAGGTCCAGCCAGCCGGTGGCAAGCGGATGCCGTGGGCGGCCTTCCTGCGTGGCCGCCCCGGGATCGTCGGCAGCTCTGCGCTAGCATCGGACGCGTGATCACACCCGCACGGCCCGGCGTATCGGGCCTCAGTCCTGATGCACTCTCCGCCTGGGTCGCTGCCCGAGGTGAGCCGACCTACCGCGCCCGCCAGATCGCGGATGCAGTGTGGGGCGGCTCCGCGGCGTCGGCAGACGACCTCAGGACCCTGCCGGCTCCCCTGCGTGACGCGCTCGCCGCCGACTTCACCTTCGACACCGTCAGCGACACCGAGCTGAAGGATGCCGACGGCGGCCTGACCGAGAAGGCCCTCCACCGTCTCGCCGACGGCGCGCTCATCGAATCCGTGCTGATGCACTACCCGGCGCGAGCGGGCTCACGCGAGCGACACACGCTCTGCATCTCGAGTCAGGCCGGCTGCGCCGTCGGGTGCCCGTTCTGCGCGACCGGGGAGCTCGGGTTCGGGCGCGATCTCGAGGTGGCCGAGATCGTCGACCAGGTCCGATTCGCGTCCCGGCGACTCGGCGCCGCCGGCAAGCGGCTCACGAACATCGTGTTCATGGGCATGGGCGAGCCGCTGCTCAACCTCGATCGGGTCCTGGCCGCCATCGAGGCGCTCAACGACCCGCGACGGTTCGGACTCGGTGCGAGGCACATCACGGTATCGACCTCCGGCGTCGTGCCCGGGATCCGGCGGCTGACCGCGCTCGGCCCGCAATTCACGCTTGCCGTCTCGCTCCACGCCGCGCGCGATCCGCTCCGCGACGTCCTCGTCCCGTTGAACCGGCGCTGGCCGGTCGCGGAGGTCGTCGCCGCTGCGCGCGACCATTCCGCGGCAACCGGTCGCCGGATCAGCTACGAGGTCACGATGATCGCTGGCGTGAACGACACCGAGGTCGACGCCCAGGCGATGGTCGATCTTCTGCGGGGCGACCACGCCCACGTCAACCTGATCCCGATGAATCCCGTGGCGCACACCCCCTGGACCGCGAGTCCGATGCCCGTCATCGAGGCGTTCGCGGCCACGTTGCGTGCTGCCGGGATCGAGACGACGATCCGTCGGAACCGTGGCCAGGAGGTCGGCGCGGCGTGCGGTCAACTCGCCGCGGAGCGGGCGGGCGAGCCGCCGGCTCCTGCCGTCGCCCGTCGTCGCGCCAGACTCGTCGCCGAGAGCGCCGCCGCGCTGCATGGTGAACGGAGTCACGAGCCCGCACCCGCCGGGGTGGGGGAGTAGCAGTGGCGGACGGTCGCGCCCGGGTCGCCGCGAGCATCCTCGATTCGGACCTGTCGAACCTCCAGTACGCCGTCCACCGCGTCCAGAAGGCAGGCGCCGATCGGATCCACCTCGACGTCATGGACGCCCACTTCGTCCCGAACCTGACCTTCGGCGCCAAGACCATCAAGCACCTGCGGCCACGGACAGAGCTGCCGTTCGACGCGCACCTCATGGTCGACGAGCCGGGCCGCTTCCTCGACGACTACCTCGATGCCGGCTGCGATTCGATCACCTTCCACGTCGAGATCGACGAGGAGATCGCCCCGACGCTGCGCCGGATCCGCGCAGCCGGTCGTGCCGCCGGTCTCGCGGTGAAGCCGGCCACACCTCTGTCGGCGCTCGAGCCATACCGCGAGCTGCTCGACATCGTGCTGGTGATGACCGTGGAGCCCGGGTTCGGCGGGCAGTCGTTCATGAAGGATGTCGCGAGTGACAAGCTGCTCGCCGCTCGCGATCTGCTTAGCCACAAGGCGTTCGGGGCGGAGGTCCACGTCGATGGCGGGATCAATCGCGAGACGGCCGAATTCGCCGGTGGTCTCGGGGTCGACATCCTCGTCGTCGGATCCGCGCTCTTTCACAAAGGACGCGACATGGCCCGCGAGATCCGGCTCATCCGCGCTCTCGCCGACGAGGGATACCAGTACACGCTGAACGATGGCGTCGCGCCGATCCCGCGCGACCGGATGATCACCTTCACCTCGCTGCCGAAGCACTTCGCGCGCGAGCTGATGGACGAGATCGAAGCCGGCGGCGTGCCAGTGGTGATGCTTCGCGGCGACGGCCAGATGAACCCTGACGGCGTCCGCGATTACGACCTCCTGGTCCCGGCCTCGACCGAGGCGCTCGTCCGCGACCGACACGCTGCCGCGCGCGACGCATACGAACGGGCTGCCGACGCGTGGCGTCAGGAGTTCATCGCCGAGCACGGAGTGATCGCCCCGCCTGGCCCGCCGTGAGGGCACTCCTGCAACGGACGACCGCAGCGACCGTCCGCGTCGACGGCGAGGTCGTCGGCGAGATCGGCCCCGGTCTGGTGATCTTCGTCGGGGTGGGGCCGTCCGACACGGAAACGATCGCGGACGACCTCGCGCGCAAGACAGCCGAGCTCCGCATCTTCCGCGACGACGAGGGCCGGACGAACCGGTCGCTTCTTGACGTCGGTGGCGCGGCGCTCGGCGTCTCGCAGTTCACGTTGTTCGCCGACACCCGACGGGGTCGGCGGCCGGGGTTCACGGGTGCCGCGGCTCCGGACGAGGCCGAGAGGCTCTACCTGCGCTTCGGCGAGTCGCTCCGTGGGCTCGGGGTGACCGTCGCGACCGGCAGGTTCGGCGCCGAGATGACGGTCGCCCTAGTCAACGACGGTCCGTTCACGATCTGGCTCGACACGGACGACCGCTAGCTCACCGGGGCCGCGTCAGTCGCGCGGTTGCAGGCGATGGCTCGTGCTGATCTCGACTCTGCCTCGTTCGTCGGCCGCCGGATGCTCGACCAGTGCGATCAGCCGATTCGCCATGAACCTGCCAGTCCGGACCGGGACTCCACTCCTGGTGACCTCGCGGACCTCGACGACCCCGCGGCTCGTGACGACCTCGATCCGTCGTCCGGCCTTCGTCGCGATGATCTCGAACGTCTGGACGCCCTGGCCGGTGTCAACCATCGCCTCGACGCGGTCACCTTTCATGGCCGCATCCTAGACCCGCCGATGGTCCTGCGCGAGACTTGCGAGCGAGCCGGGTGCTGGCCCCGGCGGCGATACTTCGACGATGGGGAAGGACGAGGCGCTCAAACGGCTTGGCGGCGGACGCTGGGAAACGCGGGACGGTCGATTCCAGATCGAGCCGGAATCGGGGACGTGGGTGATCGTGGACACGACGCAGACGAACGAGTTCGGGTTGCCGCTCGTGCGTGGCCCGTTCCCGTCGCTCGGAGCCGCGAAGCAGGCGATCGAGACCGCCCGCGAGGACGGCCCCGTCGAGTCACCGCTGGCCGAGCGGATCAGTCAGCCGAAGCCGCCGACCCAATCGAAAGCGAGGACCAGCAAGGGAAAGGCCACGACGAAGGCGCGGCGCGAGACCGAGCCCGAACCCGAGCCGGCGCCACCACCCGAACCCAAATGGATCCGCGACCTGCGACCCGTCGACCGGCGCAAGGCGACCGCGCTCATCGAAAAGCTCGACGGCCTCGACCTCGAGAAGGCCAAGGCAGAGGCTGTCGCTCGGACCGAGATCGGCCAGGGCCTGCCCGGGCTGGCGCGGCTGGCGATCGAACGCCGGATCCGCGCGGCGACGGCGCGGATGAAGGACGCGGAGTCGGCGGCCAAGGCGACGGTCGACATCCTGACCGCCGGCGAGGATCCAGATCTCGGGGTGTCCTGGCGCCTCGTCGACGACCGCGGCCGGCCCATCGAGAAGCTCGACGTCGATCCGTAGCTCAGGACACGCGAACGACCGGCCGCGGGGGCGACCGGTCGGGGAGTGGCGTCTTCGTGTCGACCGCCGGAAAGGCGGATCGGCTACTTGGCGGACTTCAGCAGCGTTCGGCGGCAGCGGGTGCAGACGAGCGCTTTCGTCGGCTGTCCCTTCTGCTCGATGGTGAGCGGCTGGAGATTCGGCTTCATGCGGCGGTGGGCTCGAACGCGGTTCATCCCCGACGACTGCGGGTTGAAGCCGCCCATCGATTCCTTTCCGCAGATCGCGCAGGAGCGGGCCATGCGTGGTCCTCGGTGTGGTCGAGATGGAGGTGTCCGAGCCCGGAAGGGCGCGAACGGAGCGGTAGAATAGCACACGGCCTCGCGATCCCCGCCTCGACGACGCCGATCCATCCCGCCTGGAGGACGTTGCCCGCGTGCCGACCGACCCGAAGCCTGGACGATCCATCGTGACACGCCAGGCCGTGATCGACCTCGTTCGCACCGCGACGCTCGGCTCGTACGGCGTGACCGGGTTCGCGTCCCGACCGCACGAGCGCCTGCTCGAGCGCCTCGGACTCGCCCAGCCCGGGATCTCGGTCCGTCTGGCCGAAGACATCGACGTCGAGCTCGACCTGACGGTCGCTTTCGGTGTCCCCGTCGCCGAGGTCGCGCGTCAGGTCGACTCCGCGGTGCGCTACTCGATCCGACACGCCCTCGGTCGAGAGGTCGGACGGGTGACGATCCATGTCGCCGGCCTCCGATTCGGGCCTGGCGGCGCGCCCCCGACCGCCATGCGGCCGGCTGCGGACACCATCGGGCCGCGGGACGTTGCCGACAGCGGGTCGGACGTCGCCTGATGGTGCGGCGCGCCTGCGATGGAGACGGGCTGCTGGGCGCCTTCCGCGCCGGGGTCGCCAACCTCGAGGCGCACGTCGACGAGATCAATGCTCTGAACGTCTACCCGGTCCCCGACGGGGACACGGGCTCGAACATGCTCGCGACGGTCAAGGCTGCCCTCGAGGAAGCTGAAGGCGTCGCGGGCCAGCCCGCCGAGCGGATCGCAGCTGCCATCAGCTTCGGAGCGCTCATGGGTGCGCGCGGCAACTCCGGGGTCATCACCAGCCAGATCTTTCGGGGCATGGCCGAGGCCCTCGGCGGCAAGAGCCGCTTCAATGGCCTTGATCTCGCCCATGCCCTGTCGCAGGGCTCGAAGACCGCCTACGGGGCTGTCGCCAAACCCGTCGAGGGCACGATCCTGACGG
Source organism: Chloroflexota bacterium (assembly GCA_045804705.1). Classification (GTDB taxonomy): domain Bacteria; phylum Chloroflexota; class Limnocylindria; order Limnocylindrales; family CSP1-4; genus SPCO01. The sequence goes on from JBJMMQ010000017.1 coordinate 14,755, forward strand.
TCATCCGCGAGTCGGCGGATGCCGCTGTCATCGCCGCGGAGCGGGACGACGACGTCGAGGCCGTCCTCAGCGCCACCCTCGACGCGGCCGAGAAGTCGGTGGCGAAGACGCCCAGCCTGCTCGCCATCCTGCGCGAGGCCGGCGTCGTCGACTCAGGCGGGCAGGGACTCTACCGGCTCTTCCAGGGAGCGCTGCTCCATCTCGTCGAGGCGACGCCCGCTGGTGCCGCACGTCGCAGGGCGGAGACAGGAGCGGGCGTCAAGGTGTCGACCCTGGTCGCGCACGCGGACGCTGGCTTCGGCTACGAGACGATGTTCCTGCTCCAGCCGAACGGCTCTGGCGGACTCGACGTGGATGCGATCCGCGACCATCTCGAGTCGATCGGCGACTCGGTGCTCGTGGCCGGTGACACCCGGGCGCTCAAGGTCCACGTCCACAACGAGCGGCCGGATCTCGTCGTCGGGTACGGATTGAGCCAGGGCGTGCTCAGCCGCATCAGCATCGAGAACCTCGACAACCAGGCCAGGGACGTCCGCGAGACCCGTGCCGCGGCGTTCACGGTGGAGACGGACAGACCTGGAGCGGGTCTCACGCCCCTCGCACCCGCGGCGCCGCCGGCCGATGCCCCCGCTCTCGCGGTCGTCGCCGTCGTCGCCGGCGACGGTCTCGCAGCGATCTTCCGGGATTTCGGCGTGGCCGCAGTCATCGAGGGCGGGCAGACGTCCAACCCGAGTACCGGAGAGCTGCTTGCGGCCATCAACGCGGTGGAGGCCCGGCAGATGATCGTCCTGCCCAACAATCCCAACGTGATCCTCGCCGCACGTCAGTGCGCGACGATGACCGACCGGCCGGTCGTGGTCGTGCCGACGCGGAACGCGGCCGAGGGCTTCGCCGCGCTGCTGGCGCTCGACCCGACTCTCGATGCGACGGCCAATGCCGCGTCGATGACGGAGGCGGCCCGCTCCGTCCAGTCACTCGTCGTGACCGAGGCCGTGCGCGACGCGACGATCAGCGGCCGCAAGGTCAAACGCGGCGGGACCATCGTGCTCGACCCTGACGACGGCCTGGTCGCCTCGGGAAGCGACCGCGACGCCGCGATCCTCGCCGGCGTCGCGGCGATGACCCCTGGCTTCGAACTCCTGACCCTGTTCTACGGCGACGGCGCGGACCTTGCCGAGGCGGAGGCGATGGCCCGTCGGATCGGCGGCGCCACTCCCGGTATCGAGGTCGAGGTCCGTCACGGCGGACAGCCCTACTACCGGTACCTGATCGCCGCCGAATAGTCGTGGCGAAGGCGACGCGCCCGGTCCCGGCGCCGGTCACGACCGACCCGGTCGAGCTTCTCGACGCTCCGCTCGCCCAGTCCGGGCTGGCAGCGGGCGCGGCCCTCCGGCGGGCGGGTATCAAGCTCGACTTCTACACCGTTCGCGACCTGCTGTTCCACCTTCCCCGGCGGTACGACGACCTGCGCGAGATGCGGAAGCTGGGCGACCTCGTGTGGGCCGGTGACGGTGAGGTCGTGTCCGCACAGGCACGCGTCGACGACGTGCGGGTGGAGCCCGGTTTCCGGGGACGGACGCAGCGGACGATCGCGCGCCTCCAGGACGACACCGGCGGGATCGACGCGACCTGGTTCGGGCGCCGGTTCATCGAGCGGCGTCTTCACGTCGGTGCCGAGATCGTCGTGTCTGGCAAGGTCAAGCACTTCGGGCGCCGCTTGACGCTCGACAACCCCGAGTTCCAGGTGCTCGCCGGTGAGCCCGGCGAGACGGAGCTGCTGCACGCGGGCCGGATCGTCCCCGTCTACCCGTTGACCGCGGGCCTCACGGCCATCCGGCTCCGAGCTGCCATCCGCGAAGCGCTCGACAAGGCGGGCTACGCCTACCCGGAATATCTCCCCGCCGAGGTCACCGCCGAGGAAGGGCTCGTGGCGATCACACGCGCGATCGAGGAGGCTCACTACCCCGCGACCTTTCCCGGTCGTGACGCGGCACTCCGTCGTCTCGCATTCGACGAGCTTCTCGCGCTCCAGCTCGGGATGGTCGCTCGGCGCCGCCAGCGGGTCCGTGACGCGGCGCCCGTGATCGACATCGAGGCCGGCTCCGACGCGGCGATCCGGGCGACCATCACCGACGCGATCGGGACGCGGGTCGGCGAGCCGATCGACCTGACCGTCGACCAGGTCGCCGCCATCGACGCGATCCGCGACGACCTCGCGCGCCCGACGCCGATGCTCCGCCTCCTCCAGGGCGACGTGGGCTCGGGCAAGACGGCCGTCGCTGCATTCGCCCTCGCCGCGAGCGCGAAGGCGGGCTTCCAGGGGGCGCTCCTGGCCCCGACGGACCTCCTTGCGCGTCAGCACCTCGAGACGGTCGGCGCGCTGCTCGAGGGAGTCGGCCTTGGCGTCACGCTGCTGACGGGCTCGCTCAAGGCGGACGTCAAGGCCAAGGCCCTCGAGGCGATCGCGTCGGGGCAGGCCGGCGTCGTCGTCGGAACGCATGCGCTCATCCAGGAGGCGGTCTCCTTCGCGGATCTGGGCCTCGTGGTCATCGATGAGCAACATCGGTTCGGCGTCGACCAGCGCGGAGCGCTCGAGGCCAAGGCCGGCGGCCGGTCGCCTCATGTCCTGCTGATGACCGCGACGCCGATCCCACGGACGCTCGGGCAGGTCCTGTATGCCGACCTCGACGTGTCGGACCTGCGGACGCCGCCGGCCGGACGCGTCCAGATCCGGACCGGGATCCGGAAGTCGGCCGAGCTTGACGGCACGTGGCGGAAGGTGCGCGACGAGGCTGCGGCCGGGCATCGCACATTCGTCGTCGTGCCACTCATCGAGGAGGGCGTGGACGACGGTGAGGGCGCGGTGGCCGCTGAGAGCGAGGCCGTTCGCCTCGCCGCACTGCTCGATCCGCTGCGAGTCGGGATGGTCCACGGCCGCCTCAAGCCCGCCGATCGCGATGCAGAGATGAGCCGGTTCCGCGATGGCGAGCTCGATGTCCTGGTCGGGACGACCGTGGTGGAGGTCGGCGTCGATGTGCCGGCCGCGACGATGATGGTCATCGAGGGCGCGGATCGGTTCGGACTCGCCCAGCTCCACCAGCTCCGCGGCCGCGTCGGGCGTGGGTCGATCGAGTCGTTCTGCGTCCTGGTGTCCGACTCCACGGACGAGGTCGCCCAGGCGCGGCTCCACGCCGTCGCCGAGACACGCGACGGCTTCGCGCTGGCCGAGAAGGACTTCGAGCTGCGCAAGGAAGGCGATGTCCTCGGACTCGCCCAGAGCGGCTTCCCGCGGCTCCGCGTCGCGTCACTCCAGGTCGCCGAACATCGCGAGCTCGCGGTCCGGGCTCGCGCGCACGCCGAGCGGCTGCTGGATCCGGCCGGCAGGCTCGATCCTGCCCGCCCGGTCCTGACTCACGAGCTCGAAGCGGGTTGGCTCCGCCGAGTCGCCGCCGGCGAACCTGCGAGCGGTGCATGACGACCGGCGACGGCGGCCGGGTGATCGCCGGGACGGCCCGCGGGATCCGCCTCGCGGCACCGGGCCCCGGGACACGGCCGCTCGGCGACCGCGTCAAGCAGACGCTGTTCGCGATCCTCGAGCCTGATCTGCCGGGAAGCGACGTGCTCGACCTGTTCGCGGGCTCGGGTGCTGCGGGCATCGAAGCGCTCTCACGCGGGGCGGCTCGGGCGACCTTCGTCGAACGTGATCGCGGTGCGGCCGCGGTGATCGCCGCGAACCTCGAGCGCGCCCACGTCGCCGACCGGGCTCGCGTCGTCCGGGCTGACGCCATCGGGTGGCTGGGTGGCGCCGACGCCGTTCGGGACGCGCCGTTCCAGGTCGTCGTCCTCGACCCGCCATACGCCGAGACAGGGCTCCTCGCTTCCGCGCTGGAGGCCGTCGCGCCACTCGTGCCGCCTGGCGGTCGGGTCGTGGCCAAGCATTTCTGGCGCGATCCGCCGCCGGCCGAGGTCGGGCTGCTAGCATCCGAGCGCGAGCGCCGCTTCGGCGAGACGACGCTGACGTTCTACCGACGCCAGGAGGATCGATGAACACGATCGCGGTCTATCCCGGCTCGTTCGACCCGATCACCAACGGCCATCTCGACATCGTCGCCCGAGCGACCGCGGTCTTCGACAGGGTCATCATCGGCGTGCTGGCGAACCCCCGGAAGACGCCGCTCCTCCCGGTCGAGACCCGCATCCACGTCATCCGCGCGGCCCTCGCCGAGTCGGGCGGTACGCGGCTCGCCGGAGTCGGGGTCGAGGCCTTCGACGGCCTGACCGTCGACTTCTGTCGGACCCACCGGGCGAACGCCATCGTTCGCGGGCTCCGGGCGATCAGCGACTTCGAGAGCGAGATGCAGCTGGCCCACAACAACCGCGTCCTGGCCCCCGACGTCGACACGGTCTTCTTCATGACCTCGGTCGAGAACGGTTACGTCAGCTCGAGCCTCGTGAAGGAGATCGCGAGCTTCGGCGGCGATGTCTCGTCGATGGTTCCGGCCTCGGCTCGGGCCGCACTCGCGGAGGCGTCCAAGGGCGCCTGACGACCGACGCCGTCGTGCCATACTTGGTGCCAGCCTGAGCGACCGATCCCGAGACCGCCAGCTGGAGGACAGTCCGATCGACATCATCTTCCTCGTCGAGCGCCTCGAATCCCTCATCGCAAACGGCAAGAAGCTGCCGCTCACGACGAATGTCGTCGTCGACCAGAACGCTGCGCTCGGACTCATCGACGAGCTGCGCGTCGCCGTGCCCGAGGAGGTCCGCGCCGCCAAGCGCATCAACGCCGAAGGCGAGCGGATCATGGAAAAGGCGCAGGAGGAGGCCGAGCGGATCGTCGGCCGGGCGCAGGAGCAGGCGGCCTTCCTCATCGGCGATCGCGGCCTGACCGCGACCGCCGAGCACCAGAGCCGAGAGATCATCGCCGACGCGCATCGCGACGCCGACGACATCCGGCGGGGCGCGGACGAGTACGCGGTCAGCGTCCTGGTCGGCCTGGAAGACGACGTCGTCAAGACGCTCCAGAGCATCAAGAAGGGGATCGCCATGCTCGACGAGCGACGGGCCGCGATCGAGAGCGACGACGCCGAACCGTCCCAGAACGGGACCGGCGAGCACCGGGACGAGGCCGTGGAGCCGTCCACCAGCCAACGGTGAACGCGGGCGGCCCGGGCGACGGCCCGCTCGCCTGGAACGTCGCAGGCCTTCTCGCGGACGACCCCGGCGCCGATCGTGTCGTGGACGTCGACGACGTCCGGATCGACCTTGGCGACGATCTCGCGCTTGCCGAGTCCATCTCCGGTCGCGTGCGCCTGCTCCGGACGAACCGGGGGATCATCGCGACCGCGACGCTCTCGACGGCTCTCGCCCTCGAATGCAGTCGCTGCCTGCGCGACATCTCGCTGCCCGTCGACATCCGGATCGAGGAGGAATACCTGCCCGCCCTCGACCTCGCGACGGGACGCCCGCTGCCGACCGACGACGAGCCGGACATCGCGCGGCTGACCGACCACCACGAGCTCGACCTGGAGACGCCGGTCCGCGAAGCCATCCAGCTGGCCGAGCCGATCGCGCCGCTGTGTCGCCCCGATTGCCCAGGCCTGTGCGTCGTCTGCGGTCAACGTCTCGAGGAGGGCGTCCACGACCATCCCGACGATGACATCGACCCGCGTCTCGAGGCGCTGCGCGGCTTCACGGCCGACGACGCCTGACAATCGGGCCCGATTCGCGCTACACTCCGCCGTCGGTCCGACGACCTCGCGAGGTCTCGGCGACCCACGATCCAGCACCAGCCGGCGCATCGCGTCAGGCGATGACCGAAGGAGCCCGTCAACCTCATGGGTGTACCCAAGCGACGCGTCTCGCATGCCCGCCAGGGCGAGCGCCGCGCCCATCTCGCGATCAGCACGCCGAACCTCGAAGAGTGCTCGCACTGCCACGAGATGAAGCTGCCGCACCACGTCTGTCCGAACTGCGGCTATTACCAGGGCCGCCTTGCAGTCGAGATGAAGCCGGCTTCACGACCCGCCGACGACTCCGCCCGCTGACGCGGTGACCCAGCCCGGACCCCGCCCGGCGGAGCAGGACCGCGCCGGGGTTCGCGTGGCTGTCGACGCGATGGGCGGCGACCACGGCCCGTCCGAGGTCGTCCCGGGGGCCATCGATCATGCGCGCGCTCATCCCGAGGACGCGCTCATCCTCGTTGGCGACGACGCGGTGATCCGGCGCATCGCGGGCACGCTCCCGGCCAACGTCTCGATCGTCCCCGCGAGTGAGGTCGTCGGGATGGACGAGCATCCGGCTCTCGCGCTGCGCGAGAAGAAGGACTCGTCGATCCTCGTCGCGGTCGACCTCGTGAAGCGGGGGGACGCCGACGCGGTCGTCACGGCAGGTCACACGGGTGCCGGGATGGCTGCGGCGGTCCTGCGCCTCGGCCGGCTACCCGGTGTCGACCGCCCGGCTCTCGCCGTCCAGATGATCACCGCGACCGGTCCGATGGTCCTCCTCGACATCGGCGCCAACCCCGATTCGACGCCCGAGAACCTCGTCCAGTACGGCCAGATGGGTGCGATCTTCGCCGAGCGCGTCATGGGCGTCGCGCGGCCCCGTGTGGCGCTGCTGTCGATCGGGGAGGAGAAGGGCAAGGGCGACGCTCGGATACAGCGAGCGACCGAGCTGCTCGACGCGACCGACCTCAACTTCACCGGCAACGTCGAGGGCAAGGACCTGACGACGCATCACGCCGACGTCGTCGTCTGCGACGCCGTGCTCGGGAACGTCGTCATCAAGTTCTTCGAGGGCCTCTCGACCTTCATCTTCGACCTGTGGCGGGCCGAGTTCGAAGGATCGGTGCGAGGTCGCCTTGCCTACGTCGCGATGCGCCCCGGGATCGACCGGATCCGGGGCGTCTTCGACTACGAGAAGGTCGGCGGGTCGCCGTTGCTCGGCGTGCGGGGCACGGTCATCATCACCCACGGCCGAGCTCGACGGCGGATGATCACTTTTGCATGCGACGAGGCCGCGACCATGGCGGCGACCCGCGTCCCGGCGCTCATCGCGGAGTCGCTCGGCGCGGGCGCCCAGGCAGGAGTCGCTTCATGAGCCAGCCGGAGGTGACAGTCGGCAAGGGCGTGATCGGCGAGCTCGTCCGGCTCGCGGCCCTCGAGGTCCCGGGCGTCGCGCGGGTCGGACGCGGCGGAGCGGCGTGGCGTCGCTGGCTCGGGGGACCGGCGGTGGGCGTGCGCATCCGCGACCAGCGCGTCCTCGTCCGCGTGTGGGTGGTGGCGCGGCCGGGACAGCAACTCCGGCCGCTGGCCGCCGACGTCCGCGCGACGGTCGCTGCCACCATCGAGCGCCTGCTCGGCCTTGAGCTCGGGACGGTCACCGTCCTGGTCGATGGCGTCGGGGGCTGACCGCGTCCGCGGCCGGCGGACCGGTCGCCGGCTGGCCCTCGCGGCCGTCTTCGAAGCGGACTTCGGACAGCGCACCGCGGACGCCGTCCTCGAACGTCACCTCGCCGAGGAGGAACGGGATCCGATGGCGGCCTCGTTGGCCCGCGATCTGGTCGCCGCCGAGATGGCCCATCGCCACGAGATCGACGCCGAGATCGCGCGTCTCGCGCCTCGCTACCCGGTCACCGCCCTGGCCCGGATGGACCGTGCCTTGCTCCGTTGCGCCATATCCGAGGTGCTACACTCGGCCACGCCGGCCCGGGTGGCCATCGCCGAGTGGGTCGAGCTGGCGCGCACCTACAGTGGAGAACCGATGCGACGCCTCATGAATGGCGTGCTCGGGAACATCGCAGCGGAGACCAGCGGCACCCGGCCGACGGCACCAGCACCCAACTCCGAGGAGGGAGTCAGTGGCAACAACGTACGAACGCCTCAAGAAGATCGTCGTCGAGCAGCTCGGCGCCGACGAGGATGAGGTCAAGCCCGAGGCGTCATTCGTCGACGACCTCAACGCTGACTCGCTCGACCTGGTCGAGCTCATCATGAGCCTCGAAGAGGAGTTCGGGACGGAGATCTCGGACGAGGATGCGGAGAAGATCCGCACGGTCCAGGACGCCGTCGATTACATCGACGAGCACTCTTCCTAGTCGCACGCCGGGTCCCGCCGGGACACGTGCGCCCCGCTCAGGCCTTCGCCGAGAGGATCGGGCTCCCGGTCCGTGACCTGGACCTGCTCGAACAGGCTCTCGTCCATTCGAGCTGGTACCACGAGCACCCCGATGCGGCCGTCGGCCACAACGAACGTCTTGAGTTCCTTGGTGATGCCGTGGTCAACCTCGCCATCTCCGAGGCCCTGTACACCCGCCACCCGGGCGATGACGAGGGATACCTGAGCGCCCGGCGCGCCGCCATCGTTTCGACGACGGGCCTCACCCGGCTCGCCAGCCGGATCGAGCTCGGTTCCGCGCTGCTGCTCGGGGAAGGGGAGTCCAAGCGCAGCGGCCGCCGGAGGCCGTCGCTCCTCGCGTCGGCCTTCGAAGCGGTCGCCGGTGCGCTCTATCTCGACCTTGGATACGGCGCGACCCGCGACTGGGTCGTCGCACTCGCCCGGCCGGAGCTCGAGGCCGAGGCGCCGATCGTCGCACTCAAGAGCCCCAAGAGCCGCCTGCAGGAGGCGACCCAGCGACGGTCCGGCGAGAGGCCGAGCTACCGCCTGGTCGATGCGATCGGGCCCGATCACGAGAAGTCGTTCCGCATCGAGGTCTGGATCGATGGGCAGATGCTCGGGCGAGGCGAAGGCCCGTCCCGACGCGCGGCGGAGACGGCCGCTGCAGCGCAGGCGCTCGAACGGATCTGGTCGACGGATGTCCGCCGAGCGAGCACGGCGCCTGAGGGGGACGGCTCATGACGTCACCCGATCACGCGGCCGAGCCGCGGCTCCTCGCGCTTCGGCTGCAGGGCTTCAAGTCGTTCGCAGAGCGAACGAGCGTCGAGTTCGGGCCGGGCATCAGCGCCGTGGTCGGGCCCAACGGCTCGGGCAAGAGCAACCTCGCCGACGCGCTGCGTTGGGCGCTCGGCGAGCAGGGCCGGGCCCTTCGTTCGCGCAAGTCCGAGGACGTCATCTGGGCAGGTTCCGAGAAGCGGTCCGCCCAGGGGATGGCCGATGTGACGCTCGTCCTCGACAACGCCGACGGCCTCCTTCCGGTCGAGTTCGGCGTCCTCGAGCTCGGCCGTCGCCTCTATCGCTCCGGCGAGAACGACTACCTCCTGAACAAGAGCCGGATCCGGCTGCGCGACCTCGTCGACCTGCTCGATTCGGCGCACCTCGCCGACAACGCCTTCCTGTTCATCGGGCAGGGGATGGTCGACCAGGCGCTGGCACTGCGACCGGAGGAGCGGCGGCCGCTGTTCGAGGAGGTGGCCGGCGTTCGGCGGCATGAGCGGCGTCGCCGGCGGGCCGAGGAGCAGCTCGCCGAATCCGAGGCAAACCTGGCGCGGGCAGAGGACATCCTCGGCGAGCTTCGGCCGCAGGCGCGACGCCTGGCCGCACAGGCCGAACAGCAGGCGACACGGGAGACGACGGCAGACGAGCTCATCACGGCCCTGCTCCTCGCGATGCACGGGCGCTGGCACGACGCCGCGGCGCGGCTCGCGGCGGGTGAGCTCGATCGCGAGGCGGCCGCGCGCGCCGTCGATGCCGCCATGGCAGACCTCACCGCCGCGGAAGGGATCGCTGCGGCCCTGTCGGCGGAGCTCGGCGAACGAGCGCGACTCGAGCGGGAACGGCGCGAGACGCACGACGTGGCACGGGCCGCCGCCACCGATGCCCAGTTGCGCGACGCGCGACTCGCGTCGGAACTCGACGCGCTCGCCCGAGACCGACAGCGCGGGATCGCCGAGCGCGTCGCGGCGGAGGCCGAGATCGCGTCGGGTCGCCGTGCCCTCGCCGCACCGATGCCGCCACCCGACATCCTGCTCGACGAGGCCGTCCGGGAGGCCGAGCGCGAGCTGACCGACGCGATGTCCGAGCTCGGCGCGCTGCGCAGCGCGAAGCAGGCTCAGGGCCACGAGCTCGCGGCCTTGCGCCGCGCCGCCGCCACGCGGCAGGCGGAACGCGAGAGCGCCAGGCGGCACCTGGCGGAGGTCGAGCGCCGCGCGGCGGAGGAGACGGCCCAGGTGACCGAGGGCCGGCAGCGACGAGCCGGGCTGGAGTCGGAGCTTGCGCGAGCCCGCGAGATCCTCGCCGCCTCGATCGAATCGGAACGGGACGCCTCGGCGGCCCTCGAGGCGGCACGCGATCTGGCTGGACGCACGGAGGCCTCGCGTGCCGGAGCACACGAGCGGGCTGTCGCATCGAGCGCTCGAGCGGCCGAGCTTCGCGCACGATTCGATGGTCTGGAGTCCCGCCTTGCCGAGGACGAGGCGCGCGGCATCGCACGAGCAGCACGCCGGGTCGGAGGGCGACGACTCGACGAGGACCTCGCCATCGATCCGCCATTCCGCGCGGCGGCAGAGGCGACGCTTGCCGCGATGACCCGCGCGTACGTGGTCGCATCCGACGCCGTCGGCTCATTGGCTTCGGAACGCGGCGCGCTCGTCGTTGCGGAACGGACGAACGGGACCAACCCCGCCGACGACACACGCGAGCGTCGTTTCCGCGAGGCACTCGCGGCCGCGGGCGGGGGCACGCTCGATGCCGCGGTCCGCCGTGACGTGACCGGTGCGGCCCGCCGGCTACTGGCCAGAGCGGCGTGGCTGCCGGACCTTCCGACCTGCCTCGCGGTCCAGCCGATGCTGCCGCCGGGGTGGACGATCGCGACGCGCGACGGGACCGCCCTGGTGACCGATCTCGGTGTGACCCTCGGGGCCGGCGAGTCGATGCTCGAACGGCGAGCCGAGATGGCCCGGCTGGCCGACGAGGCAGCTGCGCTCGACGCAGAGGTGGCCGAGCGACGTGCGACGGCGGTCGGGCTCGCTGCAGAAGCGAAGGCCGCCCTTGATGCGATGGAGACGGCGCGCGGGGACGAGAGCCGCGCAGCGGGCACGCGCCGCGCGGCCGAGGAGGCGGAGCGGGTCGCTGCCCGCCGGCTCGAGACCGTCGTGCGCGAGACCGCGTGGCACGAAGCCCAGGCCGAGCGGTCCGAGGCCGAGCTGCAGAACGCCCGTGCGGCCGTGGCGGCGTTCGGCCCTGAGGGCCCGGAGGATGAGCAGGAACCGGCCGCAGCGGAGGGTGGCGCCGAGGATGGCGCCGCGCTCGCGGTATGGGAGAAGCGTGCCGCCGAGCTCCGCGCTCGGCGCGACCGGCTCGCCGGGGAGGCGGCGACACGCGAGGTGGCACGCCGCGACGCCGAGAACCGTCGGGCTCGGGCCGAGGCAGCGACCCTGATCGCCGAGGAACGGATGGCCCGCGCGGATCGCGACGTCGCCTCGCTCGCCGAACGGGAGCGGGAGCTGACCGAGCAGCGTGACGCGGTGCGTGTGGAGGTCGCCGCGACCGCCGCGGCCGAGGCAGCCGCCCGGGCCGCCCTCGACGAGGTCCGGGCGGCGGACGCGGCCGATCGTGACCGCTTGACGGCTGCCGAACGGGAGGCGGCCGCTGCCCGCGAACGCCTCCGCACCGCCGACGCCCGGCTGCGCGCCGCCGACCACGTCGCGCTCGAGGCCCGCCTCGGCCTCGAGGGCTTGCACGAGGGGATCGTCGTCGAGCTCGCAGGCCTCGGCGATCTTGCGATCGTGCGGCTCCACGAGGCAGCGGGGATCGAACGAACACACGCCGCAGGCTCCACTGACATCGCGGCCACGACGGCCGCCGACGACCCTGCCCAGTCCGAGGATGTCCTTTCCGACGAGGCCGTCGCCCTCGAGGCGGCTCTTGCTCTCGTCACCCCCCGGTGGGCCGCGGCACCGCCCGAAACCCCTCCACCCAGCGCCGCCCGGCTCGGTCAGCTCCGTCGCAGATTCCACGAGCTCGGGGCGGTCAACCCGTATGCCGTCGACGAATACGGTGAGCTCAAGGCTCGGCTCGAGACGCTCGAGACCCAGGCTTCGGACCTGCGGACGGCGATCCTTCGGACCCGGGAGCTGATCACCGAGCTCGACACGCTCATCGCGGACCGCTTCCGGACGACGTTCCAGGCCCTCGAGGCCGCCTTCGCGTCCCGCTTCGAGCAGCTGTTCGGTGGGGGCTTCGCACGGCTCTCCCTGACCGATCCCTCCGATCTCGGCTCGACCGGGATCGAGATCGTGGCGCGGCCACCCGGCAAGAAGCCCCAGGCCCTCGCGATGCTCTCGGGCGGTGAGCGCGCATTGACCGCCGTCGCGTTGCTCTTCGCGATGCTCGAGGTCCGTCCGGTGCCATTCTGCGTCCTCGACGAGGTCGACGCGGCTCTCGACGAGGCGAACATCGGCCGGTTCGCCGACGCCCTGCGCAGCCTCGCCGACCAGACCCAGTTCATCGTCATCACCCACAACCGCGGGACGATCGAGGCGGCCGATGCGCTCTATGGCGTGACCGTCGGCGACGACTCCGTCAGCCGGGTCATCAGTCTCCGCCTCGACGAGGCGCAGGCGCTGGCGGCGCGCGATCGGGACATGTCGGCGGTCGCCGGGTAGGCTTCCCGGATGCCCTTCTGGCGTCGCCGCCGCGACGAACCCCCCACGCCCGAGGTCGACGAGCCTGTCGACCCAGCCCTCGTCGACCCCGATTGGGAACCGGATCCGGCTGACTTCGGCGTCCTCGACGACGGGACGCCCGTCGAACCTCTGCCCGAGACCGACCCGCTCTTGCCGTTCGGAGCCGAGCCGGGGCCGATCATGACCATCGACATCCCCGCGCCGGTCCCGGTCGCACCGCCACCAAGCCCTGCCTGGGCCGGGTCCGCCCACGACACCATCCCGGAGACTCCGGCTGAGACCGAGGCCGCGCTTGAGGCCGGGCTCGAGCGGACCCGGGGCAACTTCATGTCGCGCCTCCGCGGGTTCCTCGGGACCGGCACCGGCGAGGGTCCGTCGTGGGACGAGGTCGAGGAGACACTCATCGCCGGCGATGTCGGGGCGGCGCTCGCGATCGATCTCGTCGAGCGGGCACGCAGACGTCGCGAGCCTGGCGGTGCAGAGGAGGCGATCCGCCTCGAGCTCGCATCGCTGCTCGTCGCGCGCGATCTCGCATGGACACCCCGCTCGGCGGTCGCCGGAGGCCCTGCGGTCGTGCTCGTGGTCGGCGTCAACGGCACGGGCAAGACGACGACCATCGGCAAGCTTGCGAGTCGATATACCTCGGAAGGTCGCGCGGTCATCCTCGCCGCGGCCGACACCTTCCGTGCCGCGGCCATCGATCAGCTCAAGATCTGGGCCGACCGCGCCAAGGTCCCGATGGTGGCGCACGCGCCGGGCGCGGATCCAGGCGCGGTCGTCTACGACGCCCTCGATGCTGCCGTGGCCCGGGGCGCTGACCTGGTCATCGCCGACACCGCCGGCCGGCTGCACACGAAGTCGAACCTCATGGACGAGCTGTCGAAGGTCCGCCGCGTCATCGACAAGCGCCTGCCCGGGGCCGAACCCGAGACGATCTTCGTGCTCGACGCGACCACCGGCCAGAACGGCCTCAGCCAGGCGAAGGCGTTCCACGACGCGGTCGGCCTGACCGGGATCGTCCTGACGAAGCTCGACTCGACCGCCAAGGGCGGCATCATCTTCGCCATCGAGGACGCGCTCAAGGTGCCCGTCCGGTACGTGGGGGTGGGGGAGGGCGTCGGCGACCTGATCCCCTTCGACCCCGACGCGTTCGTGGCCGCGCTATTCGGCTGACCGACGCTGCCTCATGCGCCGGGCGGCTGGTCCATCTCGAGCGCGACGGCGATGGCGAGCGGGTCGAGCGGCGGAGTCTCCCCCTCGCCGGAAATCGGTGGCAGGACGAGCAGGTGACGCACCGGCGAGAACCATAGGATCGCGGCGGCGACGAGCCCGCCGACCGGTGCCAGCCATGCCGTCGCGCGTAGGCCGATGGCTTCGGCGAGGAACCCGGCGCCGATCGTCGCGACAAGCTGCGCGAGCATCGCCGCCACCTTGAAGGTCGACGTGACGCGTCCGAGGGCGCGGTCATGGACCAGCGTCTGGCGTACCGATACCTCGTTGATGTCGTAGACCGTCACCGCCGAATCGGCGATCAGCTGCTGCGCGACGAGGCAGGCGATGGCGACGATCGGCAGGCTTGTCGGTGCGAGCGGGATGAACGCGTTGCCGAGTGCCGACAGGAGCATCGCCCCGATCGCGACCGGTCCGATGCCCCACCGCGCTGTCGTCCGTGACGCGACGACCGCGCCGATGAACGACGACGCGCCGCCGACGCCCGCGACCAGGCCGAGGACCGCGGGACTGAGCTCCAGGTCCTCGAGGACGAACAGGAAGAACGTCGCACCGAAGATGCCCCACAGGGCGGCCAGGGCCATCTGCGCCCCGACGAAGGCGCGAAGGATCGGCGAGTGGCGGACGATGTCGAGGCCGACCCGGATCTCGGTCAGGACCGGATCCCGGTCGGCGGCTTCCGGCGGCGGCGGTTCCTCCTGGCGGATCGTCCCGAGGAGAAGCGCCGATGCGAGGTACGTCAGCGCATCCACGGCGATGGCGATGGGCGCGGTGAGGATCTGGACGAGGAATCCGCTGATGCCGAAGGCCATGAACTCGGCGGCGGACCCGCTGGCCGCCAGCGCGCTGTTGGCATCGACGAGCCGTTCCCGCTCGACGATCGTCGGCAGGTAGGCGTTGTCCGCGGCGTCGAAGAACGTGGTCAGGATGGCCGCGAGGCCGGTCACCACAAGAAGCTGTGCGAAGGAGAGCACGCCGAATGCGAACGCGACCGGCACGGACCCGAGCAGCACGGCACGCCCGAGATCCGCCCAGATGAGCACCGGCCGGCGGCGGAGTCGGTCGACCCAGGCGCCGGCGACGAGCCCGAAGACGAGCGTCGCACCAAGGTCGAGGCCACGCAGGATCGCGACCTCGATCGCGCCCGACCCAAGGACGAGGATCGCGACGAGGGGCAGCGCGATCCGTGTGACGAGCGAGCCGAAGATCGAGATCGAGGCCGCGGACCAGACGCGAACGAAGGCCGAGTTGCGCCAGAGCGGGGACCGGAACGGATTGCGCACGATGTCGGAGCATAGGGCCCGACTACGGCCGCGGGCAGGACCATCGGCTGGAGGCTCGTCGGGGGACCTTGCGGTACACTCGGGCGGCTTCGGTACGTCAGAACTCGCGTACCACCCGGGCCGGCCGTCGCCGATCCGGCTCACCACTCATCACGGAGTCCTGCCGGGACCATGTTCGACACCCTCAGCGAGCGGCTGCGCACCACGCTCGGCAGCCTGACCGGCCGCGGCCGGATCAGCGAGGCCGACGTCGATGCCGCCATGCGCGAGGTTCGGCTCGCACTGCTTGAGGCGGACGTCAACTTCAAGGTGGTCAAGGACTTCGTCGCGCGCGTTCGCGAGCGGGCCATCGGCCACGAGGTCCTCGAGAGCCTGTCGGCCGGTCAGCAGGTCGTCAAGATCGTCAACGACGAGCTGGTCGAGCTCCTTTCCGGCGGAGACCGGACCTTCCACCTGTCGGGCAACCCGGCGGTCGTCGCGCTGGTCGGCCTCCAGGGTTCGGGCAAGACGACATCGACCGCCAAGCTCGCCCGTCACGTCGTCAAGCTCGGGCGGCGTCCGCTCCTCGTCGCAGCCGACCCCTACCGTCCCGCCGCGGCCGACCAGCTCCAGACCCTCGGCAAGAGCCTCGACATCCCCGTCTACCGGGCGCCGGCGGGCACGCCGGTCGTCGACATCGTGCGTGGGGGCGTGGACGCAGCCCGACGCCAGGTTCGTGACGTCGTCATCCTCGACACGGCCGGACGGCTGTCCGTCGACGAGGCGTTGATGGCCGAGATCGCCGCCGTGAACGCGGCGGTCCGTCCGGTCGAGACCCTCCTCGTGGTCGATGCGATGACCGGTCAGGAAGCCGTCGCGGTGGCGCAGGCGTTCGTCGCCGCGGTGCCCGTGACCGGGCTCATCCTGACCAAGATCGACGGCGATGCCCGCGGCGGTGCCGCCCTGTCGATCTCGGCGGTCACCGGCGTCCCGGTCAAGTTCATGGGCACCGGCGAGAAGACCGACGCGCTCGAGGTCTTCCATCCGGACCGGCTCGCCAGCCGGATCCTCGGCATGGGCGACATCATGACCCTCGTCGAGCGGGCGCAGGAGCACGTCGACCAGAAACAGGCCGCCAAGCTCGAGGAGAAGCTCCGAAAGGGCGGCTTCACCCTCGACGACATGCTCGAATCGATGCAGCAGATGCAGAAGATGGGGCCGCTCGGCCAGGTCATGTCGATGATCCCCGGGATGGGCAACCTCGCCGGCGAAGCGCAGGCTGCGGTCGACCGAGGCGATCTCAAGCGGACCGAGGCGATCATCCGGGCGATGACCCGGGCCGAACGTCACGACCCCACGATCCTCAACAGCTCGCGCCGGCGGCGGATCGCCGCGGGTTCGGGCACGACATTGCCGGACGTCAACCGGCTCGTGAAGCAATTCCTCGAGATGCAGAAACTCATGAAGCAACTCTCCGGTGGCGGCAAGCGTGCGGCCCTCGGTGCATTGACCGGCCGGCGATGAGCCGCCGCCAGGAGGGTCTCCGATGACCGAACCTCTCGACCCCGGGACGACCCCGGGCGCAGCGGACGACGAGACGTCCCGGATGACGGTGCCGGCCCAAGGCGACGCCGTTCCGGCGCCCGCGTCGCCGTCATCGCCACTCACCCCGGCGAACCGCTCCGACACGGCGATGCCCGTCCACGAGAACGAAGTGGCATGGGCGACGCCGACGCCCGTCGTCGTGACCGGCTCGGACGTCCCGAAGCGTCGCCGTGGCCGGCTCCGGTGGGCGGCCGCGATCGCCGTCGTGGCGCTCGTCATCGGGGCTTCTGCGGCCGCGGCCGCGCTCCTGACCGGCAGCTCGTCGACGGCGACCGTGCTCGGCTACGTCCCCGCGACGACCATCGCCTATGGCGAGGTCCGGCTCGATCTGCCCGGCGACCAGAAGCAGGCCGTCGGCGCGTTCCTGTCGCATTTCCCGGGCTTCGCGGACCAGGCTGCGCTCGATTCGAAGCTCGATGAGGTCCTCGACGACCTGGTCAAGGATGCCTCGAACGGCGAGCAGACCTATACCGGCAACATCAAGGCGTGGTTCGACGGCGAGCTCGCCTTCAGCATGGGTCCGCTGCCCGCGGCGTCGTCCCTCTCGAAGGGCGATGCGTCGGCGATGGGCACCTTCCGGGCCCTCGCCCTCCTGTCCGTCAAGGATCCGACCGCTGCCGCTGCGTGGTTCGACGCGGCTTTCAAGAAGGCCGGTGCGACCTCGACGACAGAGACATACAACGGCACGAGCATCTCGGTCTTCCCCGAGGACTCCGGCGTGACGACGGCGTATGCGCTCATCGACGGCAAGGTCGCCGTCTTCGGCGACAAGGCGTCGGTCCAGGCAGCGATCGACACGAAGGGCAACGGCGGGTTCGCGAATGAGCCGGGGCCGAAGGCCGCCCTCGATTCGTCGAGCGGCGATCACGTCGGCTTCATGTACACGGCCCTTCGACCGCTGCTCGATTGGTCGATCGATGCGCAGAAGTCGATGCCCCAGGTCGGCGGTGGCGCGATCGCGAGCGAGGCCATCAGCGACACGCTGCTCAAGCTCGTCCCGGAATGGACCGCTTACTGGCTCTCGTTCGACAGCGACGCGATCGTGATGGAGGCGACGGCTCCGCGTTCCGAGACGGTCGTCGGCCCGACCGAGAACCGGACGTCCACGGTCGCAGGGCACATCCCGGCGAGCGCAGTCCTCGCCGCGGTCGCCAACGACTACGGCAAGACGCTGCGTCAGGCCCTCGATCTGTACGGCTCCGACGCGCAGTTCAAGCCGATGCTCGACCAGCTCAACCAGGGACTGGGTCTCGTCGGCGGCGCTGATGCGGCCATCGGCTGGGTCGGCGA
>JBJMMQ010000018.1:0-15441 GCA_045804705.1 Chloroflexota bacterium
CCGCGTCGACCTGATCCTGACCGCGGGCGCGGCGAGCACGGACCCCCTCGACGCCTGCTTCGTGGCGATCGATGCGCTCGGCGGCCGGGTCGTGCGGCGGGGCGTCCCGGCCCATCCCGGTTCGATGCTCTGGCTCGCGCGGATCGGCAGCATCGCGATCCTCGGCCTGCCGACGTGCGGCGCCTACTCGAAGGCGACGGCCGCCGACCTGCTGCTTCCCCGGCTCCTGTCCGGTGACCCGCCGACAGCGCGGACCGTCGCGAAGCTCGGGCACGGCGGGATCCTCACCCGAAGCCAGCGCTTCCGCTTCCCGGCCTACGCCCGCGAACTCGACGCGCCTGACGGGTAGCGCATCGCTCTCTTACTGCGCCCGGCGTAGACCGCGCAGCCCCGCGGCGCCCGCGAGGCCGAGGACGGCGAGGCCCGTCGCCGCAAGCATCATCCAGTCGCGAACGGGATGCGGCTCGAAGATGTCATGGAACGCGAGAACATCCGCGAGCAGAAGCAGGATCACGGCCGCGCCGAGGGCCACCTGTGACCATTTCATGTCGTGAGCCTCCTTGCACTGCTGGTCACGAACGCGATCCATTCTCGTCCGCCCTCGACGAAGACGCTTCGGCGAGTCCGAGCGTGATCCGTCGAGTGGCGACCCGGGAAGCGTCCGGCGTGTAGATTCGCCCTATGACCGACCGCGAAACGCGACCTGCCGGGACGCGCTCCATCGAGGCGATCCAGGACGAGTTCCGGACACGGGACTACATCGCCGACCGATCCGTCGCCACGGCGGTCTTCCTCGCTCTCGAGCTCGGGCGGCCGCTGCTGCTCGAGGGGGAGGCGGGGGTCGGCAAGACCGAGCTCGCGAAGGTCCTCGCGGCGTCCCTCGGGACTCGGCTCATCCGGCTCCAGTGCTACGAAGGTCTCGACGTCAACACGGCCGTCTACGAGTGGAACTACCCGCGCCAGATGCTTGAGATCCGGTTGCTCGAGGCGCGCGGCGAGGCCGAGCACGCGACCGCACATGACATCTTCGGCACCGATTTCCTGATCCGGCGACCACTCCTGCAGGCGCTCGAGGCGACCGATGGCGTCGCGCCCGTGCTGCTCATCGACGAGATCGACAGGGCGGACGAGGAGTTCGAGGCATACCTGCTCGAGATCCTGTCGGACTTCCAGGTCACCGTGCCCGAGATCGGCACCATCGCGGCCGAGACGCCACCGCGGGTGATCCTCACCTCGAACCGGACGCGCGAGGTCCACGACGCGCTCAAGCGGCGGTGCCTGTATCACTGGATCGACTACCCGACCGCCCAGAAGGAATACGAGATCGTCCTCGCCCGCGTCCCGGCCGCACCGGAACGTCTCGCGCGGGAGGTGGTGGCGTTCGTGCATCGCCTCCGCGAGGCCGACCTGACCAAGGTGCCGGGCATCGCCGAAACGCTCGACTGGGCGGCCGCGCTGCTGTCCCTCGGAGCGCGCGAGCTCGCGCCCGATCTCGTCGACGAGACGCTCGGGGTCGTGCTCAAGTACGAGGAGGACATCCGCCAGGTCCGCGGCGACGGCACGCGTCGCTATCTCGCGGAGGCCGGCGCCGCCGGCTGAGGGCTCGAGCGCGACGCCGTGACCGACCCCGCCATCGTCCGCTCGCCATTCGGCCCGGAGGTCGACGGCCGACGGCTGTTGAGCGAGGCGGTCGGGTTCGGGCGGTCGCTCCGGGCGGCCCACCTCTCGATCGATCTCGGAGCGGCCGTCGACTTCGCGCGCGCGCTGACCCTCGTCGACATCGCCGATCGCGAACAGGTCCGAGCGGCAGGAGCCGCGGTCTTCGTCCGGCGCCGCGACGATCGAGTGGTCTACGACGCCGCCTTCGATCGGTGGTGGCGGCGGCGCGGATCGCGCTTCTCCGACGAGTTCATGCCGTCGACGCTGCCAAAGCCGGACGACGATGCGCTGATGGAGGAGGAGACCCAGGGCGCGGCACCGCCAGAGGCCGGACAGGACCGTCACGAGATGGGTCCCGACGAGCGTGGCGTCCCGATCCCGTCCGAAGAGGGTGAGGACGACGATGACGACGCGCCGATCGAAGGAGTCGTCATCTCGCCCGATGCCTATTCGCAGGGCGAGGTGCTCCGCCACCGCGAGTTCGATCGGATGACGCCGGCCGAGCTGCGCGAGGCGGAACGTCTCGTGGACCTCCTCGTGCCGCGACTCGAGCGACGACGGACACGGCGATACGAGCTCCACTCGCATGGCCGGCGGCTTGCGCCACGCGCGATGTTCAGGCGGAACCTCGGCACGGGTGGCCAGCTCGTCTCGTGGGTCTGGCGCCGGCCCGTCCGGGAACCGCGCTCTCTCGTCGTCCTGTGCGACATCTCGGGGTCGATGGAGCGGCACTCGCGCCTTCTGCTCCGGTTCGTCCAGGCGCTTGCGGCCGCGTCCGAGGTTCGCACCGAGTCGTTCGTGTTCGGGACACGGCTCACGCGGGTCACGCGCCTGCTGCGCGATCGCGACCGTGACCGCGCGCTCGCTCGCGTCGCCGACTCGGTCAACGACTGGGCGGGCGGGACGCGGATCGGCGAGTCGTTCCGGACGTTCAACCAGACCTGGGCGCGCCGGTCGCTTCGGACATCGGGCGTCGTCATCGTCGTCTCCGACGGCTGGGACCGCGGTGACCCCGCCCTGGTCGCTGCCGAAACCGCCCGCCTCCGGCGCAACTGCCACCGGCTCGTATGGCTCAACCCACTCGCGGGCACGCCCGGCTACCAGCCGCTGGCCGGCGGGATGCGGGCGGCGTTCCCGTATGTCGACGACTTCCTGCCGGCTGGCACGGTCGCATCGCTCGAACGGCTGGGCGAGATCCTGGGTGGTGTCCGCGCCGGAGACACGCGCCGGGGCAGCGAGGCGGCCGCGCACGCCGCACTCCCTGAGGCTGGGGGTCCGGTCGTCGCCGCACGACCGTCCGTCGTCGGTGGTGAGACCATCGACCCCTCCGCTCCGAGGCCATTGCGATGAAGGAACTGCTCGAGACGCTCGCCACCTGGACCGCCGACGGGACGCCGGGCGATGCGGTCGGCCGGGCCGTCGTCGTGCGGACCTTCGGGTCCGCGCCGCGACCCGAGGGCGCGGTGCTCCTGTACGCGGCGGATGGCCGGATCGCCGGTTCCGTGAGTGGCGGCTGCGTCGAGGGCGCAGCGGCCGAGGAGATCGACCGTGCCCGTGCGACCGGCCACGCCCGGGTCATCCGCTACGGCATCAGCGACGAGGAGGCGTGGGACGTCGGGTTGGCCTGCGGAGGCACGATCGACGTCCTCGTCGAGCCCGTCGCGCCGGCCGCCGTGATCGAGGCGGCCCGCGGGTCCGTCGGGGCGGGAGGCCACGGATCGGCGGTCATCACGCCACTCCCCGAGGACTCGCCGCCGGCCGAGTTCGGCCCGCACGCGCCGGGCGACGGCTCGCTGCCCGCGGCCGAGCTGGTCGTCACAGACGACGGGTCGCTCACGGGCTCCCTCGGGACGCCCGAGCTTGACGACGAGCTTGTCGCCGCCGCCCACGCCGCCCTGAAGCGCGGGCTGTCCCGGACCATCGAGCTCGGCGGCCGGTCGCTGTTCATCGAGGTCTTCCCGGTCCGGCCCCGGCTGGTGATCGTCGGCGGGGTCGAGGTCGCTCGGTCGCTCGTGCGCCTGGCACGCGAGCTCGGATTCGAGACTGTCGTCGTCGATGGCCGCGCGGCATTCGCCACGAAGGAGCGTTTTCCCGACGTCGACCGGCTCGTCATCGGATGGCCGGACGAGGTCGCAGACGAGATCGGCCTCGGCCCGAACGATTCCGTCGCGGTCCTCAGCCACGACGTGAAGTTCGATGAGCCGGCGATCGTCGAGGCGCTCCGGCGCGGCTGTCGCTACGTCGGAGCGGTCGGGTCGAAGAAGACGCAGGCGGATCGGCGCGCGCGCCTCCGTGAGGCTGGCGTGAGTGACGCTGACCTCGCTCGGTTGCGCGGGCCCGTCGGGCTTGATCTCGGGGGACGGGCGCCGGCCGAGACGGCTTTGGCGATCCTCGCCGAGATCGTCGCGGAACGCTATGGCGGCTCGGGGACACCGATGCGCGAGCGGGCGCTCGCGACCGCGTAGCTCCTACTCGACGCGTTCGATCCGGTCGGCTGGTTCGATCGTCTCGACGGAGGAGTCGATCCCGAACTCGACGGGCTTCTGCTCGAGTGCCGTCATCACACCGCCGACGATGATCATGACCAGTCCGACCGCATACAGGAGGAACGCGCCGAAGTCTGTTAGTCCGAGCTCGACCTGCTCGCGGCCGAGCGTGTTGAGATCGCCCCATTGGCCGAACCCGAGGATCGCGCCGAAGACGCCGAGCGCGACGCCGCCCCACGCGACCGGTACTGGTGACTCGACCCGGCGACTGGCGAGGATGATCACCGTCGCGACGGTCAGGACGGCGAGGCTGAGCGACGCCTGTGCCATCGTCCAATAGCTGATCGACAGGTTCGCTGCCCACCCGACGAGCACGAGGACGAATCCGATCGCAGCGACAGTCGCCCCGCGCCCCTCGCGGACGCCGAAGGCTTTCGGCCCGCCGAGTCGGTCGACCGCTCCGACGACGGCGGCGATCGTCGCGCCGGCAAGGGCAACGGTGAAGAGGATCCCGATGATCCCGCCGCGTCCATCCAGGTCGAGGTCGAACAGGACCTCGATGAGATCCCAGACGCCGAGGACCGCGAGGACCGCCGCGGCCCCTGTTTCGATCAGGGCCAACGGGCCTGGGTTTCGAGAGGTCGTGGCCACGCTTGCCGCGACGAGAGTGACGATCGCCGCTGCCAGCACCAGCAGGACGAAGTCCGTTGACGGCCACGTCCCGAACGGCAGCCCCAGGATCGTCAGGACGATCGCGGCGATCGAGCCGCCGACGACGAGCCTCGCCATCGGATCGAGTCCGGACCACGCGGCCACGACGGCTGCGGTCCCGATCGGAGCGGCAGGACGCGGCTTCGGATCGTCGGTCATCGCGAGTCTCCCGTGCTGTCGGCGACGATCGAGCGGGCGTCGTTCGACGGACGCCACGGTACCTTGGCCGTTCCCCGGTGGGAAGATGCCGATGTGGCGACGCGAACCGTCGGATTGGTCCTCGCGGCAGGCGCCGGCTCGCGGTTCGGCGGGGGGAAGCTGCTCGCGTCGGTCGGCGGGCGGCCCCTCCTGCAGCACGTCCTCGATGCCGTCGCCGCGGCCGGGGTGGACGACGTAGTCGTGGTCCTCGGCACGGAGGCGCCGGCGATCGAGGCCGCGATCGCATGGCGCGGAGAGCGGCGGGTCGTGAATCCCGCCCCGGAACGAGGCTTGTCGAGCTCGCTCAAGACGGGCTTCTATGCCGTTCCGACTGACGCCGACGCCGTCCTCGTCGCCCTCGGCGACCAGCCACTCGTCCCGGTCGAGACCATCCGCGCACTGCTGGATGCTTCGTCCCCGGAGGACCGCCCGGTCGTCGTGCCGGCATTCGAGGAGGGACAGGGTCGGAATCCGGTCCTCCTGCGCCGGCCTGCCTTCGGGCTCGTTGCCGAGACGGACGGCGACCGCGGGCTCGGACCCGTGATCGCTGCTCACCCGGAACGCGTCACCGAGGTCGCCGTGACCGGCCACAATCCCGACGTGGACACGATCGACGATCTCGCCGCCGTCCTTGAGTCAGCCTGGGCATCGCGCGTTCGGGCGAACCGTGACCAGGTGGAGCGGGTCCGCGAGGTCCCCGACGGCCAGGACTTCTATGCCCCGGTCACGTCGCTCTTCCGCGCCGACCCGACGCGGACCGGCGACGACGTCCTCGATGTCCTGCTCGGCCTAGTGAGGTCAGGCGACACGTGGCTCGATGTTGGAGCCGGCGCGGGCCGCTTCGCACTGCCTCTGGCGAGGGCGCTCGATCCGTCGGGTGGATCCGTGGTCGCCCTCGATACCTCCCGCTCGATGCTCGAGGGGCTGCGCGAGATCGCCGAGGACTATGCCATCGAGAACGTCCGGGTAGTCGAGGCGCGCTGGCCACCTGACGATCCACGCGCCGCGGGGGCTTACGAGGCAGACGTCGCGCTCATCGCCCACGTCGGCTATGACATCGAGGACATCGGCGGTTTCCTCGGGGCCCTGGAGGACGCGGCCGAGCGGCTGTGCGTCGCGGTCCTCATGGAGCGGGTGCCCGCCTCGGCTGCGGACCCGTTCTGGCCGCCGGTCCATGGCGAAGAGCGCGTCGCACTCCCAGCGCTCCCCGAGGTGATCGAGATCCTCGAGGCACGAGGCCGCCGTTCGTCCGTCCAGCGCGTCCAGGTCGATGCCCGCCGGTTCGAGTCGCGCGACACGCTCGCGGGGTTCGTCCGCCGCCAACTCTGGATCGATCCGAACGGGCCGAAGGAAGCCCGCTTCCAGGCGGCCGTCGACGAGCTTGCGGTCCGGGACGCTGACGGCTGGACGATCAACGGCCGCGGTCCGAGCGATGTCGGGATCGTCACGTGGGCGCCGCGGTAACCGAGGACCCACTTCCGGCCGAGGTCTTCCTCGAGGGATACGACGAGCGGATCCGCGCCCTGGCGGAAACGCTCCGGTCGGTCGTCCGGCGGGCGGTCCCGGATGCCGTCGAGCGCGTCCGCCCTGGCTGGCGGCTCATCGGCTACGACCTCCCGGTCGGGCGTCGGTCGGTCTATTTCGCGTTCGTCGCGCCAGAGCCGGTCCACGTCCACCTTGGCTTCGAACACGGCATCTTCATGGCCGACCCGGACCGCCGGCTCGAGGGCGCGCATCTCCGGCTCAAGAAGGTTCGGTTCACGACCTACGAGCCCGGTGACACGATCCCCGAAGAAGCGATGGTCGAGCTGACCCGCGATGCCGCCCGGATCGCGGCGATGTCACGCGAGGAGCGGTTCGCCCTGCTGATGGATCGCGACTGATGGCGCTCGACGCCTAGAGCTCGCCTGACTCCATCATGAGCTTGAGCTTCTGCAGCCCGCGGCGCCAGGATCGGCCGTACCACGCCGTGAACAGCGGAGCGACGACGCGGACGGGGCCGTGGAACAGGAATCCGGTCGTGACGGTCACGTCGGTCCCGTCACCGGTCGTCACGAACGACAACGTCGCCTCGAACGGTGCCTCTGGTCCGATACCCTTCATCGCTGCCCGGTGCGGCGGGTCGAATTCGGTCACGACCGCGTCGTTCTCGGTCTGACGCCTGCCCATCCGGACGACGGCGCGGCGTGTCGAACCGACGCCATGCGGAGGCGGAGACGTCCAGTGCTCCTCGACGTCGCCCGGAAACCACAGGCCGGTCTTCTCGACGTCCGTCAAGACGCCAAAGACATCCTCGATCGGGCGGGCGATGGTGATGCGATTCGTGACGGTCGACACCTGGTCCTGTCCTCGGCTGGGCGAGTCATCATGACGACACCGTCGTACGGACGCGTCTCGAGTTCCACTCGCCCCACTTCGCGCCCTGAAAGTGGCGACGGGGGCACGGATCGTTCTCATCGTCCGGGGTGGTTAGATTGGTCGGATGCCTACGTCGCTCGTCCTCGTCGCCGCAGTCGTGGTCCTGGTCGCCTCGGGATGCACATCCGAACCGGCCGCAACCGCCGCTTCGACCCAGCCTGGAGCTTCTGCGGTGAGCGTCGCCGACCCGAATGGCGAGCTCTTGCGGGCGGCCGCGATGGGCGATGCAGAGGCAGCGGCCCACGCCCTGGCGGCAGGGGCGGATATCGAGACGCGTGACCATCGTCAGCGGACCCCGCTCCTTCTCGCGGTGGCCGCCGACCACGTCGAGGTGGCCCGCCTCCTCGTCGCCAAGGGCGGGGATCCAGACGCCCTCGACGCGCAGCACGACACACCGTGGCTCGTGACCGGCGTGACGGGCAGCGTGCCCATGCTCGAGATCCTCCTTCCGGCAGATCCAGACCTCGCGATCGTCAACCGGTTCGGCGGCGTGTCCGTGATCCCGGCTGCGGAACGTGGCCACGTCGACTACGTCCGTCGCGTGGTCAGGACAGGGATCGACGTCAACCACGTCAACCGGCTGGGATGGACCGCTCTGCTCGAGGCCGTCATCCTCGGCGATGGCGGCGAAGCGCACCAGGAGATCGTCCGCATCCTGCTGGCTGCGGGCGCCGACCGGTCCATCGCGGACAGTGACGGCATGACCGCCCTCGAACACGCGCGAGCCAGGGGTCAGGCTGCGATCGCCGCGATCCTCGGGGCTCGCTGACGCAACGTCGCTCACGTCCGGCCGCATCCGGGGCCACCGATCTGTCGTATCCATCGATGGGCCGGCGACACGGGCGCTCGTCCCCGATCCATGGGCCGCGATTCACGTTGACGCGTGAACGACCCCGGACCGATACTTCGTCGCAACACTTCCCGTTCCCCCCGGAACCGAGGTCGTGGCGTGAGGACGCTGCCCGACCGAGGTCTCGATCGTCGCCAACCGCTCAGTGCCCATCCGCGCCGGGTGGGCCGGTCACACCCCCGCGCGAGCGGAGGAGGAGGGTCCAAGCGCGATGATTCCCGGCCAGTTCGACTACGTCCGTCCGGGAAACCTGGACGAGACCCTCCGGATCCTCACGGACCGGGAAGGCGAGGCGAAGCTGCTCTCCGGCGGTTACAGCCTCATCCCCCTCATCAAGCTCCGACTCGCTCAACCCGGGCTCCTCGTCGACCTGCGTGACGTCGCCGGCCTCGACCGGATCGTCGAGACGGACGACTACCTGGGCATCGGCGCGCGGGCGACGCACCGCCAGATCCACGAGCTGGACATCGTCGTGGACCACTACCCGCTGCTCCACGACGTCACCGCGACGATCGGAGACCCGCAGGTGCGGAACTGGGGAACCATCGGCGGCTCGGTCGCGCATGCCGATCCCGCCTCGGATTGGCCCGCCGTCCTCATCGCCGGCAACGCCACGATCGTCTGCCGGAGCCAGACCGGGAGTCGTGAGATCCCGGCCCGCGACTTCTTCGTCGACACATTCGAGACCGCCATCGAGCCGACCGAGGTCCTCACCGAGATACGCGTCATCCGGCGTCCGCGCAACTCGGCCGGCGCGTACGAGAAGCTCGAGCGCAAGGTCGGCGACTTCGCGACGGTCGGTGTCGCCGCGGTGGTCTGGCTGGATGACGCCGGTCACATCAGGCGTGCCGGGATCGGTCTGACCGGGGTGGCGAACGCCCCCTTCGCAGCGACCGACGCCGAGGCGGTCCTGGTCGGGAACGCCCCGTCGGATGACCTGTTCCGCGCGGCCGGCGCTGCCGCAGGAGCGCAGTCGAGTCCCGTCGGGGACGTCCGGGGACCGGTCGAATACAAGCGGGCGATGGCCGCGGAGCTGACCCTCAGGGCACTCCGCCGCGCCACCGAACGCGCCCTCGCGTACGCGTAGGAGGCCCGCACCGATGAGCACACAGCACATCTCGGTCACCGTCAATGGCGAGGTCCACCAAGCGGATGTGGAGCCTCGCCTCCTGCTCGTCCACTATCTCCGCGACAACCTCGGGTTGACTGGCACGCACGTCGGCTGTGACACGAGCAACTGCGGCGCGTGCACCGTCCACGTCGACGGCGAGAGCGCCAAGTCGTGCACGATGCTGGCGGTCCAGGCCGACGGCCGCGAGGTCAAGACCATCGAGGGGATGGCCGACGGCGCCAGCCTCCACCCACTACAGCAGGCATTCTGGGATCAGCACGGCCTGCAGTGCGGGTTCTGCACCCCCGGCATGATCATGCAGGCGGCCTGGCTCCTCGGCGAGAACGAGGCGCCGACCGAGGCGGAGATCCGCGAGGGCATCAGCGGCAATCTCTGCCGCTGTACCGGCTACGTGAACATCGTCAAGGCGATCCAGCAGGCGGCCGGCGAGATGGCCGCCGCCGCGGAGACGCAGATGGCCGGCGCCGAGCCGGTCGTGGCCGGTTGAGCGGGGAGTGACAAGATGACGACAGAGGCACAGGAGCCCCGCACGAGCGTCGAGATCGGTGGCATGGGCCACTCGGTCAAGCGCAAGGAAGACCCCCGCTTCATCCGCGGCCGCGGCGAGTACATCGACGACGTGAACCTGCCGGGCCAGCTCTGGCTCGACATCGTCCGCAGCCCGTACGCCCACGCCACCATCAAGGGCATCGATGC
Source organism: Chloroflexota bacterium (assembly GCA_045804705.1). Classification (GTDB taxonomy): domain Bacteria; phylum Chloroflexota; class Limnocylindria; order Limnocylindrales; family CSP1-4; genus SPCO01. The sequence goes on from JBJMMQ010000018.1 coordinate 10,151, forward strand.
CACCGAGGCGCTCAAGATCCCCGGCGTGCTGGCCGTCATCACAGGCGGCGACCTCGAGAAGGCCGGTCTCCACTGGATGCCGACGCTCGCCGGCGACAAGCAGATGGTGCTGCCCACCGACACCGTCATGTACCAGTCGCAGGAGGTCGCCGCGGTCGTCGCGACGACGAAGTACATCGCGGCCGATGGCGTCGCGGCGGTCCAGGTCGACTACGAGCCTTTGCCCGTGGTCGTGGACCCGCACAAGGCCATGGAGGCCGACGCCTTCGTGCTTCGGCCCGACCGTGGTCCCGAGAAGGCCACCAACCACATCTGGCACTGGGAATCGGGCGACCGGGCCGCGGCGGACGCTGCGCTGGCCGCCGCGGATGTCAGGATCGAAGAGGACATCTACATCCCGCGCATCCACGTCGCCTCGATCGAGACGTGCGGCTGCGTCGCGGACTGGGACGCCGTTCGTGGGCAGCTCACGCTGCACATGACCAGCCAGGCGCCGCATGCCATCCGCACCGTGCTCGCGCTCGTCGCCGGCCTGCCGGAGCAGAACATCCGGGTCATCACCCACGACATCGGCGGCGGTTTCGGTGGCAAGGTCCCGGTCTACCCCGGATATGTCCTCGCCGTCGTGGCCAGCCTGACGGTCGGCAAGCCGGTCAAATGGATCGAGGATCGCTCGGAGAATCTGCAGGCCGACTCGTTCGCTCGCGACTACCACATCCATGCTGAGCTGGCCGCGACCAAGGACGGCAAGATCACCGGGCTCAAGGTCAAGACCCTTGCCGACCACGGCTACACCGATGCCGCCGCGGACCCGTCGAAGTTCCCGGCCGGCCTGTTCAACGTCATCACCGGCTCGTACGACTTCCCGGATGCCTTCGTCGAGGTCGACGGCGTCTACACGAACAAGCCGCCCGGAGGCGTCGCGTACCGCTGCTCATTCCGGGTGACCGAGGCGGTCCACGCCATCGAGCGGATGGTCGACATCCTCGCCCACGACATCGGCAAGGACCCGGCGCAGCTTCGGATGGAGAACTTCATCCAGCCCGAGCAGTTCCCGTACAAGACCCCGACCGGCTGGTCGTACGACTCAGGCAACTACCCGGCGGCCCTCCAGAAGGCGATGGACACCATCGACTACGCCGGGCTTCGCCGCGAGCAGGCCGAGAAGCGCGAGCGTGGCGAGCTCATGGGCATCGGCATCAGCAGCTTCACCGAGATCGTCGGTGCCGGCCCGTCGCACGACTTCGACATCATCGGGCTCAAGATGAACGACGGGGTCTTCATCCGGGTCCACCCGACGGGCAAGGTCCATGCCCAGATCTCGTCCCAGACACAGGGCCAGGGCCACGAGACGACCTACGCCCAGATCATCGCCGAGGAGCTGGGCTTCCCGGTCGGGGACATCAAGATCGAGTACGGCGACACCGACACGGCGCCCTATGGCCTCGGGACGTACGGGTCGCGCTCGACGCCGACCTCCGGTGCCGCGGCATCGATGGCCTCGCGCAAGATCCAGGCCAAGGCACGCAAGCTCGCCGCCCACCTGCTCGAGGCGTCCGAGGACGACCTCGAATGGGAGCCCGGCAAGTTCAGCGTCAAGGGCTCGCCCGACCGCTTCAAGACGATCCAGGAGATCGCCTTCGCGGCCTACACGAACTTCCCGCAGGGGATGGAGATGGGGCTCGAGGCGGTCGACTACTACGACCCGCCGAACCTGACCTTCCCGTTCGGAAGCTACATCTGTGTCGTCGACATCGACAAGGGCACCGGCAAGGTCAACATCCGGCGCTTCGTCGCGATCGACGACTGCGGCAACATCATCAACCCGATGATCGTGGACGGCCAGATCCACGGCGGCCTGAACATGGGTCTCGCGCCGGCCCTCTACGAAGAGATCACCTACGACGAGCTCGGCAACAACATGGCCGGCACGTTCATGGACTACCTGCTCCCGACCGCGGTCGAAAGCCCTGCCTGGGAGACCGGCAAGACGATCACGCCCTCGCCGCATCACCCGATCGGCGCAAAGGGAGTGGGGGAGTCGGCGACGGTCGGCGCTCCGCCCGCGATCGCCAACGCCGTGGTCGATGCCCTGTGGCACCTCGGCGTCCGCAACATCGACATCCCGATCACGCCCCAGAAGGTGTGGGCGATCCTGCACGAGAAGGGAATCTCGTAGCGCGATGACCTCGCGCTCGTTGTTCGTCCGGGCGGCCGAGCTCGAGGCCGCGGGTCGGTCTTTCGCGGTCGCCACCGTCGTGGCGGTCCGGAAACCGACCTCGGCCCGTCCGGGCGCATCCGGGATCGTCCATCCCGACGGCACGATCGAGGGCTGGGTCGGGGGCAGCTGCGCCCAGCCGGTCGTCGTTCGCGAGGCGTTGCGGGCGATCGGTGACGGGCAGCCACGCCTGCTGCGGCTCTCAAAGGATGGTCCCGGCGAGGGTCGCCGCGCGGACGGGATCATCGAGCTCGTGATGACCTGCCACTCGGGGGGCACGTTGGAGATCTACGTGGAACCGCATCTGCCCGCACCACTCCTCTGGGTCGTCGGCACGACCCCGATCGCCGGCGCCCTCGCATCCCTGGGCGCGGCCGCCGGCTGGCGGGTGACCGTCATCGACCCGATCGCCGACGCCGACGCGTTCCCGGCCGCGGAACGTGTCCACGCGTCTGCCGACATCCGCGGCCTGGACCCCGAGGCTTCGCCGTACGTCGTCGTCGCGAGCCAGGGCATCTGGGATGAGGAGGCCGTCGGGCTTGCCCTCACGCGCGACGCGTCATACGTCGGGCTTGTCGCGTCGCCGACCCGAGCCGGCGTCGTCCGCGAGTGGCTGCGCGAGGAGACAACGGTCGGTGACGAGCGCATCGCCGCGCTGCGAGCGCCGGCCGGCATGGACATCGGCGCAGAGACGGCCGAAGAGGTCGCGCTGTCGATCCTCGCAGAGCTCGTCCAGGTCCGCCGAGGCCGCGCCGACTTCGTCGCGTCTCCCGGTCCCGCGACGGTCGCCGGCGTCATCCCCGAGACGATCACCCTCGAACCGGTCGTCGACGACATCGTCCTCATCGACCCGGTCTGCGGCATGACCGTGGAGCGGGCGCACGCCCGGCATCTCGCCGACCACGACGGCATCATCTACGCGTTCTGCTCGATCGGCTGCCGGACGCGGTTCATCAAGGAACCGGCGACGTACCTGTCGGCCGATGAATACTCGGCGATGCACGACTGACCCGTACCCAGGCCCGGAGGATCCATGCATTTCGAAGGTTCCGTCCCGATCAAGGCGTCTCGCGAGAAGGTCTGGGCGTTCGTCATCGATCCCGCGCAGGTCGGGCAATGTGGCCCCGGCGTGGAGTCGATCGATGTCATCGACGACACCCACTTCAAGGCGGCGGCCAAGGTCGGCGTCGGATTCATCAGCGCCAAGTTCAACGTGAACATGGAGTTCGCGGAGCTCGTCGCGCCGGACCGTGCGGTCATCAAGGCCCACGGTCAGGCGCCCGGCAGTGCGGTTGACGCGAACGCGAGCATGACTCTCTCCGATGACGGTGCCGGCGGGACCGTCATGGACTGGGTCGCGGACGTCAACCTGTCCGGGACGCTCGCGAGCGTCGGCGCGCGGATGATCGAAGGCACGGCCAACAAGATGATCGGCCAGACCTTCGAGTGCATGAAGACGAAGCTCGAAGCCTGAGTCGGCGGCAGGTCGACCTGCGACACTCCGAGCCATGGAGCACATCACCCGCGTCGTCGGGCCCGTCGCCACGAACGTCCACATCCTCGCGGACGAACGGACGCGCGAGGCGATCGCCATCGACACGGCCACCCCGTCCCTCGCCTGGATCGCCGACGAGCTGGCAGCGCGTGACTGGACGCTGAAGCTGATCGTCTCCACCCATGGACACTGGGACCACATCGGGGACAACCACGCCACGGCCGATCTGACCGGCGCCGACATCGCGGTCCATCCGCGCGATCGCGAGCGACTGACCGATCCGCGGCCGATGTCGGCTCCGTTCCCGATCCCGCCATCGGTGCCTGCAGTGGACCTTGAAGAGGGGGGCTTCGTCAGGTTCGGGGAGATCCGCCTCCGCGTCCTCCATACACCGGGCCACACGGAAGGGTCGGTCTGCCTGCTGTCCGAGGATGACGGACTCCTGTACAGCGGCGACACGCTCTTCGCCGGGGGCTGGGGCCGCGTCGACCTGCCCGGCGGGGACTCGGATGAGATGGCTGCCTCGATCGCCCGCCTGAGCGGTCTCGAGGACGCCGTTCGCGTCTTCCCGGGCCATGGCCAGACGACGACCATCGGGCGTGAACGCGCATGGATGGAACTCGTGCGCGATGGCGGTCGCCTGTTCGCCTGAGCGCGAAGCCGGCCGGATGCAAGGAATGCCGCGCCCGGGACGTAAAGAGCTCATGAACGAGCGCGACATCCGCTGGCAGGCGGTCGAAGGCGCCTATCGGGCGCACGCTGACGACGTCTACCGCGTCGCGCTCGCGATCCTCCGCGACCCCGACGCGGCGGTCGACGTCACGCACGACACGTTCGCGCGGGCGTTCGACCGATGGCATCAGTACGACACCAACCGGCCGCTGCGGGCGTGGCTGCACGGGATCTGTAGCCACGCGGCGCTCGATGCGCTGCGCCGGCGTCGCGTTCGAGCGCTCGCCGTTCCGACCATCGGTCGGGTCCGCGAAACGCTGCAACAGGATGCATTCGAGGGCGATCCCGCCCGACACGTCGCGGACCGCGACGAGATCGCCGACGCGCTCGCGGGGCTCAAACCTGACGTTCGTGCCGCGCTCGTCCTCCGCCACTACTACGGCTACGACTACGCCGAGATCGGACGCTTTCTGCGGACCAGTCCAGGCAACGTCGGCTCGATCCTGAGCCGAGCCCACGCGACGCTCCGGGGCCAGCTCGCGACCGAGACCCCCTCTGATCCGCCGAACGACATCCCGGCGCGTCGTGGCGCCATCTGAGGTGACCACCATGGATCCGACTCCCGATCGACCTGACGCTTCGTCGACCTCCGACGACGAGGCTCTCGGTCTCCGCATCCGATCCGCCGTCGACGGATGGAGGCTTCCGCCCCAGCGACTCGACGAGCCGACCTGGCGCGACCGCGTCGGTGGTCGCGGCGGCGCAAGACGGCGCGGCTGGTGGGCGCGCCTCGCCGGCCCCGCGGTCGCCGCAGTCGTCGTGACGATGGTCGCGGCGCTCGGTGCGGTCTGGTTGACTTCGCCGTCCGGCCGTCAAGGCGTGGCCACCACTCCATCGAGCTCGCCG
>JBJMMQ010000019.1:0-24625 GCA_045804705.1 Chloroflexota bacterium
GTCCGTACCGCTGCATCCCCGCAGGCTACCGTGCGCCGGGTGATGCGAGTCGCAACGAAAACGGCCCGGCGGGTCGTCCGCCGGGCCGTGTCTGTTGCGTGGAGTGCGCGGCGTCAGCCGATCGTCGCGTTCGCCATCTCGGCGTCGTCTTCGGTCGCCTCGCCCTCGAGGCCGATCTCGTCCTCGGGCTCGGCCGGCGGGGTTGCCTCGCCCTCGACGTCGAGGAGGTAGCCGATGCCCTGGAAGGTCCGGATGCGGCCCGGCTCGCCCGGCGCTGCGCCGAGCTTGCGGCGGACGCGCGACACCCAGACCCGCAGGTACTGGAGGTCGTCGCGGTACTCGGGCCCCCAGACCTTCGTCAGGAGCTCCGTGTGGAGGACGACCTTGCCCGCGTTCGCCGCGAGGTGCTGGAGGAGCAGCCACTCGGTGCGCGAGAGCTGGACGAGCTCGCCATTGCGGGTGACCATCCGTCGTTCGAGGTCGATCTCGACGTCGTCGAACTTCAGGATCCCGGATCCCGGCGACGCTCCTGACGACCGGCGCAACACCGCGCGGACGCGTGCTGCGAGCTCGTCCGGATGGAACGGCTTTGCGATGTAGTCATCGGCCCCGAGGTCGAGGCCCTTCGCCTTGTCGGCGGTCGAACCCTTGGCGGTCAGCAGGATCACCGCCACGGGGCGCCGCTCCCGGAGCTGGCGCATGACCTCGATCCCGTCGAGGTCGGGCATCACGATGTCGAGCAGGATGATGTCGGGCCGGATCTCCTCGGCCTTCTGGAGCGCCTCTTCACCGCTGTTGGCGGTGACGACGCGGAAACCCTCTTCGCTGAGGGCGATCGAGACGAGCTTCGTGATCCGGGGTTCGTCGTCGGCGACGAGGATGAGCGGCTGGGTGCTCACGGTCACCTCCTGATACGTGCCATGGTGACGGACGCATGGGGAAACGTCTTCAGGTCGAGCATGCGCGATGGTCCGTCTCGGGAGTGGTCCCCGTTTTGCAATAGATGTTGCAGCCGCGTTGCATCCGAAACCGTGGCGTTACCGTCGCGTGACTGCCCGAATCGATCAAGATGGGCTACGCTGAACCCGATGTATTTCGACGAATTCAAGCACCAACTGCCTGACATCGACCCCGACGAAACCGACGACTGGATCGCATCGCTCGACCAGGTCGTCGCTGATGAGGGCGAGGCCCGCGCCCGGTTCATCATCTACAAGCTCCTGAAGCGCGCCCGCCAGCTGCAGGTCGGCCTGCCGCCCCTGACGCAGACCCGCTACATCAACACGATCAGCCCGGAGCAGGAGCCGTCGTTCCCCGGCGACGAGGAGATGGAGCGCCGGATCCGCCGGCTGATCCGCTGGAACGCGGTCGCCATGGTCCTCCGAGCGAACAACAGCTTCTCGGGGATCGGCGGTCACCTCGCCACGTATGCCTCCGCGGCAACGCTCTACGAGGTCGGCTTCAACCATTTCTTCCGCGGCAAGGACGACGGTGCGAGTGGCGACCAGGTCTTCTATCAGGGTCACGCGGCGCCGGGTATCTACGCTCGAGCCTTCCTCGAGGGACGCCTGTCTGTCGACCAGCTCGACCACTTCCGCCGTGAGACGGTCTCCGGCAAGGGACTCAGCTCCTACCCGCATCCGCGGCTCATGCCCGAGTTCTGGGAGTTCCCGACCGTCTCGATGGGTCTCGGGCCGATCAGCGCGGTCTACCAGGCCCGCTACAACCGGTACCTCCAGAACCGTGGGCTCGCCGATACGTCGGGGTCGCGCGTGTGGGCGTTCCTCGGCGACGGGGAGACCGACGAGCCCGAATCGCTCGGCGCACTCCATGTCGCATCCCGCGAAGGCCTCGACAACCTGACCTTCGTCGTCAACTGCAACCTGCAGCGGCTCGACGGCCCCGTTCGCGGCAACGGCAAGATCATCCAGGAGCTCGAGTCGGCCTTCCGCGGCGCGGGCTGGAACGTCATCAAGGTGATCTGGGGCCGTGAGTGGGACGACCTCCTTGCCCGCGACGTCGACGGTCTCCTCGTCCATCAGATGAACGAGACCCTCGACGGCGAGTTCCAGAAGTTCTCTGTCGCCGGCGGTGCGTACATCCGCGAGCACTTCTTCGGGCCGGATCCGCGACTGAAGAAGCTCGTCGAGCACCTGTCCGACGACGATCTCTCGAAGCTTCGCCGCGGCGGCCACGATTACCGCAAGGTCTATGCCGCGTACAAGGCTGCGACGGAGCACACCGGCGCACCGACGGTCATCCTTGCCCACACGGTGAAGGGCTGGACGCTGGGCCCTGGTGTGGAGGCCCGGAACATCACCCACCAGGCGAAGAAGCTCAACGAGGCCGAGCTCAAGATCTTCCGCGACCGCCTCGAGCTGCCGATCCCCGACGACACGCTCAAGGACGCGCCGTACTACCACCCGGGCCCGGATTCTGAAGAGGTCCGGTACCTCGTGGAGCGACGCCGGTCGCTGGGCGGACCCATCCCGCGACGGATCGTGCGTGCTGAGCCGCTGCCCGCACCGGCCCCGGCTGTCGACGCCGAGTTCGCCGCCGGGAGCACGACGCCGGTCTCGACGACGATGGTCTTCGCCCGGATCCTGCGCAACCTCATCCGCGACCCGCAGCTGGGACCGCGGATCGTGCCGATCATCCCGGACGAGGCCCGCACGTTCGGCATGGATCCACTCTTCAAGGAGGTCGGCATCTACGCGGCGCTGGGCCAGCGCTACGACCCGGTCGACTCGGACCTCGTGCTGTCATACCGCGAGGCGACCAACGGACAGGTCCTCGAGGAGGGCATCACCGAAGCCGGCTCCATGGCGAGCTTCCAGGCAGCGGGCACGTCCTACGCCAGCCACGGCGTGGCGACCATCCCGTTCTACATCTTCTACTCGATGTTCGGCTTCCAGCGGACCGGCGACCAGATGTGGGCGTTCGGGGACGCACGCGGCCGCGGGTTCCTCATGGGCGCCACTGCGGGTCGCACGACGCTCCACGGCGAGGGCCTGCAGCACGATGACGGCCACACCCAGATCCTCGCCTCGACCGTGCCGAACGTCCGCGCCTACGATCCGGCCTTCGCGTACGAGCTGGCGGCGGTCGTCCGCGACGGCATCTCCCGCATGCACGGCGACAAGCCCGAGGACGTCTTCTACTACATCACGCTCTACAACGAGAACTATGCCCAGCCGCCTCGCCCCGAGGGCATCGCCGACGAGGACATCCTCCGTGGCGTCTACCGGTTCGCGGCTGCTCCGGATCTCGGACGCGATGCGCATCCCGTCCGGCTCGTCGGGTCGGGCGCGATCCTCCAGCAGGTCATCGCGGCGCGCGACCTCCTCGCGGAAAAGTTCGGTGTCGCAGCCGAGGTCTACAGCGCGCCATCGTTTCCGCTCCTGCGTCGTGACGCCCTTGAGACCGAGCGTTGGAATCGGCTCCATCCGGACGGGAAGACGCCGCGCGTGCCCCACGTGAGCACGGTCCTGCCGCACGACGGCGGCCCGATCATCGCGGCGACCGACTGGATGAAGGCCCTCCCGGACATGGTCTCCCGCTGGCTCCCGCCCCACTACGTCGCGCTCGGAACGGACGGCTTCGGCCGGAGCGACACCCGGGAGGCTCTGCGCTCGCTCTTCGAGATCGACCCGACGCACATCGCGGCCGCGACGATGGCAGCCCTCGCGCGCTGTGGCGCGCTGCCGGCCGGCAAGGCGGCCAAGGCGGTGAAGGACCTTGGGATCGACCCGGATAAGGCAGATCCGCTGGCGCTCTGACAGCCCGCGCGTCACGGCCGGCGCCGTCATGCGACTGCAACGTGCCCGCATCGTCGCTGTGACATGCCCACACCTGGGCCAACCGTACGGTTGCATGGACGTCGATCGACGTCAGCCCGACACGGCCCTGCTGCCGATGTCCCATGCGACGAGGAGGCCCCAGTGGACTACACCAAGTCCGTCAGCGACCGAGATCCCCGATACGACGATCCGGCCGATCCCACGGTCGACACGGCCGATAGCAGCCTCGACACCACGGACAGCAGCCTCGACACCACGGACAGCCGCCTGGACGACAACGACGGAACCCTTGCCGAGAACGAGGAGCACGGGACCGAGGCGATGGGCGCTGGTGCAGGCGCGCTCGGCGGCGCGGCCGTCGGTATGGCCGTCGGTGGACCTGTCGGTGCGGTCGTCGGCGGCGGCATCGGGGCAGCGGCCGGCGCTGTGGCCGGTGAGGCGACCGAGGGTGACGACGAGGCGGGCGCAGGTACTGGCGCCCTCGGCGGCGGTGCCGTCGGAGCCGTCGTCGGCGGGGCAGTCGCTGGACCTCCGGGCGCCGTCGTCGGCGCGGCAGTCGGATCCGGGGCGGGCGCCGGTGCAGGCGACCAGACCGAGGAAGGAGTCGAGGAGAACGACGTCAGCACAGATCGCGACTGACCGCAGAGACGTACATCGCCGGCGACGCGCCGGCTGGGGCGAGCGAGACCGTGGGTCCGGATCCCGGGCCCGCGGTCGTCGTCGTGCTCGAGGAGTCCACTGATGCCCGAACCGCTCCGGATCGCCCAGGTCGCACCCCCGATGGAGCGGGTGCCGCCGCACGCGTATGGCGGAACGGAGCGAGTGATCGCGGAGCTCGTGCGAGAGCTCGATCGCCGTGGCCACGAGGTGACGACGTTCGCGAGTGCGGATTCGGACGTCCCCGGCAAGCTCATCGCGACCGTCGAGGAACCGCTCCGGTTGTCGACCTTCGATGGCGATCCGGCCAACTACCTGATCCTGACGGTCCAGTCCGTTCTGGATCGCGCCGCCGAGTTCGACGTCATCCACAGCCATCTCGACTGGATCAGCCTGCTCCTCGCGCGCGTCTGTCCGACACCCGTCGTGTCCACCTTCCACGGCCGACTCGACCTGCCCTTCGCGGAGGAGATGTTCTCGCGCCCGACTCCCGGCCTCGTCGCCATCAGCGAAAGCCAGGCGGCAGCACACCCCCAGGTCGAGTGGGCAGCCGTCGTCCACAACGGCCTGACGCTCGACAACGCTCCGTTCGAGCGGCGCCGCGGCGATTCGCTCTGTTTCGTCGGCCGAGTGACACCGGAGAAGGGGATCGTCGAGGCGATCGAGATCGCGAAGCTGACCGGCCGCAAGCTCCGGATCGCCGCCAAGGCCGGCCCGACGCCCAAGGAGCGCGCCTACTTCGACGAGGCCTTCATGCCCGCACTCGAGTCGGCGGGCGGGCTGGTCGAGTACGTCGGCGAGCTCGCCCAGGAGGATCGCGACCGGCTCGTCGCCGATTCGTACGCCGCGCTGATGCCCGGGTCATGGCCCGAACCGTTCGGCCTCGTCGCGATCGAGGCGCTGGCCTGCGGGACGCCGGTGATCGCGCGGCGTGTCGGCGGTCTCTCCGAGATCATCCGCGACGGTGTCGATGGCTTCTTCGGCGATGATGCGACTCAGCTGGCGTTCCTGGTCGATCGGGTCGAGGACCTCGACCGGGAGGCGATCCGCGCATCCGTCATCGACCGATTCTCGGCGCGTCGAATGACCGACGGGTATGAGGCGGTGTACCAAGCGATGCTCAGTGGAAAGGCGTCCGGTGGCGGCACCGAAAAGGCCGCTGCGACGGGTGAGGAGGGGCACGCCCTGCGCGCGGTTCGCTAGGCCGCTGCAACGCGCCAGTCAGACGCCGTAGCCCGCACGTGCAGGTCCTGTTCTTAGGGTGGTCCATGCCCCCAGCTCTCCCAGGAGGACATGACCATTGAAGTCCCTCGTCGCGATCCTCATCCTCGGTGCCGCCCTTTTCGTCGGCGCCTGTAACTCGTCGTCATCGAGCACGGGGCCCTCGGTCGCGCCGGTGCCAACGACCGAGTCCAGCCAGGAGGCCGCCCCGAGCGAGGCAGCCCCGAGCGTCGATACCGGAGCCAGCGCAAGCCCGAGCTGATCCTCCGAGTCTTCAGAGCAGTCGAACGCGATGCCCTCAGGGGCGTCGCGTTCTCGTTCGTTCACGGGGTATGACATGGTCTCGCTGCGTCCGTTAGCCTGTCTGCATCGACGACGGGCTCTGAGGGACGCTGATGCCAGCCGAGGGACATGTCCTGCGCGTGTTCCGCTTCCGCCCCGTCAGTTCCGAGTTCGACTCGTTCATGCGGACGGTGATGTTGCCGGACGTCCGACACCTCCCTGGGCTTGTGGCGGTCCACGCCGGTCGTCGTGACCACGAATCAGGCGGCGACCGGATCGTTGCGACGGTGTGGGAAAGCCGTGCGGCGATGGTCGCCAGTGTCGGCGAGACCCTCGAGGAGTCGCCGTTCCACCCGGATCGTCTGCCACAGACCGTGGAGAGGACGCTCGAGATCCTGGACGTGCAGATCGCCTTGCCGTCCGTGACGGCGGAACCCCCCGCGCTCTTGCGTTTCTTCAGGGGCACCGTCCGCCCCGGTGAGCTCGAGGACTACGTCGCAGAAGTCCGCGTGGGGACGCAGGCCGATGCCGATGGGGGTCGGGGGCCCTGTTCCCTGTATCTAGCGACCGACCCGCCCGACGGGTTCGTCACGATCTCGCTCTGGCAGTCATGGGAAGCCATCGCCCGCGCGACCGGCGGCGATATCGCGCGGCCGACGCTGACCAAGGATTCGCGACGCCTCGCGACCATCGACGTGGCCCATTACGAGGCCGTCCGCGAGGCGACCTGAAGGCCGAGGCTCAGGCGGTGTCAGGGTCAGGCGCGCGCCATCCCGCGTCGTAGCCCCAGCCAGGCCGTCGTCAGCGTCACGGCGGCGATCACGGCGAGAGCGCCGTACTCCCAGAGCTGCGTTGTCGAGCCGCGCAGCATGATGTCCTGGATCAGGCGGATGCCGTGCGTGACGGGGAGCGTGTAGGCGAGGACGCGGATGGCGGGTTCGAACTCGGAGATCGCCACGACGAAGCCGCTGAAGAAGACTGATGCGAGGAGGAGCAGCAGCGACAGCTGGACGGCCTGCCGCTCGGAGTCGGACACGACCGCCACGACCAGGCCGATCCCGAGCGAGGCGAGCAGGAGCAGCGCGATCGCCAGGGCGAGCGAGACCGGGTCACCAAGGAGCGGGATCCCGAACCCGACGATCAGCAGGGTGATGGTCAAGCCGCCGATCAACCCGCCGATCATGAGGTAGGCGAGGACCTTGCCGAAGATGACTTCGCCGGCATGGATCGGCGCGACGCGGAAGAGCTCGATCACGCCGCTCGTCCTCTCGCGCACGAGGGCGAGCGCGATCAGCGTGATGGCCAGGTGCTGGAGGATCAGCGCGAGGACCGCCGGTCCGTAATACGCGAGTACCTTCGGTTCGGTCGGCGCGACATTGCGCAGCTCCGCCCGGGTCGGCGCAGCGACGACCTCTGGGGGGATCTTGGCTGCCGCCGTCTGGCCTTCTGCGAGGGCGACGCCCTGTCCCTCCTCGACCGCGCGGGTGATGATCGTCTGGTTCACCGCACTCGAGAGATTCGCGGCGAGGTGCGAAGCGTAGTCGGCGCGGATCGGATCGATCGTGTTGACGACGACCTGGATGACCGACTGCTGGCCCGACTTGAAGGTACCTTCCGGGTCCTTCGGGGTGATGACCACCACGTCGGTCGTGCCGGCCGCGAGGCCCTGCTCCGCGGTCTCGACATCCGGGACGACGGCGGTGATGTCCAGGCCATTCCCGGCAAGCTTCTGATAGCTGGCGGTGTCCGTCGGGATGCTCGAGCCGGGCGGTACGACGACGACGGTCTCGAGCGGCCGCCGAAAGCCGCTGTAGCCGGCGCCGAACAGGGCCATGATGATGAACGGACCGAACACGAGGCTGACCAGGGCGCCCGGGCGGCGGATGACCTCGATGAGCTCCTTCCCGACGATGGCCAGCAATCGCTGGACGGTGGTGACGAGGCCTCTCATGCAGCCGCCACCGCGTCGGCCGTCTGCTCATCGTGGAGGGCCGCACGCGCCCGTGCGTCGGTCGCGACGAGGGCCCCGAAGACGTCATCGAACGATGGGTGGAGCTCTCGAACGGTCTCGACCGAGCCGCCCTTCTCTTCGATCGCTGCCACCACGCCCGGCGTGGCAGTCCCGGCGTCGTCGACGGTCAGGGTCAACTGACGAGGGCCCTCCTGGCGGATCCGGACGATCTGTGGGGTCCCGGCGAGGGTCATGCCATCGAACCGCTCCTTGGTCTCGAGCTCGATCAGATCGCCGCCCATCGCCTGGCGTCGGAGGGCGTCGGGTGCCGCGAGGGCCACCAGACGGCCCTCGACGATCATCGCCACGACATCACATTCCTCTGCTTCGTTGACGTGCTGTGTCGTGACGAGCAGCGTGCGGCCTTCGCCGCGCAGTCGGCGGAGCTCTTCCCAGATGCGCGCGCGAAGCAGTGGGTCGAGGCCCGCGGTCGGCTCATCAAGGAAGAGGAGGGCGGGGTCGTGGACGAGGGCACCGGCCAGCTCGAGCCGCCGCTGCATGCCTCCCGACAGCTTTCCGGCCCGGCGGCGGCGGACATCCCACAGGTCGAGGAGCTCGAGGACCTCGCGCGTTCGCTTGCGGCGCGCGAAGAACAGCATCCCGAACAGGGACGCCATGAAGTCGACATTCTCGCGGACCGTCAGATCCGGGTAGAGGGTGAACGATTGCGGCATGTAGCCGATGCGTTCCCTCGTCTCGCGCCGGAAGTCGCGGGGGTGCTCCCCGAGGACCGAGAGGATCCCCTCCGTCGGGGCAAGAGCCCCGGTCATCAGCCGGACAAGGGTCGTCTTGCCGGCTCCTGACGGCCCGATGAGGCCGACGATCGAACCGGTCGGCACGGTCATGGAGACATGGTCGAGCGCCAGCTGATCATCGAAACGGACCAGGACGTCATCGACGACGACCGCGTCCTGCGGACCGGGTTCCTGGGTCATGGGGGTCTCCAGATGCGGGCGACCGGCATGGTCGCCCTGCTCCCCGATCGTGGCGGCGCGTCCGTAACGCAGGAACCCGGGCCGCCTTGCCGTCCATCACAGGTCTATTCCAGACAAGCCTCCCAGCCTGCAACGTCGCTGCCATTCCGACCGGACCTCGCGCGCGGGCGGCTGCGACCCTGCCGACCTCAGTCTTGCGCCGTGATTCCCGACGGCCCCTCTTCTGCACGCGCGGCAGGACTTCGCTACTCGACCGACGCCCGACCAGGCATCAGCCGGAAGCGCGCCGGTCGTGGCTTCTCGTACCGGGCCGTGGATGGCGCCCCCATCCGCGACCCGGCGGTCCTGCGTCGGATCCGGGCGCTTGCGATCCCGCCGGCGTGGACAGACGTCTGGATCTGCCCGGACGCGAACGGTCACCTTCAGGCGACCGGCCGCGATGCCCGCGGACGCAAGCAGTACCGCTATCACGAACGCTGGCGTTCGCGCCGCGACGAGGCGAAGTACGAGCGTCTCATCGAATTCGGTCGGATCCTCCCGAAGATCCGGCGACGGTGCGAGGCCGACCTGGCGCGGCCCGGGATGTCGCGCGAGAAGGTCCTCGCGGCGGTCGTCCGGCTACTGGAGACCACGCTGATCAGGGTCGGCAACGACGAGTACGCGCGGCTCAATCGGTCATTCGGGCTGACGACGCTTCGCGGGCGCCACGTGAGCGTCGAGGGCGCTGCCGTCCGCTTCCGGTTCCGTGGCAAATCCGGTCAGCGGCACGAAGTCGGTCTCCGGGATCGCAGGCTGGCCGCGATCGTCAGGCGCTGTCAGGAGCTGCCGGGCCAGGAGCTGTTCGCGTACATCGGCCGGGACGGAGAGGTGCACGACGTAGCGTCAGAGGACGTCAACGAGTATCTCCGCGAGATCTCGGGTGCGAACATCACGGCCAAGGACTTCCGGACCTGGGCCGGGACGGTCCTCGCCTACAGGGCGCTGCGGGCGGCCGGCGCCGCCGACGATGCCCGCTCCGCGAAGCGCAACGTCGTCGCCGCGGTCAAGGAGACGGCGCTCCATCTCGGGAACACCCCGGCCGTCGCCCGCCGCTCGTACGTCCATCCCGCGGTCGTCGATGCGTATCTCGACGGATCGTTCCGCGGCGCGCTGCTGGAAGCCGCCGAGGAACGCGTCACGCCTCCGACCACGACCAACAGGGCGGAGGAGCTCGAGGTCATCGCGCTCCTCCAGAAGCACCTCGCGTCCGAAAGGTCGGAACAGAAGCGCAAGGGTGACCGACCGGCGTCTGCGGGGCGGAAGGCCTCTCGGACCCACTGACGAGCCAGCCAGGCCCGCTGGCGGCGAGGACACGCGGACGCCCGACCGGAACCGGTCGGGCGTCGCTCTTTCGTCGGGTTGGATCAGAGGATCAGCGGGATTTGGAGCTGCGCGACTTCGTCTCGCCGTGTTCGGCGCGCGTCTTGTTCACCGTTCGGGCGGCGCGCTCCTCGGCCTCATCGTCGCTGATACCGCGATCCTCGTACGACTCCTTGATGTGCTCGTACTGACGTTCGCGCTTGGGACTCCATGCCTTCTGTGGCATCGGTCGGACCTCCGTGGATGCAAGAGGCCCCGCCGTCGGCGGGGCCTCTCGTTGTCAGTGCTTTCTGCCGTCTAGCGATCGGTCACCGAGTTGCGCAGGTCGTCACCGGCATTCCCGACCTTGTCGGCCAGGCTGTCGTCACCGTCCGCTGCGCGCTCCCACTTCTTGGCCTGGTCGCCTGCGCGGTCCATCCCGCGATCGGCGTCGTCGCCGAGGTCGCCGGCCTGCCGACGAAGCTCGTCGCCCGCGTTTCCGACCTGATCGGCGACGCTGTCGCCGTCTGATCGTCGCCACTCTTCCTTCGCGTCCACCTCGGTGTCGCGATAAGTGCTCTTGCTGTCGTCCATGGTGGTGTTGCCTCCGAACTGGGGGTCACTCGGTCGAGCAACCGTGAAATCACCGTACGTGCGGTAGGGTTCCAGCGGGTCGGTCGCTGTCGTCCAGCCGGTATCAGGCGCCTTGCATCCGGCGACGGGCCGCTGTGCCGAGGATCCCCGTGCGCGATCGGCTGGATCGGTCGAGGAGGCGCAGGCCCAGGACAGCTGCCGGGATGAATGCGGACAGGACCATGATCCTGTTCGCCCCTGCGAGCAGCATCCCGGCCGCGAGACCGAACGAGAGAGCCGTCCCGACGGTGAGCATCTCGTCACTGCCGGCCTCGACCTGGCGGTCGACCTCGACGAGGGCCGATCGAGTCGCGGACGCGACTTCGGGGATCCGCTCGGCTGCATCGCTCGCCGCGGACCGGATGGTTCCCGCGGCATCAGCCACGGTGCCGCCGATCCCTGACCGGGGCTCGGGTGTGTCGTCGGTGTGCTTCGTCTGTGCGGTCATGACGCTTCTCCTGTCGAACAGCCTGGGAAATGGAGACGGACGACCCGGGGAGGGGCCCGGGTCGTCCGTTTGGTGTCTGGATCGGCCCCGTCACTGGCCATCCAGATGTTCGATTCGGTTAGCGTGACTGAAGCCTAGGGCTTGCTTCGCGTCAGGCTGATCCCCGTTCGCCGCCTTCGCATCACAACGGCATGTCAATGAGTGGACGGAACGTCGGCCCCCGGACCCCCAGTGGCACGGGGACCGACTGCGGTCAGGATGGCGGGCGGTGCGTGGCGTCGGTACCGGCCTTGACGACACAGGGCGTTGCATCCTCGTGGCATGCGCGCACCACTCGCGTTCATCCCCACGGCGTGCGAGACAACGAAACGCCCGCCGTGCCGGCGGGCGTTTCGTGTTCCAGGTGCCCGGCGATCCCGGGCTAGCTGCTGCTAGACGGAGCCGCGCCCTGCGCGAGAGCTCCGGGTGACCATCCCGACCACGAGGACCGTGATGATCGCGCCGATCGTGGCAACGACGATCGAGCTGATGTCGAAGGGGCCGTCGATCGGGTGGCTGTTGAACAGCACGCTCGCCAGGAAGCCGCCGACCAGCGCGCCCACGATCCCGAGCACGATGTGCCCGATGACCCCGAGTCCCTCGTCACCGCTGACGAAAAGACCCGCGAGATACCCGGCGATCGCGCCGAGGACGATCCATGCGATGATGCTCATACCGTACCTCCGTCCCCATCGCGGGCCTCTCACCCGCCTGCTGGGGTTGACTGTCCCGTGTTCGGGACTGGTCTCCAATGTCGTGGCGATGGGGCCGCAGCGGGACTACGCCCGGCTCGCGGGGCGTAACAACGGGATGTCAGCGACGCCAGCCCTGCGAGGCCGGTCGATGAGCCACTGCGATGCATCTGCGAGGCGCCACGCGCGTGCGGACGGGACCTCGGTATGGGCCGGAATCCATGCTCCTGATGTGGGCGCCCAGTCGCCCGTCAAAAGGAGACCATATCGATGCTTCGCCCGCTGACCTCGGTCGGTCGACCGACCGTGATCCGCCCCGATAGGCCCGCGACAGACCGGGCCATGGACATCCTCCAGTACGGCATGGCCCTCCTGGCCATCGCCGGGGCTCTCGTCCTCGGATCGCTTCGCTGACCGGGCCGGCCCGCCCTCGCGTCAGGCTCTATGACGCGGACGGAACCGACCGCGATATCGACCTCGATGAGGCCCGACCATCGCGCCTCGGCGAACGCCACCTGCTGTGGGTCGACGTCGACCGGGCGGCGGGGCAGGACCTCGAGGCTGCCGCCGCCGCGTTCGATCTCGAGCGCGGACTGGCTGCGCGTCTCGCGAAGCCGCGGCACGAGCCCAGCGTCACCAAGTTCGAGGATTACCTGCATCTCGCCCTGTTGACGATGGAGTCCGGTGAGGGTGAGGAGGCCCGCGAGGCCGACGCCGGGACCGAGCCGTGGATCCACACGATCGACGTCGTCGGCGGCCGGAACTGGGTGATGACGGTCCACGACGGCCCCACACCAGCCCTCGACCGGTTCGATGCGGCCACCCACGGAGACACAGGGCTCGGCGCACTCGATGCGGCCGGCCTGGTCGCCGCCATCGCCGACGAGGTGCTGACCGGCTACCTCGACATCGTCGAGGGTACCGAGCGAGAGATCGACCGCCTCGATGAGCGCGCCCTCCGGGGGCGGAAAGCTGACGACCTGCTCGTCGACATCGTCGCTGTCCGGCGCCGGATCTCGAGGATCCGCCGCTCCCTGGCTCCGCAACGTGCCTCGTTCGCGGCACTGACCCGGCCCGAGATGGCCCTCGACGACGACATCGGCGCCCCGTGGCCGGGCCTCACGGACCGCCTCGACCGGACCATCGACGCCGTCGAGAACCTCCGGACGTTGCTGCTCGGGACCTTCGACCTCCAGATGGCCCGCGCCGCGAAGGACGCGAACGACGTCATGAAGGTCCTGACCCTCGTGTCGGCCGTCTTCCTGCCTGCCGTCGTCCTCGCGGGCGTCATGGGCATGAACTTCCCGCTCGCGTTCTTCGAGGATGCGCAGAACTTCTGGATCGTCGCTGCCGCGATGATCGCCTTCGCCGTCGTCATCGTCGCGATCGCGATCAAACGCGGTTGGGCCTGATCGGACCGCTATTCGTCCAGTTCGCGAAGAGCGAACCCGAATTCGGCGCCGCCTTCGGGGCGCGGCATGGCCCAGATGCGTCCACCCATCGCCTGGATGAGCCGGGCACAGACGAAGAGCCCGATGCCGGCCCCACTCGCGGAAGCTGCTGTCCCGGGCGCCCTGTAGAAAAGCTCGAACAGGCGGCTCGCCTCGGCTTCGGGAAAGCCCGGACCATCGTCGGTCACCCGGACCATGACCTCGCCGTCGCCCGTTTCGGCGGTCACCGTGACGGTCGAGCCCGCGCCACCGTACTTGGCCGCATTCGACAGAAGGTTTCGGATGACCTGCTCGACATAGGTCGGATCGGCAACGACCGTCGGCAATCCCGAGGCGATGTCCACGACGAAGGACACGCCCGGCCAGCGTGACTCCTCGGATCGTGCGACCGTCGGCACCACCCGCTGGAGCAGTACGGGCTCCCAGCCGATCTCCCCGTCCTCGTCGCTGAAGCGATTGAGTGCGACGACGTCCTCGACGAGACGCTGGAGCCGCTCCGCCTCGTCGTAGATATCGCGGAAGATCCCCCGCCGCGTGTCCTCGTCGAGGGTCGAATGTTCCCGCGCCAGGAGCTTGGCGCCCCCGAAGATCGTCGTCACCGGCGTCCGCAGCTCATGGGACAGGACGCCGATGAACGTCTCACGGATCGCTTCGCGCCGGCGAGCATCGGTGACGTCCCGGATGACAAGGATGGTCTCCTCGCCGGCGGCCGCGAGGTCCACCCCGACGGTGACCGGATAGGTCGTCAGTTCCAACCAGCGGTCCGGGTCCGCGGCCACCGCGAGCTCGATGGGGCCTGCCCGTGCCCCGAGCTTCGGTGCAACGCGTCCCGGATCGTCCAGCAGCCCCACGACGTCGCGGTAGGTCTGGCTAAGGATGTCCGGGAAGAGTCGCTCCGCAGCAGGGTTGGTCAGCACGATCCGGCCGTCGACCCCGCAGACGACCACGGCCTCTCCCATCGCCCGGATGACGGCGTTCAGCTCGGCGGCGCGGGCATGCTCCGACTGTGCGAGGCGCTGCAGGCGGACCTGGACCTCGATCCGGTCGGTCACGTCGCGGGCGATGGCAACGATGGCGGGAGTCCCGTGGGCGGTCGGGAGCGGCTGCAGGACGACTTCGACGGACATCGGAGGGCCGCCTGCCGGAAGGATCTCCGTCATGACGGTCGAGGCATTGCGTCGACCAGCCGCGATCTGGTCGATGAAACCCGCCAACCGGGCCGCCTCGGCCGGCCGCACGAGGTCCGCGAACGAGAGGCCGGTCATCGTGTCTCGATCGCGCGCGAACAGGATCTCGGCGCCGCGGTTCACATCGACGATGCGGCCCGTGGCAGGGTCGAGGACGATGATCGCCTCCACGATCGCGTCGAGGATGGCCTCGACGAGCTCGCGATCGTGGCGCGACGGGACCGCCGGCAGGACCGTCGGCTGGCGGAGGACGGATCGCGCGGTCAGGGCCGCGGGCTCATGATTCGGCACGACATCTCGATGATAGGCCTCTGGCGGTGCGGACCGGCGACGGGGCAGACGTCCACGTATCCAGAGGAACACACCCGGGATGTCGCCGAGCCCGGCGCGCGAACCGCACGAGGTTACACGCGCATGACAGTCGAGAATGGCAGAATCGACGGGCACCGCTATACTGCTGTGCCCCAGGCCAACGACAACATTCGTTCACCGAGGGACGTCCGGATGCACGTCGCGCCGATCGATCTCCGAGCCGTTCAGCAGGACGGATTGAAGATCAGGTTCGCGCTCCTTGATTCGATGGCCTACGTGCTCGCCGAAGCGCCGGATTCCGGGTCGGCGGGTACCTCACTCGAGCGGCCGTGCGTGCTGCCCCATTGGGGCATGGTCATCTCCGGCGAGCTTCGGTTCGTCACCGCTCGACGCCGCTTGACGATCCCTGCCGGCCGGATCTTCCACGTCCGCGCGGGTGGCAGCGAGCATCATTTCGAGTCGAGTGGCTCGGTCCTGATCGCGGCGTTCCAGCCGGTCGACGCAGACCTCGACGTGAGCGATGAGGGACTTGCAGCTCAGGGCTTCGAGATCGTCTCCGAACGTCCACTGTCTCCGGTCGTTCCACCCATCCCGAAGCGCCGGGTCCCTCCCGGCGAGATCGACTGCGAGACGTGGCAGATGACCCCGTTCGTCATGTCCCGGGTCAAGATGGGGGAACGGAGTGGCTACACGACGGGCTGGTGCGACGCTCCGCACTGGGGCATCGTCACGGAGGGGCGACTCGCCATCGAATGGGAGCACGACGTCGAGATCCTCTCCAAGGGCGACGTCTTCCATTGCCCCGAAGGACCGCCCGGTCATCGCATCGAGGCTGCCGACCCCGCCACGTTCATCGACCTCACGCCGGCCTCGGCGCTCGATGGTGACGGGCGCCTGACCGATTGGCGCCGCTCGGTCGCGATCGAGCGAGCGGCCAGCAGGCGCGGGATCGCGGTCGCGGCGCTCGCCTAGTTCGCCGGCGGAGGCGGCGTCCCCGTCGCGTGCGGGCGCGGTGGCTTCTTGTTCTTGTCACCAGGCGGCTTGTCCTTCTTGGTGTCGTGCCCCTTGTGGTGCTTGACGACCGTATGGCGCACGAAGCACGACCCCATGATCGGCCCACCCCACGAAGACCGACCCCAGAAATATGCCGTCCGCGAATCGAATGGGCCCGTCCGTCCGGGGCCGCTCCGGGCGCGGCTCATCCAGTTCAGGACGTCACCGTCCCAGCTTGACGGTCCGAGCTCGGCCTTGAGCGGATCGACCCGCCACGAGCCGCAGCTCGGCGAGTAGAGCAGACCATCGGGGTCGATCGCCTTGCGGGCGCCCGGCTGGGTTCCGGCGATGAACCACTCGCTCGTCGTCTCGCGCGTCCACGGTCCGGGCTTCCCGCCGGTCCACGCGTCGATCTTGGCGCGGACGACGCCGTCCGGCCTCGAGAACGAGGTCACGGGCCAGCCCCTCGAGTAATCGCGGACGAACGCGTGCCACAGTGGTGCTGCCGCTGTGAGCGAGATCGCCGGCTCCTTCGCCTTCGGGTTCGAATGGTCGCTGTTGCCCATCCAGAGGCCGACCGCGAGCGAAGGATGGCCCGCGGCGCCACGGGCGAGGAAGCCGTACGTGGCAAGGTCCCGTGCGTCGTTCGCGGTCCCGGTCTTGACGGCGGCCGGTCGTCGGCTTCCACCCTTGCCGTTGTAGATCGCAAGCTTGGCCGCCCAGATCGGATTCTGCTTCTTGTCGGTGTTGCCCGCGATGATGTCGCTCACGAGGAATGCGGCCTGCGGCGAGATCGCCTGCGTGCCCTCCGGGTCAGGTGCCTTGTAGACGACCTTCCCGTCCGGTCCAAGGATCTCGAGGATCATCCGGGGCGGCACGCGGACACCTCCGTTGGCGATGGTCCCGTAAGCGGAGGTCAGGTCGATCGGCTTGACCTCGACCGTGCCGATCGCGCCGGCCAGCCCCGCCTGCAGGAAGGCGTCGCGCCCGCCCGTGAAGCGCAGGCCGAGCGCCTCAGCGGTCTTGTCGACCTGGTCGTTGCCGACCCGCTGGAGCGCGCGGATCGCCGGGATGTTGAGCGAGTACTGGAATGCCTTCCGGACGAGGACCGGACCGCGTTCGAGCTGGTCGGCATCGCGCGGGGCCCACTTCTCCCGGGCGTTGAACTCGGTGGTGATGTCGAGCAGGAGGCTGCCCGGTGTCAGCCTGCGCGAGTCGAACGCACTCGCGTACACGATGGGCTTGAAGGCAGACCCGGGCTGTCGAGACCCGTCGCCGGCGGCGTCGAACTTCGGCGAGAACTTCCGGCTCGTGAGTGCATCCTGGTTGTAGCCCGCGCTCCCGGCGTAGGCCAGGACGTCACCCGTCCTGTAGTCGAGCGCGACCAGCGCAGCGTTGTGCAGGTCCTTCCCCCGGAGGGCTCGGATCCACTTCTGGTCCGACTTCGGGATCTTGAGCGACTTGAGCAGGGCGTCGCCCTTCTTGCGGCTGATGTTCGGGACGATCGCACCGGCCGTCAGCCACTTCTCCGCGAGGTCCTGCGCCTTCGTGTCCAGCGTCGTGATGACCGTGTATCCGCCGGTCTCCACCGCTTTGGCATCACCAAGGATGGATTCGAGCTGACGACGGACCTGCCAGTCGAAATGACCCGCCTTCATCTTCCGCGGCTGGTCGCCTGCCAGGACGACGGGCTCGGCGAGTGCCTTGGCCAGCTCGGTCTGGGTGAGCCTCGTCCATCGGGCGCCCTCTGCGAGCCCCTGCAGGATCCAGTCGCGACGCTGAGCAGGCGGCGATCCCGCGGGGACCACGAGCCGGCCGTCCTTGTCCTTGACGGCGAACTTGTAGGGATCGAGCGTCGACGGCGACTTGGGCAGGGCCGCAAGGAGCGCCGCCTGTGCCGGCGTCAGCTTGGAGAGGTCGGATACCCCGAAATAGATCAGCGCTGCGGCCGCGACGCCGTATGCGCCGTGGCCGTAGAAGATCTCGTTCAGATATGCGGTGATGACGCGTTCCTTGCCGGGCTCGCCCGGGAACTCATCGGACAGGCGGAGCGATTGGATGATCTCCTTGGCCTTCCGGATGTACTTGTCGGAACCGGCGGCGGTGGCATCGCTCGGCAGCAGGCGGGCCCGAACGAGCTGCTGGGTGATGGTCGAGGCTCCGCGTTCCCGGACGCCGCTCGCGCCCTCGGCGACGGCCGCGAGGATGGCCGCGGCGTCATAGCCGCTGTTGGCCCAGAACGTCCGGTCCTCGGCCGAGGTGGTCGCATCAAGGACCAGGTGCGGGACATCGGGGAAGGCCACGACCCGGCGCTCCTCACGCTGGAAGCGTGCGAGCTCGACCTTGCCCGTCCGGTCGAAGACGACCGTCGGCTGGGCGAAGGTCAGCTGCTGGAGCTCGGACGGGTCGGGCAGACCCGCGGACAGGACGTTCACCGCGGTCCCCACGGCCATCAGTGACATGGCGGCACCGAACGCGCCGGCGAGCATCACGACCACGAGGATGAGAGCCAGGACACGTGGCCATGGATTCTTCCGTGTCGGGCGCGCAGAAACGCGCTGCGCATGGCGCAGCGCCACGATCCTGGTCGGGTTCCGACCGGCGCCCGCCGTCGGTCGCACCCGATCGGGTCGGATGGGGGTCATGGGTCGATGGTGGCCCGGGGGTCGTGAACGACCCGACGGCGCCTGGCCCCCCGGCCTTTCAGACGCATCGCATCAGTCTGCACCCGGCCCGCAAGGGCTCCGTCTGCGACCGGGGGTCGACGGCGCGGACCGTCTCAGGGCACCATAAACTCGTTCACGATCTGGAGGTCCCGCATGATCGCTCGTTCCGCTCCGCGAACGATCCCGGCGCCGTCGCCATCGATCATCCCCGCGACCGATCTCGGGAATGTCGAGGTTGCCAAGGCCGGCAATCTCTACCTGCTCACGGATGCCCGTGGCGACATACGTCCGGACAGCCGTGGACTCGGTCTGTACCTCCTCGACACCAGGATCGTCTCGAGCTCGATCCTGCGGGTGAACGGGTCGGGACTGACGTTGCTGCGGGGACCTCATCACGAGGGCGAGATCGACACGATCCAGCTCACCAATCCAGAGCTGCGGCGCAACCCCGCGGACAAGCATGGCGTGGGGTCGCCCCTGGCCCTCCGCGAGCTCAGCGTGACCCGCGCCCGGCGGATCGACGGCACGCTCCACGAGCGGGTCATCATCGAGAGCTTCTCCGAGACCACCGAGCCGCTCGACGTCCAGCTCGGCCTCGGTGTCGACATGGCCGACATCTTCGAGGTCCGCGGATACAAGCGAGCCGCCCGGGGGACGCTCCGGCCGATCGAGATCGACGGTGACCAGATCGAATTCGGATACGACGGGCTTGACGGCCGGCGGGTCACGACGACAGTCACCCTGCCGCGCGCACGGATCCGCGCGACTGAGGACACCACGGCCTGGCCGGGTACGAGCGTCGTCGCGAGCTGGACCGCCCGTCTGCGCCCGCGGGGACGGTTCGTGGTCGAGTGGACGGTCGGGAACGAGGTCGCCGAGACGCCCGGGGCCCGCCGGACACCGATCACGAAGCCGACCGTCAGTGTCGCGCCGCCGGCCCACGCTCCTCGGTTCGAGGTGCCGAACATCCGGTCCGACCACGAGTTCCTCGACCGGACGCTGCGCCGGTCGGTGGCCGACCTCCACGCGCTCCACAACGACGGTCCACGATCGGGCGAGCAGTACCTCGCCGCCGGGATCCCCTGGTTCACGACGCTATTCGGCCGCGACAGCATCATCGCGGCTCTGGAGACCGTGGCTTTCATCCCGTCGCTTGCGAAGTCGACGCTGGAGGTCCTCGCCCGGCTCCAGGCGACCGAGGACGATCCGTGGCGCGACGCGGAGCCCGGCAAGATCCTCCACGAGCTTCGGACGGGCGAGATGGCGCGCGCCGGGGAGACACCCCACAGCCCGTACTACGGCAGCGTCGATTCGACGCCGCTCTGGCTCATCCTCCTCGGCGAGATCCACGCCTGGACGGGCGACGACGCGCTGGTCGAGCGGCTCTGGCCGCACGCGCTCGCGGCGCTCGACTGGATCGACCGGTCGGGCGATCTGGACGGCGACGGCTTCATCGAATACGAGCGCCGATCTCGGCTGGGCCTGCGGAACCAGGGTTGGAAGGATTCGGGGGACGCGATCCGCCATATCGACGGCCTTCCGTGCGAGGGACCGATCGCCCTCGCCGAGGTGCAGGGGTACGTCTTTGCGGCCCGGCGGGCGATGGCGAGGCTCGCGCGCCACCGGGGCGACATCACCCTCGCGACCAGGCTCGAGGCCGACGCCAACGACATACGCGACCGATTCGATGCCGCCTTCTGGCTGCCCGACGCCGGTTTCTACGCGATGGCCCTCGATGGCGCGAAGCGTCCGGCGGCGACCATCGGATCGAACGCGGGCCAGGCACTGTGGTCTGGCATCATCCCCGCCGCCCGGGCGATGACCGTCGCGGACCGGATGCTCCAGCCCGACCTCTTCTCCGGCTGGGGGATCCGCACCTATGCCTCGGGGCAGGCCGGCTACAACCCGGTCGGCTATCACACCGGTTCCGTCTGGCCGCACGACAACGCGCTCGCGGCTGCCGGGTTCAAGAGTGCGGGAGCGGCCGACGGCGCCAACACGATCGCCGGGCGCCTGATCGAGGCGGCTCAATGGTTCCCCGACCTCCGGCTGCCCGAGCTCTTCTGCGGCTATGACCGGACCGCGGTCGGTGCTCCCGTCGCGTATCCCGTCGCCTGTTCGCCGCAGGCATGGTCCGCCGCGGCGCCGTTCTCGCTGATCTCGACGATGCTCGGTCTCCGTCCGGACGCGTCGGCGAAGAGGCTCGAGCTCATCCAGCCCACGCTGCCGGACTGGCTCACGAAGCTGACGATCACGGGGCTGCCGATCGGACGTGAATCAGTCGATCTGCTCGTGCATCGCTGGCGCGGTCGGACGAGCGCGGAGGTCCTCGGCCGGCGCGGGTCGATCGACGTCATCATCCACGCTTGACGGCTCGAGGCGGACTGGCGCCGGCCCTCAGCTGCCCGACAAGCGCAGCAGTTCGCCGTCGTCGAGGCTCGTCGCGTAGACGGTCCCGTCCTCGCCCTCGCCGATCGACGAGAGCGTCCGGCCGAGGCGTCCGGCGAGGATCGGGGTCTGGGGGCCGCTCGAGGTCGGGTCGATGACCCACACCCTGTCCGAGCAGCCATCGCCGAACAGGTAGCCGCCGTCGAGCTTGCCCTGGCCTGCATCGTGGACGACGACCCCGCCGATGACCGCACAGCCATCCTCGTGACCGTATTCCGTCACGGGCATCGTCAGGCCGGTCTGGTCGCAGCCGTTCGCCGGCGCGAAGCAGTGGAAGCCCTCCATGCGGTTCCAACCGAAGTCGAGGCCGCCGACCCCGGCTCGCGCGACGTCGATCTCCTCCCAGGCGTTCTGTCCGACGTCACCGATCCACAGGTCGCGCGTCGGCTCGTCGAACCGCATCCGCCAGGGGTTTCGCAGCCCGGTCAGCCAGATCTCGGGCTTCGCGCCAGCCGTTGCGAAGAACGGATTATCGGGTGGGACGGTGTACCCGCTGCCTGACGGCGGATCGTCGACATCGATCCGCAGGATCTTCGCGAGGAGCGTGTCGAGGCGCTGGCCGTTGCCCTGCGGATCGCCGCCGGACCCGCCGTCGCCCAGGGCGATGTAGAGCATGCCGTCGGGGCCGAACGCGACCGCACCGCCGTTGTGGTTCGCGAATGGCTGGTCCACGTGCAGGAGCGGCGTCTCGCTGCCCGCGTCGGCGACATCCGGCGTGGCCGAGCCCACCGTGAATGAGGAGACCACTGTGTCGCCATTCACGTCGGTGTAGTCGACGAAGAACCGCGGATCGCTTGGATAGTCGGGGTGGAAGGCGAGTCCGAGCAGCCCGCGTTCACCGCCGCTCGCGATCCGCTCGCGGATGTCGAGGAACGGCCGGTCGAGGGCGGCCCCATCGCGCACGACACGGATGATGCCGGCCTGCTCGACGACGAACAGCCGCCCACTACCGTCGCCCGCGTTCGCAACGTCCACGGGGTCGCTCAGACCGCCGACGGCGACCTCGGCGGCGATCGACACACCTTCCCGCGTGCCAGGCGAGGCGGTCGTCCCGGTCGTTTGGGTCGCATCTCCGGTCGCCGTCGGCGTTCGGGTCGCGGCCGCCGTCCCAGGCGGCTTGGAGGAGACCGCTGGCGCGCCGCACCCCGTCACCCCGACCGCGGCGCTCAGGAGGACGGCCAGCACGGGTCGGAACGATACGTGGGACACCAACGGATGCTAGCCCGTATCCGTCCGATGGTCGTTTTCGGCCTGGATGCACTGGTACGCTGCGCCGGGAGGGCAGGGTGCTCGATCGCATGATCTCCGGTGCGGGGGCGGTCACCGACGGCGCCGATCGATCGGTTCGGCTGCTGACGAGCAGCTCGTCCGGGAGTCCCTTTGCCGCACGACCAGGATCGGTCGCAGTGGCGATCCTGCTGTTCGTGATCGCCGGCCTGCTGCTGTTCTCGGGCATCGAGGCCACTGACCCCGCGACGCCGACCCGGCTCGATCCTGCCGCGGTCTCGCGCGCCTCGAGTGTCGACCTGGGCGAGCGAATGTACGCCGCGATGGACGGATCCCTCCTCACGACCTGGGTCGAGACCTTCGACGACGCGAACGCGAATGGGATCGAGGACCCGGACGAGCACGGCTTCGCGTGGTTCTACTGGCTGGTCGACCCGAAGACCCGCCGCGGAGTCACGGTCCGCTCGACCCGGGCGCCCGCATCGATCCTGACGTTCCAAGGCGCCGGGTTGGTCGTTCGCGATCCGCACGACGCCGTCTCGAACGATGACGGCTGGTTCGACCGCGAGGTCGCCGCCGAGGGACTCGACGTCGATTCCCGGATCGTGATCGACACGACGCACGCGGTCGGCGCGACCGTGCCCCTCGATCTCGCGTCCGGCGTGCCGAGCGACGGCACGGCGGTCGACGTCGTGGGATCGCGGACCGGGGCGTATCGGCTGGTCTGCGGGACGGACCGCGATCGGGACCACGTGTGCGACGACGAGGAGATCGATGGCGCCGAGGTGGCCGTGTTCGATCCCACATCCAGGCACGCGGTTCTGGTGCTGCTGCGCGATGTGCCCGAGTTCTCGTCGGCCACGCTCACCGGGCTCCTGCGCCGCGAGGAGCGTTCGGTCGACGATGCCAGGACGACGTACGGGACCGATTTCAGCGACCTCGACATCGACGTCTCCGCCCGGTACGTGCTCGATGAGCGCGTCGCGCCCGGGACGGCACCGCTGGCCTTCGTGCTCGCGCTCGTGCTCGTCGTCGTCGGCACGATGATCCTCGCGGGACTGGCAGGCGGCTATCTCATCTACCGGCGCTCGCAAGACGCGCTTCCGGCACCGGCCACCACGTTCTCACCCGGCGAGCGATCGCCTCTTCGCGTGACAGGCCTCGTCAGGACGCGGACAGGGCTCGAGCACGTGCGCGAGGCCCCTGCGGACCTCGTCCGGTTCGTGCTCGGGCGAGACGTGTCACGGCCCGCTGATGATGTCGAGGGCGGGGACGCAGATGAGGGTGCCGACGACGTCCGAGCCGCCACGACGACGATGCTCGTCGCGTGTGCGGACATGGCGCAAGGTGTCGCCCTCGGCCGAGGGGAGCTTCAGCGCGTCTCATCCGGTCACGTGATGACGCTCCGAGCGCCGAGACCGGCCCTGCGCGTCGTCGCCGGCACCGGGCCGCTCTTGCTGTCATTCGACACCGATGCCGAGCGCGACCGGGCAGCAGCCGAGCTGCTCGCTGAGGCCGGTCTCGAGCCGGATGGCGTGCACGTGGAGCCAGCCTGAGGAGGAGCGACATGGATGCCTGGGAGTTCGAGGATCTCGAAGCCGCTCGAGGGGCGAGCGGCCGGCTCTACCACGAGTTCAAGCGGGTACCGGACCTGTCGGCAGGGATCTACACCCTCGATGCCGGCGCGACGGACCCGCAACGACCGCATACGGAAGACGAGCTGTACTACGTCGTCGCGGGACGGGCGGTGGTCACGGTCGGCGATGAGACGCGTCCCATCGTGCCAGGGTCGGTCATCTTCGTCGGGGCGGGCGTCCCGCACCGCTTCCATGACATCGCCGAACGACTCGAGCTCCTCGTGATGTTCGGACCGGCCGAAGGCGACCGCGCCGCGGCCTGAGGCTCAGTCGCCCCGACCGGTGACGAGCGCCTGGAGCGTGAGCGCCAACTCACCGCCGCGCCCCTCCTCGTCATGACGTAAGAAGACGAACGCGTCGTCGCCCGCTGCCAGGAATGGCTCGAGCCGCGCCGCCCACGCCTCGAGCTCGGGCATCGTGTAGTCGTGCCGGCGCAGGCGCAGGTACAGGAACCGGCCCGTCCGGCGGAGGGTCGGTGGGAGGTCGTCGTCGGGCAGCTCCGTCGCACAGAGTGCAGCACCCGCCCGGGCGAGCGCCTCGAACGTCTCGTCGACGTGCCAGGACGGGTCCTGGAACTCCATCGTCAGCGGCACGTCGGGCGGCCATGCCTTGAGCAGCGACGCCAGCTTGGCGTCGTCGCGGCGGGCG